>CATNCS010000021.1 GCA_950097245.1 uncultured Oscillospiraceae bacterium | reverse complement strand
CCATCACCGTCTCCTGCTTCGACCCCGTCCGCCGGGAGATCGCCCGGCTGGCCCTGGAGAAGCTCATCCTGGACGGCCGAATCCACCCCGCCCGCATCGAGGAGATGGTGGAGAAGGCCAAGCGGGAGGTGGACATGGTCATCAAGTCGGAGGGCGAGCGGGCCATCTTCGAGACCAACGTCCACGGCCTGCACCCCGAGCTGGTGAAGCTGCTGGGCCGGATGCGCTACCGCACCAGCTACGGCCAGAACGTGCTCAACCACTCCATCGAGGTGTCCCACGTGGCCGGACTGCTGGCCGCCGAGATCGGCGCCAACGTCACCGAGGCCAAGCGGGCCGGCCTGCTCCACGACCTGGGCAAGTCCATCGACCACGAGGTGGAGGGCTCCCACGTGCAGATCGGCGTGGAGCTGGCCCGGAAGTACCGGGAGAGCGAGAACATCATCCACGCCATCCACGCCCACCACAACGACGTGGAGCCCAGGACGGTGGTGGCCTGCCTGGTCCAGGCGGCCGACGCCATCTCCGCCGCCCGGCCCGGCGCCCGGCGGGAGAACCTGGAGAACTATATCAAGCGGCTGGAGACCCTGGAAGAGATCACCTCCTCCTTCAACGGGGTGGAGAAGTCCTTCGCCATCCAGGCCGGCCGGGAGGTCCGGATCATGGTTAAGCCCGAGGTTATCAGCGAGGACCAGATGGTCCTCCTCGCCCGGGAGATCGCCAAGAAGATCGAGGACGAGCTTGAGTACCCCGGCCAGATCAAGGTCCACCTCCTGCGGGAGACCAAGGCCATCGAATACGCCAAATAATAAAAACCCGGAATGCCCCCCAGCATTCCGGATTTTTTTGTGTTTGACGCTGACGTGAAAAATAGCTCTAGCCAAACGGAATTTTTTGTGTTATAATCACAACATGAGCCCCTGAGAGGAGGAGCATAACCCAGGCACAATTATTTTTATGAGAGAGAGGGAAAGACTATGTTAGAAGCGTTTTCCGGCCTGATTGACACCATAAGCGGCTATATGTACAGCTATATCCTGATTATCATGCTGCTGGGCGTCGGTCTCTACTTCACCTTCCGGGGCAAGCTGGTCCAGCTGCGGCTGCTCCCCGAGTCCATCCGGGTGGTCACCGAGAAGCCCAAGGACAGCAACTCCGTCTCCGCCTTCCAGGCACTGATGGTGTCCACCGCCAGCCGTGTGGGCACGGGCAACATCGTGGGTGTGGCCACCGCCATCGCCGGGGGCGGCTACGGCGCGGTGTTCTGGATGTGGCTCATCGCCATCATCGGCGGGGCCTCCGCCTTCGTGGAGAGCACCCTGGCCCAGATTTACAAGAAGAAGGACCCCAAGGGCGGCAGCTACGGCGGCCCCTCCTACTACATCGAGGCCGCCCTCCACAGCCGGGCCCTGGGCGTCATCTTCGCCGTCATCCTCATCGCCACCTACGCCGGCGGCTTTAACATGGTATGCTCCTTCAACCTGATGGACAGCTTCACCAGCTACTCCTTCTATGAGGCCGCCGGCACCATCTCCATGTTCGGCAAGGAGTTCAGCGTGGTCGCTCTGGTGGGCGCCGCCATTCTGGCCATTCTGGTGGCCATCTGCGTCTTTGGCGGCGGCAAGCGCATCGTCAAGGTCACCGGCGTGATGGTGCCTGTTATGGGCGTCATTTACATTCTGGTCGCTATCGTGGTGGTGATTCTGAACATCAAGAACATCCCCATGGTCCTGGGCCACATCTTCGTCAGCGCCTTCGACTTCCAGGCCATCTTCGGCGGCTTCATGGGCTCCTGCGTGATGCAGGGCATCAAGCGCGGCCTGTACTCCAACGAGGCCGGTATCGGCTCCGCCCCCAACGCCGCCGCCGCGGCCGACGTGTCCCACCCCGTGAAGCAGGGCCTGGTCCAGATGCTGTCCGTGTTCATCGACACCATCCTCATCTGTACCGCCACCGCCCTCATGGCTCTGTCCACCGGCATTGTCCCCTCTGAGGATCTGAAGGGCGCCCCCTTTGTCCAGGCCGCCCTGGCCGACACCTTCGGCAGCGTGGGCCCCTACTTCATCACCTTCGCCCTGCTGCTCTTCGCCTTCACCACCCTGCTGGGTAACCTGTACTACTGCGAGGGCTGCATGAACTACATCGCCGGCCGCGAGGTAGGCAAAACCGGCAGGACCGTCTTCAACATCGTCGCGGTGCTGCTGGTGTTCATCGGCGCCCAGCTGGAGTTCGGCCTGGTTTGGAACATCGCCGACGTGCTCATGGGCTTTATGGCCATCATCAACCTGCCTGTGATCGTTATTCTGGGCGGCACTGCCATGAAGGCCCTGAAGGACTACACCGACCAGCGCGCCCAGGGGAAGGACCCCACCTTCAAGGCCGCCTCCATCGGCCTGAGGGAGAAGACCGATTTCTGGAATTAACCGCTGATAATCCTTCTTGGCGGAGACGATGGAGCGAGACAAGAAAGGAGGTGGACAGGGATGACAAAAGAAGAAATGCAGCGGTTTTTGAATCGTGAAGCTGAAAAGGGAAATACAGAGTTTGAGGCACTGAAAGCGTTAGCCGATATTTTGGGTATTCAGTTCCCAACGCTTAAACCAAACAGGGAGTGACCAGTATAGAGCCGGGGAGTAATTCCCCGGCTTCTTTTTGCCCGCCCTGCGGGTGGCCGGGCGAGTTGACAGATTTTCCTCTTTGTAATAAAATAAAACAATATGATTGCGGGGTTTCCGGAGGAAAAGTCCGGTTTATAGGACATAATCTCCGATAGAATCAGATTGCTGCGTGGGGAGGAGTGAGCCGCCATGTGCGCTGCCGGGACGGAGGAGGGGCTGTACAGGACCTCCCAGATCAACAACCGCAGGTATTTGGGGAACAAGTACAAGCTGCTGCCCTTCATCACCCGGGTGGTGGAGGAGGAGTGCGGAGCTATCGCGTCGGTGGCGGACCTCTTCGCCGGGACCGGGGCGGTGTCCTCCGCCTTTGCCAACCGGGTTCTGGTGACCAATGACCTGATGTACAGCAACTACATCTGCAACTTCGCCTGGTTCGGGGCGGAGCCCTACGAGCCCCGGCGGATTGTGGACGCGGTGGTCCGGTATAACGCCCTCCGGGACGGGGGAGAGAACTACATGACGGGAAATTTCGCGGACACCTATTTCAGCAGGGCGGACTGCGGGAAAATCGGATGGATCCGGGAGGACATTGAGCGCAGCTATGAGGGGGGAGAGATCAACGGCCGGGAGCGGGCGATTCTGATTACCGCCCTGCTCTACGCCATGGACCGGATTGCCAAGACCTGCGGCCATTACGACTCCTACCGCAGAGGGGCGGAGTTTGAGCAGTCGCTGGAGCTGTCCGTCCCCCTGGCGGCGGTGGACAACAACCCTGAAAACCGCTGCTTCAACGAGGACGCCAACGAGCTGGTGAAGCGCATCACCGCCGACCTGGTCTACATCGACCCCCCCTACAACTCCCGGCAGTACTGCGACACCTACCACCTGCTGGAGAACGTGGCCCGGTGGAGGAAGCCCCAGGTCTTCGGCGTGGCCAAAAAGATGGACCGCAGCGGCATGAAGAGCAAATACTGCACCAGGGGGGCGGCGGAGGCCCTCCAGGCCCTGATCCGGGACGTAAGGGCCCGGTATATCCTGCTGTCCTACAACAATATGGCGGAGAAGGGGAACGACCGCTCCAACGCGAAGATATCGGATGAGGATATTTTCCGCATTTTGGGCCAAAAGGGCAGGGTCCAGGTCTTCTCCGAGGGCTACCGGGCCTTTTCGGCGGGGAAGTCAGAGATTACGGAAAACGCAGAGCGGCTGTTTTTATGTACCTGTTTTGATGAGGAGCGCTGAGATGATCCAGTCACCGCTGAACTACACCGGGGGAAAATACAGGCTGCTGTCCCAGATACTGCCTCTGTTCCCCAAAAATATCGACCTGTTTGTGGATCTGTTCTGCGGCGGCTGCAACGTAGGCGTCAACGCCGCCAGCCGCCGGGTGGTCTACAACGACCTGAACCGGGAGCTGCTCCGTCTGTACGACACCTTCCGCAGGCGGGACAAGGAGACCGTTCTGGGGTGGATTTACCAGATCATCGAGGAGTACCACCTCTCCCAGGCCGGCCGCTTTGGCTATGACCACTACGGCTGCGAGAGCGGGAAGGGGCTGGGGGAGTACAACCGGGAGGGCTATCTGAGGCTGAGGGCCGACTACAACCGGGCCCGGCAGGGGCCGGGGGACGAGGACTATACCACGGTCATGCTCTATGTGCTCATCGTCTACGCCTTTAACAACCAGATCCGCTTCAACCGGCAGGGGGAGTTTAACCTGCCGGTGGGAAAGCGGGACTTCAACCCCAACATGGAGCGCAAGCTGTCCGACTTCATAGACCGGCTGAAGGAGCAGGACTGCCGCTTCACCTGCCGGGATTTTCGGGATTTTGACGTCTCCTCCCTGGGCGCGGGGGACTTTGTGTACGCTGACCCCCCCTATCTGATCGCCTGCGCCCCCTACAACGAGCAGGGGGGCTGGAACGAGGAGCTGGAGCGGGCGCTGCTGGACTTTCTGGACAGGCTGGACGGCCAGGGGGTCCGCTTCGCCCTGTCCAACGTGCTGCGGAGCAAGGGGAAGGAGAACAAAATTCTGCTGGAATGGCTGGATAAGCACCGGGGAAAATACCGGGCAATCCACCTGAATTACAGCTACGCCAACGCCAGCTATCACACCAAAGACCGGCTGTCGGTGAGCGAGGAAGTATTGATTGTCAACTATCGGGAGGAGGGCGCTATGTCAAGTTCATTCCCATATAAGAGCTTCTGTTGGAGTCTGGGCACCACCAGCTTCCGGACGAAGGGCTTTAACCGGGCCATTGAGTGGCAGCTGCTGCTGCTGGATGAGTTCTGGCAGCGGGAGGAAAACCGGTCGGAGTACTGGAGCGGAAACAACGCGGTTCGGACACGGTACTACGATTTTATCAAGGAGAAGGGGTTTTTGGAGGGCGATGCCAACAACAAGCCCAAGGACGCCCGGGAGAAGACCTCCGGGCTGGTGGATATCGGCCTGATTGACAGTGAGCGGAGGCTGAGCCCGGCGGGCCGCGCCCTGATGGAGGCGGTTGACAGCAGGGACTTCCGGCCGGACAACTTTCTTCAGATTCCCAAAGACAGCTTTCTCTACCTGAAGCAGCTGCTGAAGACCAGCTGTGCCGTTGAGGGTAAGACGGTGCGGCCCTTTATTGTGATGCTCTATGTGCTGTCCCGGGCGGAGACACTGTCCTATGAGGAGTTCACCTATCTGCTGCCCCTGTGTACCAGCCCGGAGAATACGGAACAGATTCTCCGCAGCATGTGGGAGATCAGGGCGGGGAAAGGCTCTGTGGACGAGGTGATCCTCTCCCGGCTGATGGGGATGGACAACTACCAGGCGGCTCTGGAGTACTTCCTGGATAACGGGGTGAGCGACGAGGTAATCTGTGCGGTTGGGATGAACCGGAAGAGCCGCGGCAGCTATGACCCGGCCTATACCAGGCTTTATCACTGCCTCTATTCCGTGTATGTAGAGCATAACCTTGGGGCGCTCCCCCAGGTATATGAGGCCACAAGAGCTGTCAAGATTGGCATATGGTGGCGGAGGTATCTGTTTGATACCACCTCGCAGAAGGCCATCAAACAAGCCCCCGTCCGGCACCAAAGGCGGACCGCCTTTGACGGGGTGTCCACCGAGGCGGAGTTCAAGCGGGTGTTCTTCCGGGTCATGCACCTGTTCAAGGCCAAGGCCAACCTCTCCGACTACTTCGACCTCAACCGCCGGTACATCAGAACCACCAACACGGTCCTTTTCGAGGACGGAACCGTCAAGCTGGACATCATCCCCAAGCACTTTTTCAGCTCCGCCGTTGAGGAGCTCTACGCCCGGGCCTACACCCGGTCGGACGTGCTCTTTGAGGACTGTCCCCTGGAGGAGATCAGCGCCGGCCTGGTGTTCCGGGAGACCGCCGTCATCGACAGTGTCAACGCCGAGCTGGGGACCTCCGCCGCCACGCTGGAGGAGGCCCGCACCGCCCTGGAGGACGAGCGCTACCGCCGCCTCCAGCACCTGATCGACACCCGGTTTACCGACCAGAACCTCCTCCGGCTGCTGGACTGCTTTGAAAAGCGGAATGACATCACCATCCGGAGCATGGTGACGGACAGCGCCGACGTCCCCACCATTTTTGAGTATGTGCTGGGCATCATCTGGTACAAGGTGAGCCGGCGGCGGGGGCGGGTGCTGGACTACATGAAGCTGTCGCTGGACGCGGACCTGCTGCCCAAGACCCACGCGGCGGGGGGCGGGGCGGATATTGTCTATGAGTACGCCCGGGAGGAGGGACTCCCGGAGCACGCCCTTCTGCTGGAGGCCAACCTGGCCGACAAAAACAACCAGCGCAGGATGGAGATGGAGCCGGTATCCCGCCACCTGGGGGATTACATCCTGAAAAGCGGGAATACCGACGCATACTGCGTGTTCGTGACGAACTACCTGCACATCAACGTGACCTCAGACTTCCGGGGCAGAAAGCACATGACCTATTACGACGTCGGGGACAATAGCAGGCGGGTGGACGGCATGAAGATCATCCCCCTTCAGACCTCTGAGCTGAAGCGGATCATTTCCGACGGGCGGACCTATGAGGAGCTCTACCCGCTCTTCGAGGAGGCCTATCAGTCTGACCTGCCCCCTCACCAGTGGTATGAGGGCTGCATCAGCGCCAAGCTGTAAAAGAGGCCGGCCGGAGCGCATGCTCCAGCCGGCCTTTTCGCTATGGGCCAAACCGCCTGAACCGCCGCGCCGCCAGCAGAAGCGGCGCCAGAGCCAAAACCGACGCCGCCAGCCAGAGCCAGGGGGCGGGGTCCTCCCGGGCCTGGCCGGGATTGTCCCGGTCCGGCCTGCCGCCCTCCGGGCGGAAGGCGGGGACCGCTCCGCCCTGATCCGGGGCGCCCCGGTCTCCCCCGGGACGGCCAAAGCCGCCGGGGCCGCCGCCCTGATTCATGGTGCCCATCTCAGACAGGTCCAGCCCGGAGGCGTCCACCAGGGCGGCCCGATCGGCGGACTGCCCCTCGCCGGTGGAGGGGACGGTCCCCGCCAGCTGGCCGGCCACGCTCTCCGTCCGCAGGGCGCAGAAGGTCTTCAGGGCCTGGACGCCGGCCTCAAACTCCTCACAGGTACAGAATTTGGTGGGGTCCCGCTCCACATAGGGGGCGATGAGGGCGCGGGCCTGGTCAATGAGGGCGGCGGGGTCCGCGGTCTCCAGGAATTCGGCAAAGTACCGGTGGTACAGGGCGGTGTACTCCTCCCGGGAGAAGATCCAGTCGGCCATGGGGCGGTCGCCGTCCCCGGTGACGGACAGGGGGCTGTCGATGGGGTCGTTCACCGCCCCGGAGGCGTCGTTTCCCCGGAAGGTGCCGAAGGCCAGGTTGTAGTCCCAGGGGATCATAGACAGCAGGCCGTCCTCCTCGTAGAGGTAGTAGTTGTGGACCATGGAGCCGGTGTAGCTGTCCCCGTTGACCACGTAGTTGTGGACCACAAAGTACCGCAGCACGGCGTCCACGTCCACAGCGGAGGCGGCCTCCCCCTGGCCGAGGGCCTTCAGCGCCTGAATCAGGCGGGCCTGATCCGCCCCCTCGGTCTTGGCGCTGTCAAAGATGTTGGGATAGCTGTCCGGGCTGTCGTCGATGTATTGCAGCTTCACGTCATCAGAACCCATCCCGCCGCCGGGGCCACCCTGTCCGCCCCTGCCGCCGAAGCCGGGGGCCTCCCCGCCGAAGTTGCCGGGGGGCTGAAAGCCCTCCCGGTCCTCCGGCCCTTCCGGCGGAGAGAACTGCTGGGAGAAATCCAGCCTGTCCATGTCGAACTCCCGGCCGTTGCCCCGGCCGCCGCCAAAGCTCATGCTGTCCGGCTTGTACAGCTGGCCGTATCCGCTGCCGTAATTGCGCTGGAGGAAGGCCTCCTCCACCCCCTCCACCGCCAGGTACAGGCCCCAGTCCTCCCCGTTGACGGTGAGAAAGACAAAGCTGCACAGCGGGGCCGCCGCGCCGAATTGGGCCATGAGGCGGTAGGTGAGGTAGTCCTTCATCATGGTGTTGTCCTGAATCAGATTGTTCAGGCACAGCTTATCCAGGCCGTGGCAGGTTTTGCCCGCCTCGTAGTGGTCAAACTCCAGCTTGAAGCTGTAGCGGTCGCTGCCCAGGGCGGACACGGTGGACAGGGAGGTGTTCCCCTTGGCCCGGAGGCCCACGCTCTGAAAGCTCTCCCCGTCGATAACCGCCGTGCAGGGGGAGTACTCCTCGTTTTCGCAGGTCGCCAGAAAGTCCTCCCAGCCGTCCATGACGATGTCGACGGTATGGACGCGGCTGGTGTCAAACAGGCGGTCCTCATAGCCCATGGCTTTGGAGGCGGAGGCGAGTCCCAGGGCCTCCCCGTTGACGAACAGGAGGGTGAGCAGCAGCGCCAGAGCCAGTCCCCCGGCGCAGAGCCTGTCAATATGCTTGCTGGTGGACACAGACCTCCCCCCTTACCCCATGTAGTCCCCGTTGTAGCTGACCAGCACGGCGCTTTGAACGCCCTCCATATCGGCCAGTGTGTTGATAAAATCCGTGCGGTCCGACTTCAGCCGGAGCTCCAGGTTCAGCTCCACCGCCCCCCGCCGGGCGGTTTTGCTCTTGACGGCCTGACGCAGGGTCTGCTGTTCCAGATAGGCCAGGGCCCGGGCCTCGCTGTCCTGGCCGTCGCACTGGAGGACCAGGATGTAGGGGTTCACATGGGATTTTCTGTTGACAAACACCAGCAGCATAACCCCGATGGCCCCGCTGCCAAACACCGCCAGAGGGATCAGCCCGGCGGCCAGCACGATGCCCACCGCGATGGCCCAGAACAGGAAGGCGATGTCCAGGGGCTCCTTGATAGCGGTGCGGAACCGGACGATGGACAGGGCGCCCACCATGCCCAGGGAGAGCACCACGTTGCTGGTGACGGCCAGAATCACCAGGGTGGTAATCATGGTGAGGGCCACCAGGGTGACCCCGAAGCTGGAGGAGTACATCACCCCGGTGCAGGTCTTCTGGTAGACCAGGAAGATAAACAGCCCCAGGCCGAAGGCCAGCGCCAGGGCGACGGCCATGTCCAGGATGGACACGCCGGTGACGTTTTCCAGAAAGCTGGATTTAAAGATGTCCTGAAAGGTCATAGCAATTCTCCTTTTTTTAACGGTAGGGGGCGGTCTCTGTGCCGCCCCCTTGGACAGGGGCGCGCGGGCCGGCCTCTACCCGTAGATCCGGCAGGCGGCGTATTTGGAAAAGGCGGAGGCCCGCCGCCCGGGCAGCTGGACGGCGGCCCGGATGATCTCCGGCAGATATTCGTCCCACTTCACCTCCAGGATGGCGGGGGCGTCCCCCGCAGGGACGGTGAGGCAGTCCGGGTCCAGAAAATCGGTGCGGCTCAGCCCGGTACGGATGTCCGTGTCGATGGTGACCCGGACGTTCCCCGGGGCGTAGACGAAGGGCTCCCGGATGTAGTCCACAATGGTCCTGGGCCGCAGGAGCTGAGTGTGCATCTTCTGGTACAGCTCCCACACCAGGGTGCGGCCGCTGCGGGCCATCCAGTCCAGGTCGCCCTCCAGAAGGGCCCGGACCTCCGCTGCGGACACCTCCGTCAGCTCCTTGGACCCCAGGCCGTTCCGCTTGCTCTTCTTCTCCAGATGGATGAGGGAGGGGTCCCCGTTGTAGCAGCGCAGGCGGAATTTCTCCCGCCGGTTTACCCCGTCCAGCTTCTCCCGCAGGGCGGTGTCGCCGGGGGTGTCGAAGTACAGGCTGCGGATCAGGTAGCGCCCGTCCCGGGCGTGGCCGTCCGGCCGGGCCACCGCCCTCAGCCGCTGGCGGATGGCGATGCGGTCGCTGAGGTCAATCATGTGCTTCCATTCGTGGCGGTATTGCGCCATACAGATCACTTCCTTCGCCCCGTACTGTAGCACAGA
Source organism: uncultured Oscillospiraceae bacterium (assembly GCA_950097245.1). GTDB lineage: Bacteria > Bacillota > Clostridia > Oscillospirales > Oscillospiraceae > Lawsonibacter. Next base: position 24,826 of record CATNCS010000021.1, on the reverse strand, counting down.
GGGCTGAAAGAGCGCTGAAAGAGATGTAAACCTTTTTTGAACGACTTTCTTTCAGCTTTCTTTCAGCTTTCTTTCAGGATTATCTGCTATAATGGAGAAAAGACGGAGGAAAAATTTCCGCTATTCAGGGGGTACGCAATGAAAATTCTGGTGATTGAGGACGAAAAGCTGCTGGCACAGTCGCTGAAGACCCTTCTGGAGGGCAAGGGCTTTCAGGTGGAGACGGTGTACGACGGGGAGACCGGCGCGGAGTACGCCGAGCTGGGGGTGTACGACCTGCTGATTCTGGACGTGATGATGCCCGGTCTGGACGGCTTTCAGGTGGCCCGCCGGGTGCGGGCCAGCCGGTGCGCCACCCCGATATTGATGCTGACGGCCCGGTCGGAGCTGGAGGACCGGGTGGAGGGGCTGAACGCCGGGGCGGACTACTACCTCACCAAGCCCTTCGACTCCCGGGAGCTGCTGGCCTGCATCAACGCCCTGCTCCGCCGCCAGGGCCGGCAGGTGGACGAGCTGGTGTGCGGCAACACCGCCCTGGACCTGGCCTCCGGCATGCTGGTGTGTGGGGAGAACAGCGTCCGCCTGTCCGCCCGGGAGTTTGACGTGATGCGCTATCTGCTGCAAAATCAGGGACAGAATCTGTCCAAGGAGATTATCCTGGCCCGGGTGTGGGGCTTCGACTCCAACGCGGTGGACAACCACGTGGAGGTCTATGTGGGCTTTCTCCGGAAGAAGCTGGCCAGCATCGGCTCCAACATCCGCATCAAGGCGGTCCGGCGGATGGGCTACCATCTGGAGGTGGAGAAGCCATGCTGAAGCGGCTGCGCGTTAAGCTTGTGTGCATCAACATGGCGCTGCTGATGACCATGCTCTGCGTTATCCTGGGGCTGGTGGTCCGTTTTACCCGGGCGGGGCTGGAGGCGGAGAGCCTCCGCATGATGCAGGCCGCCGCCCGGCCCGCCCCCCCGGGACATCACAACAGGCTCCCCGAGGACTTCCGCCTCCCCTGCCTGGTCCTGCGCCTGAGCCGGGACGGCCAGGCCTTCACCGGGGACGGCGCGCCCTACGGCCTGTCCCGGGCCGACCTGGAGGCCGCGGTACAGCGGGCGGCGGCCGCCGGCGCACCCGCCGGCATTCTGGAGGAGTACGGCCTGCGCTACCTGTGGGTGGGGGGGCCGGAGACCTGCCTGGTGCTGGCCGACGTGTCTCAGGAGCGGGCCGCCCTGTCCCACCTCGCCCGCAACTGCGTTCTGGCGGGCTGCCTGGGCTTTGGAATTCTGCTGCTTGTCAGCCTTCTGCTGGCCCGCTGGGCGGTGCGGCCGGTGGAGCGGGTCTGGGAGCAGCAGCGGCAGTTTGTGGCCGACGCCTCCCACGAGCTGAAGACCCCCCTCACCGTAATCATGACCAGCGCCGAGCTGCTCCAGAACCCGGGGGAGACGTCCTCCCGGCAGCTGGCCGCCAATATTCTCACCGAGTCCCGCCAGATGAGGGGGCTGGTGGAGAGCCTGCTGGAGCTGGCCCGGGTGGACAGCGGGGCGGCCGGACAGGACCACGTCCCCCTGGACCTGAGCCGCCTGACGGCGGACGCCATTCTCCCCTTTGAGGCCCTCTTCTTTGAGCGGGGCCTGTCCCTGGCCGAGGAGATCGAGGGGGGGATCACGGTGAGGGGCTGCGGGGCCCGGCTGCGGCAGATAGTGGAGATTTTTTTGGATAACGCCCAAAAATATTCCGCGCCTGGCGGAACGGTGACCGTGTCGCTGAAGCGGAAGGGCAGGGCGCGGTGCCTGCTGCGGGTGTCCAACCCCGGGGAGGCCATCCCCGGGGAGGAGCTGAGCAGCATCTTCAAGCGGTTTTACCGCCTGGACCGGGCCAGAAGCCTGAACGGCAGCTACGGCCTGGGGCTGTCCATCGCCCGGGGCATCGCCGAGGAGCACCACGGAAAAATCTGGGCGGAGAGCGCCGGCGGGATCAACGCCTTCTGCGTGGAACTGCCCGCCGGGCCGTGAAGAAACCCGCGCCGGGATTGACCTCAGGAATTTGTGTGGTATAATAAGCTTAGTTTGGAGCCCTTGATTTTAACGCACCGCCTCCGGCGGGGGAAATGCACAGCCTGTCAAAAAAGCTCCAGTGGAGCAGAGGGCACCAAAAGCCTCCTTTTGAAAGGAGGTGCCCCCGGAGGGGGCGGAGGATTGCGTTTTGCGAAGCAAAACATACGAAGTAATCGAAATTCAGGATTATTTCATACATTTTGTCTGCGGCAAAATACAATCCTCAGTCAGCCGCTTCGCGGCCGACAGCTCCTTTCCAAAGGAGCCCCGCCCTGCGGGGGACGAAGGATTTTTGACAAACTGCGCATTCCCCCGCCGGAGGCGGGGGAAATGCAAATAAAGCCGCCTGGGGGGAGGGACCGGTATGGGAAAAAAGAGGAGATTATCCTCGCCCCAAATTATTATCCTGGGCTTTGGAGCCGCCATCCTGCTGGGGGCTGTTCTGCTGATGCTGCCCTTCGCCACCCGGGACGGCCTGGGCGCGCCCCTCTCCGACGCCCTGTTTACCGCCACCTCCGCCGTCTGCGTCACCGGCCTGGTGGTCCGGGACACCGCCACCTACTGGAGCGGCTTTGGGCAGGGGGTGCTGCTCCTCCTCATCCAGGTGGGGGGCATGGGGGTGGTCACCTTTGCTGTGGTGATCGCCTCCGCCGCGGGGCAGCGGATCTCCCTGAAGCAGCGGGGACTGATGCAGGACGCCATCTCCGCCCCCCAGATCGGCGGGATCCTCCGGTTCACCGGCTTTATTGTCACCCTGACGGCCGTCTTTGAGCTGACGGGGGCCGCCCTGCTGTCCCTGGTGTTCTGCCGGGAGTTTGGCCTCTGGCGGGGGCTGTGGTACGGGCTGTTCCACGGGGTGTCCGCCTTCTGCAACGCGGGCTTCGACCTGATGGGGGTGCGGGCGCCCTACTCCTCCCTCACCGGCTTTGCCGCCCGGCCGGCGGTAAACCTGATTGTCATGGCGCTGATTATTCTGGGCGGCATCGGCTTTATGACCTGGAGCGATTTGAAGACCAACCGCCTGCGCTTCCGGCGCTACCGGATGCAGACCAAGGTGGTGCTGGTGACCAGCGGGCTGCTGCTGGTGCTGCCGGCGGTGTACTTCTACTTTTTTGAGTTCGCCGGGCTGGAGCCGGGGGAGCGGTTCTGGGGCTCCCTGTTCCAGTCGGTAACGGCCAGGACCGCCGGCTTTAACACCGTGGACTTCAACGTGCTGAGCGAGGGCGGCATCGGGATTATGATAATCCTGATGCTCACCGGGGGGGCTCCCGGGTCCACGGCGGGGGGCATGAAGGTGACCACCCTGGCGGTGATGGTGTCCACCGCCTTCGCCATCTTCCGCCGCAGGGAGGAGACCCACTTCTTCGGCCGCCGGGTGGAGGAGGAGACGGTGCGCAGCGCCATGGCCATCCTCACCCTGTATCTGACCCTGTTCTTTTTCGGCGGCCTGATTATCAGCCGGGCGGAGGGCCTGCCCCTGCTCACCTGCCTGTTTGAGACGGCCTCGGCGGTGGGGACGGTGGGGGTCACCCTGGGGATCACCCCCCAGCTGGGCCAGCTGTCCCGGTGCGTTCTGATTCTTTTGATGTACTGCGGGCGGGTAGGGGCGCTGACCCTGGTCTTTGCCGCCCTGTCGGAGGGCAGGGGGAGCGCGGCCAGACTGCCCAGGGAAAAGCTGATTGTGGGCTGAGAAAAGGAGGCAGCGATGAAATCTGTACTGTTAATCGGACTGGGCCGCTTTGGCCAGCATGTGGCCCGAAAGCTCAACGACCTGGGCCACCAGGTGATGGCGGTGGACAGCAGCGAGGAGCGGGTGGAGGGGGCGCTGGCCTATGTGACCAACGCCCAGATCGGGGACAGCACCAGCCGGGAGTTCCTCTCCTCCCTGGACATCCCCAGCTTTGACGCCTGCATCGTGGCCATTGGGGACAACTTTCAAAACTCCCTGGAGACCGCCGACCTGCTGAAGGAGCTGGGAGCCCAAAAGGTCATTGCCCGGGCCTCCCGGGGGGTGCAGGAGAAATTTCTGCTGCGCTGCGGCGCCGACGAGGTGGTCTATCCGGAGAAGCAGCTGGCGGCCTGGACGGCCATCCGCTGCACCTCGGAGCATATTCTGGACTACATTGAGCTGGATGAGGACTACTCCATCTTCGAGCTGACCGTGCCGGAGGAGTGGCGGGGGAAGACCATCCTTCAGCTGGACCTGCGGAAGCGGTACGGCATCAACATATTGGGCGTCCGCCGGGCCGGACGGCTGGACATGGGCGTGGGCCCCGACACCGTGCTGGACGGGGGGAGCCCGGTGCTGATTCTGGGCCGGCAGAAGGAAGTAAACAAGTTCCTGCGGATATAAAAAAGGCCGCTGTTTCATATGAAACAGCGACTTTTTTTCAGGCTTCGGGGGAGGAGCCGAAAATTTCCTCCTTCAGCCGCTTTCCCGTGGGGGTGGCGGCCAGGCCCCCCTGGGCGGTCTCCCGCAGGGAGGCGGGCAGGGCGCAGCCCACCTCATACATGGCGGAGACGCACTCGTCCGCGGGGATTTTGCTCACAATCCCCGCCAATGCCATCTCGGCGGCGGACAGGGCGACCATCACCCCGGCCACGTTCCGCTTGATGCAGGGGACCTCCACCAGCCCGGCCACCGGGTCGCACACCAGGCCCAGCTGATTTTTCAGGGCCATGGCGCAGGCGTGGGCCGCCTGGGCGGGGGAGCCCCCCTTCAGCTCCACCAGGGCGACGGCGGCCATGGCTGCCGCCGCGCCGCACTCCGCCTGACAGCCCCCCTCGGCTCCGGCCAGGGTGGCCCGGCTGCTGATGACGGTGCCGATCCCCCCGGCGGTGAACAGGGCCATCACGGCCTGCTCCTCCGTACACTGCCCCGCCTCCAGCACGGACAGTACCGTCCCCGGCAGGATGCCGCAGGAGCCGGCGGTGGGAGCGGCCACAATTTTGCCCATGGCGGCGTTGCACTCGGAGGTAGCCAGAGCCCGGGCGATGGCGCTGTTGATAAAGGGTCCGCAGATGCCGCCCTCCCGGGCGTAGGCCAGCATTTTGGCCGCGTCCCCTCCGGATAGGCCGGAGGTGGAGCGGATATCGGGGTCCATCCCGGTCCGCACCGACTCCCGCATCACCTGGAGCCGCCGGGCCATCTGGTCATAGACCGCCTGCTCCTCCAGCTCCAGCTGTCCGGCCTGGTCGGCCAGGATTACCCGGGAAATGGTGGAGCCGGCCTGCTCCGCCGCCTGGCAGAGCTCGTCGATTCTTTGATAGGTCAGCATAAGTTCCTCCTACACGGCCCGGATGAGCACCACATGGATGATGTTGGGCAGGATCCTCAGGCTCTCCACCAGAACGGCGGGGATGTCGCCGTCCACCTCGATGGTCATAACGGCGGTGCCCCCCTTCTGGGGGCGGGAGAGGCGGAAGCTGCCGATGTTCACCCCGGAGTAGGCCATAAAATTGGTCACGGCGGCGATGGCGCCCGGCTTGTCCTTGTGGAGGACCACCAGGGTGTTGCTCTGCCCGGTGACGTGGACCGCCATGCCGTTGAGCTCGTCCACCAGGATGTTCCCGCCCCCCACCGAGGCCCCCTGAACGGTGACGGTCTCCCCGTCCGCCCCGGTGAGGGTGATGCGGGCGGTGTTGGGGTGGGCGCCGGGGATGCCCTCGCAGATAAACCGGTACTCCAGCCCCATGTCAACTGCGTGCTCCAGGGAGTCCCGGATGCGGGCGTCGTCGGGGGGGAAGCCCAGGATGCCGGCGATGAGGGCCTTGTCCGTCCCGTGGCCCCGGTAGGTCTGGGCGAAGGAGCCGCTGAGCTGGATAACCGCCTTTACCGGCTGTTCCCCCAGAATTTTCCGGGCCACATAGCCCAGCCGGGCCGCGCCGGCGGTGTGGGAGCTGGAGGGGCCGATCATCACCGGCCCGATGATATCGAATACGTTCATCCCAGCAGCTTCTCCACGGCGGCCAGCCTGGCGGCGGTGCAGAACACCTCCATAGCCTGGGCCAGCTCGGCGGGAGAGGGGAAGGAGGGGGCGATGCGGATATAGCTGTCCTCCGGGTCCTTGTGGTAGGGGTGGGTGGCGCCGGCGCCGGTGAGGACCACCCCGGCCTCCTTGCACAGCTGGACGATCCGTTTGGCGCAGCCGGGCATAGCCATATAGGTGACGAAGTAGCCCCCCTTGGGCTTCACCCAGGAGCCCGCCCCGGTGCCTCCAAGCTCAGACTCCAAGGTGGAGAGCACGGCGTCGAACTTGGGCCTCAGCAGGGCGGCGTGCCTGTCCATCTGGGCCCTGATTCCGGCCACATCCTTAAAGTAGCGCACGTGGCGCAGCATGTTCATCTTGTCCCAGCTGATGGCCTGGGCGTCCAGCTGCTTGGCGGCGAAGTCCACGTTGGCCTTGGAGGCGGCGAAGAAAGCCACCCCCGCCCCGGGGAAGGTGATCTTGGAGGTGGAGCCGAACATGTAGACCATGTCGGGATTGCCCGCCTTTTTACACTCCTCCAGGATGTTGAGCAGAGGGGTGTCCTCATAGACATAGTGGACGGCGTAGGCGTTGTCCCAGAAGATGCGGAAGTCCCTGGCGGCGGGCTTCAGGGCAGCCAGGCGGCGCGTCGCCTCGTCGGAGTAGGAGCCGCCCAGGGGGTTGGTGTACTTGGGCACGCACCAGATGCCCTTGATGGTCTCGTCCTCCGCCACCAGCTTCTCCACCAGGTCCATGTCCGGGCCCCATTCGGTGAGGGGGATGTTGATCATCTCGATCCCCAGGGTCTCACAGATGGTGAAGTGGCGGTCGTAGCCGGGGACGGGACAGAGAAATTTCACCTTGTCGTACTTGCCCCAGGGCTTCTCGCCCCCCAGCACACCCAGCAGCATAGCCCGGGCCACGCAGTCGTACATAAAGGTGAGGGAGGCGGAGCCCACCACGATGGTCTCCTCGGGGGCCACGCCCATGTAGTCGGCGAAGAGCCGGCGGGCCTCCGGGATGCCCAGCAGCTCGCCGTAGTTGCGGCAGTCCAGACCGCTGGCGTCGTGGCAGTCGCTCCTGGAGTTGAGGGCGTCCAGCAGGGGGAGGGACAGCTCCAGCTGGTCGGCTCCGGGCTTGCCCCGGGCCATATTCAGCTTGAGCCCCTTGGCCTGAAGCTGAGCGTAGGACTGGGCCAGACGGCCCTGCTCCGCCTGGAGCTCCTCACGGGTCATTTCCTGGTACTGTTTCATACATTTTCTCCTTTAATGATGAAATATTTCCTTTTTTTGTGTCCGCTGCTGCTGTTTTCCGGAGTTGAAGTTCTGATACCTCATTATACTGGACCGCGGCGGGGAATGCAATAGATTTCAAAAGATTTCGTGGATAAAATCCATAAAAATGTCCCCGCTCCGAAGACACCCTCGGAGCGGGGACATTGCTTGCGGAGGAAGGGGATCAGGACAGGCCGTTCAGCTTTTTGTACAGCTCCTCCACAGTGGCGTTGTCCACCAGGGCGTCGGTGTCCTCCTCGGTCTCGCAGACCTCCACAATACGGTTGAGGATGTCCAGGTGCTCCTCGCCCTGGGAGGCGATGCCGATCACCAGGCGGACCAGCTCCTCGTCCTCGCCCCAGACGATGCCGTCGGGGTAGGTCATGACCACCAGGCCGGTCTTCTGGATGAAGTCCCGGGACTCATTGGTGCCGTGAGGGATGGCCACGTGACTGCCGATGGCCACAGGGAAGCTCTCGTTGCGGTCGATCATACCCTGGACATAGCCCTCGGCGCAGTAGCCGCTCTCCACCATCAGCTTGCCCACGGCCTTGATGGCCTCCTCAGGGGTGACAGACTTGCAGTTTAGGACGATGTTCTTCTGCTCCAGCAGGATAGCGGCGGGAACAGCGGGCTTCTCCTCGGCCTGGGGAGCGGAGGGGGCGGGAGCGGCCTTGCCGCTGCGGGCGGCCACCAGTTCATCCACCAGCATGGCGTACTCAGGGGCGCCCATAAAGTTCTGGATAGGAATCACTCGGGCCTTTGGGTTGCTGGCTACGGCCCGGTGGGCCAGCTCATGGTGGGTAACGACAATCTGGCAGTCGGCGGGGATCTCAGACACGGGGTGGTGGATGACCTCGATGTCGGTGATACCGGCGTCCTTCAGCTTGTTGCGCAGCATGGTGGCCCCCATGGCGGAGGAGCCCATGCCGGCGTCGCAGGCAAAGACAATCTTCTTCACGGAGTTAATATCCACCTTGGCGCCGGTGGGGGCGTCGGTGGCGGGCGCCTGGCCCTTGGAGGCGGCCTTGGCGGAGGCCACCTGAGCCTGGGCCTCAGCCAGGCTGGCGTCCTTGCCGAAGAACTTAAGCAGGAAGACAGAGATTGCGAAGCTGACCGCGCCGGCCACGGCGATACCGGCTATGTTGGCCACATAGCAGCCCTTGGGGGTGAGCATCAGCTCGGCGATGACGCTGCCTGGAGAGGCGGGGCCGGACAAGCCGCCGCCCAGCAGGTTCAGGGTGAAGATGCCGCAGACGTTGCCCAGCATGGGGCCCAGGATGACGACGGGATTCATCAGCACATAGGGGAAGTAAATCTCGTGGATGCCACCCACAAACTGGATGACGGCCGCCGCGCCGGCGGAGGAGCGGGTCTCACCCTTGCCGGCCACACAGTAGGCCAGCAGCAGGCCCAGTCCGGGGCCGGGGTTGGACTCGATCATATACAGGATGGACTTGCCGATCTCGCCGGCGGCCCGGAGGGCTTCCACCTGCTCGGTGCCGATGGGGGTGAAGACGCCGTGGTTGATGGCGTTATTCAGGAACAGCACCTTGGCGGGCTCCACCAGGACAGCGGTAAGGGGGAGCAGGCTGTGATCCACCAGCCAACCCACGCCAGCGCCCAGCCAGTTGGTGAGGACCACGCAGGTGGGGCCAATGGCGAAGATGGATAGGATGGCCAGCAGACCGCCGATAATGCCCACAGAGAAGTTGTTGACCACCATCTCAAAGCCGGCGGGGACATGGCCCTCCATCTTCTCGTCAAACTTCTTGATGCACCAGCCTCCCAAGGGGCCGCAGATCATGGCGCCGATGAACATGGTGCTCTCGGTGGAGGCGATGGCGCCCAGGGCCGCCAGGGAACCGGCCACCGCGCCCTTCTGCCCGCCTACCATCTTACCGCCGGTGTAGGCGATGAGGATGGGAAGCAGGTAGGAGAGCATGGGGCTCACCATTTTGGCGATGGTGGCGTTGGGGAACCAGCCGGCCTCAATAAACAGGGCGGCGATAAGGCCCCAGGCGATAAAGGCCCCGATGTTGGGCATCACCATTCCACTGAGGAAACGCCCGAATTTTTGTACATGTTCTTTCACAGGTGTATCTCCTTTCAATATGTTGCTTGTTGGATGGGACGGGCTGTGCGCCCCCGGTCCGGACCGCGCCGGACGGAGCTCAGACCGCGATGACGCTGGTGCTGTCCAGATACTTGCGGTCGGGCATCCGGTCGGTGATAATCCGGGCTCTCTCCAGGGGGAGGATGGTGGCGGCAGTGACCCGGCCGAACTTGCTGGAGTCGGCCAGGACATACACCGACTGCGCCCGGGAGGCCGCAATGAGCTTCAGGGCCGCCGCCTCCGGATCCGGCGTAGTGAAGCCCTGGCTGATGCTAATGCCGCTGACGCCCAGAAAGACCTTGGTAAAGTTGTAGCGCCGCAGGGCGTCCAGTGCCTCCGCACCCACAATATCCACTGTGCCCGGCTTCAGGGTTCCGCCCAGCACGTAGACGTGCCGCTCGTGGGCGGACAGCCTCCCGGCAAAGTCGATGCTGCTGGTGACGAACAGGGCCTTGGAGTCCTTCAGGTACTCCGCCATGTGGAGGGCGGTGGTTCCGGTGTCCAGAAAAACCACGTCGTCGTCCCCCACCAGGCCGGCGGCGTAACGGGCGATGCGCTCCTTCTCCCGGGTGTAGCGCTGCTTGGTGGCCAGGTCGGGCTCCCGGGCGAGAAACTCCTCCTCCTCCGGGGTGGTGGCGCCGCCGTGGATCTTTACCAGCTTGCCCTGGCGGGCCAGGGCGTTCAGGTCCCGGCGGATGGTGGCCTCCGAGGCACCGGTGGTCTGACACAGGTCCGTCACGCTGACGGTTTGGTGCTGGGAGAGCTGCTGCAAAATCGCTCGGGCGCGCTGCTCAGCCAGCATAGCGATCCCTCCTCTCGGATGATTGTTTTTGCTTTAATGATTGGTTTTGACTGAGAAAATATTACCACAGGCTGCGGTGGTTGTCAATCCATTTTTACTTCGCTTTATGAACAAAAAGCTGTGAATATTTTTGTGTAATGCGTATAGATTATTGAGAATAAAAGTAAAACCTCATCTCGGGGATACTTTTCAGGCACTTGAAATCCCGCATCAACGGTCCGGAGAAAAGAGAATCCGTCATTATCGCTCATTTGACGGATGTTGACTGATTTTTATCGGAAATTTTCGGTATTTTCCCGTATTGCGAAGCTGGGGGCGAGATGCTATACTGTGGGCAACGGGACCTAAAGCACGAAAAAACAGGAAAAAGGAGCGGAAAATAATATGAAACAGGCAATTATGATCGGCGCGGGCAACATCGGACGGGGCTTTATCGGAGCCCTGCTGGAGAAGAGCGGCTATCACGTCACCTTCGCCGACGTGGCGGAGAACCTGATCTCCGCCATCAACCAGCGCGAGCGCTACACTGTCCACATCCAGGATAAGGAGTGCGCCCAGTGGACTGTCACGAACATCAGCGGCATCTCCTCCGCCGGCCCGGAGCTGGCGGAGGCCATCGCCGGCGACTGTGAGCTGATCACCACCGCTGTGGGCCTGCGCGTCCTGCCCATCGTGGCCAAGCCCATCGCCGCCGGCATCAGGGCTCGAAAGGAGGCCGGGAACACCCGAATTCTCAACGTGGTGGCCTGTGAGAACGCCATCCGGGGCACCAGCCAGCTGCGGGACGCTGTCTTCTCCAATCTCAGTGAGGAGGAAGTCGCCTACGCTAAGGAATATGTAGGCTTTGCCGACTGCGCCGTGGACCGGATCGTCCCCAAGGCCAGCTTTGAGAACCCCCTGGACGTGGCGGTGGAGCAGTACACCGAGTGGGATGTGGAGAAAGGCGGCTGGAAGGGTGAGCGACCCGAGATTGAGGGTCTGGGCTGGGTGGACAACCTGGACGCCTACCTGGAGCGCAAGCTCTTCACCTTGAACAGCGGTCACGCCATCTGCGCCTACTTGGGCGCGCTCAAGGGCCATAAGACCATCGTGGCGAGCATCGCCGACCCCGCCATCGGCCCGCTGGTCCACCAGGCCATGTACGAGAGCGGCGAGGGCCTCATCCAAAAGTTCGGATTCGACCCCGAAGCCCACCACGCCTATATCGAGCGCATCTTCGCCCGCTTCCAGAACCCCTTCCTGGCCGACGAGACCCAGCGGGTGGCCCGGGAGCCCATCCGCAAGCTGGCCCCCAGCGACCGGCTGATGAAGCCCCTGATGACCGCCTACAGCTACGGCCTGCCGGTGGACCACCTGATCTTCGGTGCCGCCGCTGCCCTCCACTTCAACTGCCCCGAGGACGAGCAGAGCGTGGAGCTGATGAAGGCCATCGAGGCCGACGGTGTGGAGAAGGCCCTGGAGAAGTACACCGGCCTGAAGCCCAAGGACGCCCTGTTCACCCGCATCCTGGACGTGTACCGCGCCCTGGCTATTGCGAAAAAGTAAACCGCGTTCCAAAGCCTCCCCCAACGGGGAGGCTTTTTTTCTGTATTTTTTTCAAATTTCCCCTTGACCTTCCGCCGGCTGGAAGGTATATAATCGGGGAAACAGGAGAAATCTTTCCCGAATCTTTACCATTTTCTTTACCGCCGGCTTAATCCTTTCGGGGTACACTGCGGGCAGAAAAATTTTAATGAAACTTTCATCTTTTCTTTGGAAAAATGTAAGGATTGCCCAGTACAATAGCCAGCAGGAAAATCACCGGGGCTCCGGTGCATATACAGGGGGCGCGTCCCCTGAGCAAAACAAGGAGGAACACTATGGAAACAACGTCTGTCTTAACGCCGGAGGCGCCCCAGGCGCCCAAGGAGGGAAAGCGGAAGCTGCCCCGTCCCCGCCTGCCCAAAACGAAGAAGGGAAAGAAGCGGCTGAAGTGGGGCATCATCGCCGCCGTGGTCCTGCTGGGGATCTGGTGGTTTTTCATCAGGTCCTCCGGGGGCGGCGTCCCCGCTGTGGGGCAGTACACCCCGGACACGGTCCAGCGCCGGGACCTGACCTCGGCCGTCTCCGGCACGGGCACCGTCACCCCCATTGAGTCCTATTACTTAAAGCCCCTGGTCACCGGCGAGGTGCTGGAGGCCCCCTTTGAGGTGGGCGACCAGGTGGAGAAGGGGCAGCTGCTCTACCGCCTGGACGCCAGAGACGCGGAGATGTCCATCGCCCAGGCGGAGCTGTCCGTCCGCCAGGCCCAGAAGAGCTATGACGACCTGGCCGCCAGCCTCACCGTCACCGCCGGCGGGGCGGGGGTGGTCCAGCAGGTGCTGGTCCAGCGGGGGGACCTGGTCTCCCCCGGCACCCCCATCGCCGAGGTGGCCGACACCTCCACCCTGACGGTGACCCTGCCCTTCCACGCTAACGAGGCCCAGAGCATCCGGGCCGGCCAGTCCGCCCAGGTGACGATTGGCGGAACCATGGAAGAGCTCCCCGGTACGGTGGAGTCGGTGTCCTCCGCTGAGCTGGTGGGGGCGGGCGGGGCCCTGGTGCGCCAGGTGAAGATTCGGGTGCGCAACCCCGGGGCCCTCACCGCCGCCAACTCCGCCACCGCGTCGGTGGGGGATATCGCCTGCGCCGGCTCCGCCAATTTTGAGGAGTCCCTGCGCCAGACGGTGGTGGCCCAGGCCAGCGGCGAAGTAACCGAGGTCCACGTCACCGCCGGCAGCAAGGTGTCCGCCGGGTCCGCCCTGGCCAGCCTGGGGGGCACCGCCGCCCAGAGCTCCCTGGAGGACGCGGCCATCGCCCTGGAGAACGCCCAGCTGGCCCTTCAGCGCTCCCGGGACGCCCTGGAGAACTACACCATCACCGCCCCCATCTCAGGCACCGTCATCGAGAAGAATGTGAAGGCGGGGGACAACGTGAACAACATCGAGGCGGGGGCGCTGGCCGTCATCTACGACCTGAGCTACCTGAAGCTGGAAATGAATATCAGCGAGCTGGACCTGAGCAAGGTGGCCGCGGGCCAGCCGGTGGACATCACCGCCGACGCCATCCCCGGCGAGGTCTTTGTGGGCAAGGTGGACCGGGTGTCCATCAACGGCACCACCACCAACGGCTTTACCACCTACCCCGCCACCATCCTCCTGGAGGACTACGGCGGGCTGAACCCGGGCATGAACGTGTCCGCCGACATCGTGGTGGAGCGGGTGAAGGACGCCCTGTCCATCCCGGCGGCGGCGGTCCAGCGGGGGGACACGGTGCTGGTCCCCCTGGAGGGCTGCCTGTCCCCCGACGGGTCCTCGGTGGTTGACCCCACGAAGACGGAGGAGCGCACCGTCACCCTGGGCGGCGGCGACGGGGACTATGTGGAGATCACCTCCGGTCTGAATGAGGGGGACACTGTCCTGGTGCCCGCCCAGGCCCAGGGCGGCATGGGCGGCGCAGGTATGATGGCCGCCGCGCCTGCCGCGTAGGGCGGACGGCCCGGCCCGCTGCGGACGAACGTCCGTGTAGGGGCGCATATTATGCGCCCGCGAAATACGGACCTGTCCTGTGCGGGCGGATGGTATCCGCCCCTACAAAAAAAGGAAGCCGCGTAGGGGCGCACATTGTGCGCCCGCAAAATACGAACCTGTCCCGTGCGGGCGGATGATATCCGCCCCTACAGGAAGGGAGGTCAAAAATTTGGAACACCTCATTGAGTTAAAAAACGTCTATAAGATATACCAGATGGGGGAGGAGACCGTCCACGCCCTGGACGGCGTGGACCTGACCATCGACCAGGGGGAGTTTGTGGCCATCGTGGGCTCCTCCGGGTCGGGCAAGTCCACCGCCATGAATATCATCGGCTGTCTGGACGTGCCCACCTCCGGCACCTACCACCTGGGGGGCGTGGACGTGTCCACCATGGACGACGACCAGCAGGCGGAGATTCGCAACAAGATGCTGGGCTTCATCTTCCAGCAGTACAACCTGATCCCCAAGCTGTCCGTGCTGGAGAACGTGGAGCTGCCTCTGCTCTACGCCGGGGTGGACAGCGGCGAGCGCCGGGAGCGGGCTCTGGCCTCGTTGGAGCGGGTGGGCCTGCGGGACAAGGGGAAGAACCTGCCCTCCCAGCTGTCCGGCGGCCAGCAGCAGCGGGTGTCCATCGCCCGGGCGCTGGCGGGAGACCCCAGCCTGATCCTGGCCGACGAGCCCACCGGCGCCCTGGACTCCCGCACCGGCCGGGAGGTGCTGAAATTTCTCAAGCAGCTGCACCAGGAGGGGAATACGGTGGTTCTCATCACCCATGACAACTCCATCGCCGTGAAGGCCGAGCGGATTGTCCGGCTCCAGGACGGCAAGATCATCTACGACGGCGACTCCCGTGACCCCCGGGCGGTGGTCCAGCCCCACGGAGAGGACGAGGAAGAGGAGGTGGGCGCATGAACTTTACCCAGTCCTTCCGCCTGGCGATAAAATCCCTCACCACCAGCAAGATGCGGGCCCTGCTCACCATGCTGGGCATCATCATCGGCGTGGGGGCGGTCATCGTCATCCTGTCCCTGGGCAACGGCCTCACCGGCATGGTCCAGCAGCAGGTGGATAAACTGGGCATCAACATGATCCAGGCCCAGTTCTTCGGCGGCACAGCGGATAGGCTGCCCGACCCGGAGGATATGTATGACATGGTGGAGGCAAACGCGGACATTCTCACCGGCGTATCCCCCTATCTGGGGGTCAATGCTGTGGTCCGCCACGGCAGCGATAAATTTGACCGTACCAACCTCTACGGCGTCAGCGAGATTATGTACAACGCCGCCACCGGCTACACCATCGATGGCGAGCAGCTGGCCAAGGGCCGCTTCGTCAGCTACATGGACGTGGAGCGGCGGGCAAACATCTGCATCATCGGGGCCTACCTGGAACAGGAAGCCTTTGACGGAGACGCCCTGGGGAAACAGCTTTCCATCAACGGCCGGCCCCTCACGGTGGTGGGGGTGCTCAAGCGCAACGCCGAGCTGGAGATGCTCCCTGGCAGCCAGGACGATCAGATCTACATCCCCTACACCACTGCCCTGGAGATCATGGGCAGCCGGTGGGTCAATTTGTACATCTTCACCAGCACCTCCGGCGAGACCGCCGACGCCGGCAAAAGGATTATCGAGGCCTATCTCAACGACTTTTTCCGTACCGACGACGGCATGTGGAATTACTTCTACATCACCACCATGGCGGAGCAGGCCAACCAGATCAACGCCATGATGGGGGTGGCCATGGGGGTGCTGGTGGCCATCGCCGCCATCTCCCTGCTGGTGGGCGGCATCGGCATTATGAACATCATGCTGGTGTCCGTCACCGAGCGCACCCGGGAGATTGGCGTGCGCAAGTCCCTGGGGGCCAAGCGGAAGGACATCCGCAGCCAGTTCGTCATCGAGGCGGGCACCACCTCCGCCATCGGCGGCCTGCTGGGCATCGGCTTCGGCTGTCTGCTGGCCAAGCTGCTGGAGGCCCTGCTGGGCGGTATGCTGGTGGCCAGTATGGGGGCCAGCGGCATCACCTTCAACGCCACCCCCACCATGGGGGCCATTATGCTCAGCTTCGGCGTGTCGGTGGGCATCGGGATTCTGTTCGGCTACCTGCCCGCCAACAAGGCCGCGAAATTGAACCCCATCGACGCACTGCGGTATGATTAAATTCCCCCGTCCCGCCCGCAGGCGGCAAGCCTTCCCCTTTAGGGGAAGGTGGCACGGCCAAAGGCCGTGACGGATGAGGCCGTCCCCCGCAAAATCCGATTTGCTCCGCACATTTCGCCTGCGGCGAAATACCTCATCAGTCAGCCTTCGGCTGACAGCTTCCCCTGAAGGGGAAACCTTGGCCTCGCGGGGGGACGAAAGAGATTTTTGAAAGGAATGGGTAATATGAAATTAAAACGCCTTTTCTCCGCCCTTCTGGCGGCCTGTTTGACTTTGACGCTCATCCTGCCCGTCTCAGCGGCGGGGAGCGCCGCCTCTCTGGACGAGGCCGTCCAGGCGGTGACCGCTCTGGGCATCCTGAGCGGGGACGGCAGCGGCAATCTGAACCTGTCCGCCAAAGTGACGAGGGCGGAGTTCGTAGCCATGGCGGTGAAGGCCATGCCCGGGGGCGACGGGGTGGGCCGGGCGGCGGTAGCCCCCTACCCGGACGTCCCCCGGAGCCACTGGGCCAGCGGCTATGTAGAGGCGGCGGTAGGCCGGGGGCTGGTCACCGCCTTCAGCGACGGCACCTTCCGCCCCAACCAGGAGATCAAACTGGCGGAGGCGGTCTCCATGGTCCTGTCCCTGCTGGGCTATGAGGCCGGCGACTTCTCCGGGGCCTTTCCCACCGGCCAGCTGGCCATGTACCACCGGCTGAAGCTGAGCGCCGGGGTGACCGCCCTGAGCGCCGCCTCCCCCCTCACCCGGCAGGACGCGGTGTACCTCTTCTACAACCTCCTCTCCGCCAAAACCAAGGAGGGGACCCCCTATATCCAGCAGCTGGGCCACAGCCTGGACGCCTCGGGCAGGCCCGACGTGGTGGCCCTGGTCAACGGCCAGATGGAGGGCCCGGTGGTGGCCCGGGGCTACGGCTGGCAGTCCTCCCTGGGCTTCACCCCCTCCAAGGTCTACCGCAACGGCAACCCCGCCGCCCTGGCCAATATTCAGGACTACGACGTAATCTACTGGAACGCCTCCATGGGCACGGTGTGGGCCTGCGCCCAAAAGGCCACCGGCCCCATCCAGGCCCTGGAGCCCGACCGGGCCAACCCCACCTCGGTGACGGTGGCGGGGCGGACCTACGCCATTGAGAGCTCCGCCGCCGCCCTGGCCCTGTCCGACCTGGGCCAGTACCGCCTGGGTGACACCGTCACCCTCCTGCTGGGCCGCAGCGGCGGCGTGGCCGCGGTGGAGGACGTGTCTGTCAGCGCCGGCGAGAAGGTGGGCGTGGTGGCGGCGGTGGACAAGACCTCCTACCCCGACGGCAGCGGCGGCACCTACACCGCCCAGACCGTCACCCTCCTGGCCACCGACGGCCAGACCTACCAGTACCCCACCCGCGGCGGCTACAAGGTGGGCAGCGTGGTCCGGGCTATGGTGGCAGGAAACGGGGGCGAGGTCACCCTCCGGGGGCTGGCCAACGCTTCCCTCACCGGAACGGTGAGCAGGGACGGCGCCAGGCTGGACAAATACGCCTTCGCCCAGGGGGCGGAGATCCTGGACGTGAGCGACGGCCGGGGGGCGGCCATCTACCCCTCCCGCCTGGCCGGGCTGAAGCTGGACAGCGGCAAGGTGAAGTACTACTCCCTCAACCCCCAGGGGGAGATTGAGACCCTGATCCTCAACGACGTCACCGGCGACGCATACCAGTACGGCATCATCACCCGCTTTGAGGAGGAGGGCGAGGGGATGGGCCGGTACTGCACCTACCAGTACGACGTGGGCGGCGTGAGCTACACCATCTCCGGCTCCACCAAATTCCTGGCCGCTGGCGGGCCCGTCAAGCTCCAGGGCGACCCCGCCAGCCCGGAAAAGCTCTATGCCCTCACCGCCGTCAAGGGGGGGCAGGTCACCGGCAATCAGCTCATCGCCGGCAGCCGGAAGTACACCCTGTCCGACAGCGTGGCGGTCTACGAGTACCGGGACGGCCGCTACTGGCTGTCCAGCCTGGCCCGGGCGGAGAGCGGCGGCAATGTCACCGGCTGGTACGACAAGGCGGAGTCGGAAGGCGGGCGCATCCGCGTCATCGTGGTTCAATAGACAGAACAATCCCCCGGCCCGCAGGCCGGGGGATTGTTCTAGCTGCTGCTCCGCTCCAGCAGCTCCCAGCCCAGGGCCTGGGACTGGCCCTGGCTGCCGTTTAAAATTTGAATCATCTCCTCCGCCGCCACCTGGCCCATCCGCTCCCGGTGGCGCAGGGAGGTGATGGGGATGGGGCTGATCTGGCTGTAGTAGCTGTTGTCAAAGCTGACCACCGCCACGTCCTCCGGCACCTTCCGCCCCAGTGCCAGCAGCTCCTGAATCAGGAGAAAGGCGATCTCGTCGTTGTAGCAGATCACCGCCGTGGCCGGCTCCAGCCGCTCCATCAGAAACCGGCGCAGCAGGTCGAACCGGCGCGTTTCCAGCATCTCCAGCCGGTCCTCGGTGTCGTACCAGCGGAAGCACCGGTCGGAGATGGGCAGGCCGGCGTCCCGGATGGCGGAGATGCAGCCGTGATACCGCTGGGGCCCCTGGATGTCGTCGCTTTTAAAGATGCCGGCCAGATGCCTGTGGCCCCGGTCGATGAGGTGGCGGGCCAGCAGGTAGCCGCCGCCGTAGTTGTCGTCGTGGACGCAGGGGATGCCGTTCAGCTCGCTGTAGGCCCCGTGGAGGAAGAGAAGGGGGACGCCCGCGTCCTGAAGCTGGCGGTACAGGTCGGCGTTGGGGCTGGGCAGGGCGGTTTTAGAGCCCTCCACCAGGATCCCGCCCACGTTTTGCTCCAGCAGCTGGAGCAGGATGTCCCGCTCGGCGCCCACCCGGTTTTCGGTGGCGTACACCAGGGTGGAGTAGCCCTTCTGGGCAAAGACGCTCTGGGCGTCGTGGAGGACGGTGGGGAAGATGTAGTCGTCCAAAAAGGAGGTGACCACCGCGATCTGCCGGGAGGAGAAGGTCTGAATGCGGCTGGTGGTATAGGTTCCGCTGCCCTGGCGGCTCTGGACCAGCCCCTCCTCGGCCAGCAGCTGAAGGGCGTGGCGCACCGTCTGCCGGCTCATGTGGTAGCGCCGGGTGAGCTCCGCCTCAGTGGGGAGCTTGTGTCCGCCGCGGCCCGCGCCCTTGACCAAGTCCTCCCGCAGCAGGTCGGCCAGAAATTTGTATTTCATTGACATACCGTCATTCCACCCTCCGTTGAGAGATTCCTGATTCGCCCCCTATTATAGCAGAGATCATGTCAAAACGGGCAATAAAGTGGTTGACAATCTTATTGAATTTCACACTTTCTACATATAGCCGGCTAAAATTTGTCTGGTTTTTCCGAAATAAAAAGGGACATTTGATCGGGGATTTTCAAACCTCCCATGGAAAAAATTGAAGTTTCCAGGGCCGCATAGGCAAGTTCACAACCGGGGCGCCTCTCTCCGAAGCTGAGCGGGGCGTAGAAAAACGAACAAAAGCGCCGGATATATCGTAGAAAAACAAACTCTTTGCCGGGAGGAGAAGGGGAATCCTGTAAAATTTATCTTTCTTTCGCGAAAATAAATAAAATTTGTATTATTTAATGGTACGAATTTGGGCGGGAAGCCCAAGACTGTATTGACTTTCCGAAACAAATGAGGTTTAATGCGGATGCAGCTCCGGTAAGGGCCCGGCAAAAACGTGCCGGCCCTCCTGCCGGGAAACAGCAACGAATAGAAAGTGAGGAAGTAAAATGAAGAAGATTTTTGCTCTTGCCCTGGCCGCGGCTATGTCCCTGTCCCTGGTCGCCTGCGGCGGCGGCGGCAACACCAGCACCCCCAGCACCAGCGGCAGCCAGCCCGCCGGCAGCAATCCCGCCGTCAGCACCCCCGCCGACCCCAACGGCGACGGCACCGTTCTGGTGGGCTTCGCCCAGGTGGGCCACGAGTCCGACTGGCGCACCGCCTCCACCAAGTCCGCTCAGGACGTCTTCTCCGCCGCCAACGGCTATGAGCTGTCCTTCGTAGACTGCGACAACGACCCCGCCAAGCAGCTGGAGGCCGTCCGCAGCTTCATCCAGCAGGGCATGGACTACATCATCATCGACCCCATCGTGGCCACCGGCTGGGACACCGTCCTGACTGAGTGCGACGAGGCCGGCATCCCCGTCATCATCATCGACCGCACCGTGGACGACTCCGACAAGTACGTGGCCTGGGTCGGCTCCGACTTTAAGGTCGAGGGTCTGGCCTGCGGCGAGTGGCTGAAGGCCTTTGCCGCCGACAAGGGCATCGCCGAGATCAACGCCCTGGTCATTGAGGGCTCCGTGGGCGCCTCCGCCACCATCGGCCGTACCGACGGCTTCAAGGAGATTGCCGACCGCGAGGGCTGGACCATTCTGGACTCCCAGTCCGGCGACTTCACCGAGGCCGGCGGCCAGGAGGTTATGGAGTCCTTCTGCCAGAGCTATAAGGGCCAGTTCAACGTGGTTATCTGCCAGAACGACAACGAGGCCGCCGGCGCCATGACCGCCATGGACAACGCCGGTATCACCTACGGTGTGGGCGGCGACGTCATCCTGGTCTCCTTCGACGCCAACAAGCCCTATGTCCAGATGGTGTGCGACGGCAAGATCAACGCCAACTTCGAGTGCAACCCCATGGCCGCCCCCACTGTGGACGAGATCATCAAGACCCTCCAGGCCGGCGGCACCCCCGAGAAGGAAGTGTATGTCTCCGAGCACTGGTTCGCCGCTGAGGACAACGTGACCTCCATCACCGTGAACGGCGAGCAGCAGGAAGTCATCCACGCCACCCAGGAGGTCGTGGACGGCCGTCCCTACTAAGAAGCACCTGACCCCAGTTATCGAGGGGAGGGCCCCCGGAAATTACCCGGGGCCCTCCCCTGTTATTTTAAAGCACCCGATTCTCTCCCATATCCCCGCCCCCGCCGGGGCGGGGGCGGGGAGCGGATGATGGGGGAATAAAAAGAAAGGTGAGGTGAAAAAGGATGGAAAACAATGTCGTTTTGACGATGCGGGGCATCTCCATGACCTTCCCCGGCGTCAAGGCGCTGGACAACGTGGACTTCACCCTGCGCAGGGGAGAGATCCACGCCCTCATGGGGGAGAACGGCGCGGGCAAGTCCACCCTGATCAAGTGTCTCACCGGCATCAACGACTTTGAGGCCGGAGAGATTCACGTGGACGGGGTGGAGGGCGCCGTAAAGAACCACTCCACCCAGGACGCCCAGAATGTGGGCATCTCCACCGTGTATCAGGAGGTCAACCTGTGTCCCAACCTGAGCGTGGCGGAGAACCTGTACATCGGCCGTGAGCCCATGACCCCCCTGCGCACCATCGACCGCAAGACCATGATTAAAAAGGCGGACGAGCTGGTGAAGCGGCTGGACATCAAGGTGGACGTGACCCAGAACCTGGAGAACTACTCCCTGGCCATCCAGCAGATGATCGCTATCGCCCGGGCCTCCGACATGGACTGCAAGGTGCTCATTCTGGACGAGCCCACCTCCTCCCTGGACGACAGTGAGGTGGAGAAGCTGTTCAAGGTGATGAACCAGCTCAAGAGCGAGGGCGTGGGCATCATCTTCGTCACCCACTTCCTGGAGCAGGTGTACGCCGTGTGCGACCGGATCACCGTCCTGCGCAACGGCACCCTGGTAGGGGAGTACCCCATCGCCGACCTGCCCCGGGTGAAGCTGGTGGCGGCCATGATGGGCAAGGACTTCGACGACCTGGCCTCCATCAAGCCCGAGGGCTTTGAGGACCGGCACGACGCCCCCATGCAGATCGAGGCCCGGGGCCTGAGCCACAGGGGCACCATCAAGCCCTTCGACCTGGACATCCACAAGGGCGAGGTGATCGGCCTCACCGGCCTGCTGGGCTCGGGCCGCAGCGAGCTGGCCCGGTCCATCTACGGCGCGGACAAGGCCCACACCGGCACCCTGAAGGTAGGCGGTCAGGAGGCCAGGATCAACCAGCCTCTGGACGCCATGAACCTGGGGATGGGCCTGCTCCCCGACGACCGGAAGGCGGAGGGCATCATCGGCGACCTGTCCGTCCGGGAGAACATCATCCTGGCCCTCCAGGCCAAGCGGGGCATGTTCAAGCAGCTGTCCCGGGCCAAACAGGAGGAGATCGCCGACCGCTACATCGACCTGCTCCAGATCAAAACCGCCACCCGGGAGACCCCCATCAAACAGCTGTCCGGCGGCAACCAGCAGAAGGCGATCCTGGCCCGCTGGCTGGCCACCGACCCCGACTTCCTCATTCTGGACGAACCCACCCGGGGCATCGACATCGGAACCAAGACGGAGATTCAAAAGCTGATTATCCAGCTGTCCCAGGAGGGCAAGAGCATCATGTTTATTTCCTCGGAAATTGAGGAGATGCTCCGCACCTGCAACCGGATGGCCGTCCTCCGGGACGGGGCCAAGGTGGGCGAGCTGGACGGCGAGCTGACCCAGGAGCGGGTCATGGCCGCCATCGCGGGAGGTGCGGACAATGACTAAGAAAAAACTCACCCAGAACCCCCTGTTCCTGCCCCTGGTGTGCGTGGTGCTGGTGCTGGCCGTCAACGTGGTGTACGACATCGCCCAGGGCAACGCCTTCTATGACTTCTTCCGGATCACCATGCAGGCCAGCGCCTCAGGAGAGCAGCTGCTCTCCGGCCGTCTGGTCACCATCCTGAACCGGGGCAGCGAGGTGGCCATCCTGGCCATCGGCATGACGCTGGTGGTGTCCGCCTCCGCCGGCACCGACATCTCCGTGGGCTCGGTGATGTCCCTGTGCGCCTCCTTCTGCTGCATGCTGGGGGCCGGCTTCGGCGTGTCCGCCGTTAACGACCCCAGCGAGTTCGCCATGCCCCTCATCGTGGGCCTCATCGGCGCCCTGGTCATGGGCTGCGTCTGCGGCGCCTTCAACGGCGCCCTGGTGGCCTATCTGAACATCCAGCCCATGGTGGCCACCCTGATTCTCTGGTCGGCGGCCCGGGCCATCGGCCTGCTGCTGTGCAACAACCTGATTGTCTACGTCCGGGTGCCCCAGTACCAGGTTTTCGGCGGCTACATCGGCTTTATGCCCACCCCCATCATCATCGCGGCCATCTGCATCGTCGTGGTGTCCCTGGTGCTGAAGCACACCGCCATGGGCATGTATATCCAGTCGGTGGGCATCAATAAGAAGGCCAGCCGCATCGCCGGCCTGAACTCCAAGCGGATCATCTTCATGTGCTACCTGCTGTGCGGCCTGTGCGCGGGCATCGCGGGCATTGTCAACTCCTCCCGCATCTCCAGCGCCGACGCCAACAACATCGGCCTGAACATGGAGCTGGACGCCATCCTGGCCGTGGCCCTTGGCGGCAACAGCCTGGGCGGCGGCAAATTCAACCTGGCCGGCTCCATCATCGGGGCCTACACCATCCAGGCCATCACCACCACCATGTACAACCTGGGCGTGTCCAGCGCGGTGGCCCCGGTGTTCAAGGCGGTTGTGGTTATCGTCATCGTGGTTATCCAGGCCCCGCCCGTAAAGGCCTGGGTGCGCAAGCACGCGGCCAGCAGGTCCACCGGAAAGGAGGCGGCCCACGCATGAAACCGGCAAACGCTGTAAAGAAGCGCAAGCAGATTAACGGCAACACGCTGCTGCTGCTCATCACCATTGTTCTGTTCTTTGTCCTCTACGCGGGGGGCTGCCTGGTCTACGGGGGCAAGGGCTTTACCAACCTCCAGACCTTCCTGAACATCCTCATCAGCAACGCGGGCCTGATCTGCGTGGCCTGCGGCATGACCTGCGTCATGCTCACCGGCGGCATCGACATCTCCGTGGGGTCCCTGGTGGCCCTGGACTGCATGCTGCTGGCCTACGGCATGGGGGAGTGGCATATGAGCGCCCCCGTGATGTGCCTCATCGTCCTGGTGGTGGGCCTGATCTTCGGCCTGGTCCAGGGCTACTGCGTGGGCTACCTGGAGATCCAGCCCTTCATCGTGTCCATGGCGGGCATGTTCTTTGCCCGGGGCATGACGGCGGTCATCTCCACCGCCCAGCTGTCCATCACCAAGGAGACCAACGCCGCCTTCTACGGCTGGGCCAACTGGCGGCTCAACCTCCCCTTCGGCGGGGTGCCCAACCGCAAGGGCGTGCTCATCATGCCCTATATCCGGGTGGGCGTGATTATCGCCCTGCTGGTGCTGGTTGTCATTTTCCTGGTGCTGCGGTATACTAAATTCGGCCGCTCCCTCTACGCCGTGGGCGGCAGCGAGCAGTCTGCGGCCATGATGGGCCTGAACGTGAAAAAGACCAAGCTGAAGGCCTATGTCCTGTCCTCCTTCCTGTGCTCCATCGGCGGCATCTGCTACTGCCTGAACACCCAGGCGGCCAGCGTCAGCCAGGCCACCGGCATGGAGATGGACGCCATCGCCTCCGCCGTCATCGGCGGCACCCTGCTCACCGGCGGCGTGGGCAACGTGATCGGCACCCTCTTTGGCGTGCTCATCAACGGCACCATCGCCTCCATCGTCCAGTTCAACGGCAAGCTGGCCTCCTCCTGGCCCAACATCCTCACCGCCGCCCTGCTGTGCTTCTTCATCGTGCTCCAGAGCGTGTTCGCCTTCCTGAAAGAGAAGAAGAAGTAGGGGACGCCCCCCTGGGCGTCCCGCCAGATACAGGGACGGGCCCCCGAAGGCGGCGGCCCCTACTCCCTATGCAACGAAAGTTACCAAATAAGGAGGCTTGCGCTATGCCAACACAAAACAAGACCTGCCTGGGCCTGGAGCTGGGCTCCACCCGGATCAAGGCCGTCACCATCGACAGCGCCTTCAAGCCAATTTCCTCCGGGGACTACACCTGGGCCTCCCGCTTCGAGAACAGCGTGTGGACCTACCCCCTGGAGGAGGTGTGGACCGGCCTGAAGGCCGCCCTGT
>CATNCS010000020.1 GCA_950097245.1 uncultured Oscillospiraceae bacterium | reverse complement strand
AGCACAGGGAGCAGAACACCGAGCAGAACAGGGCGGCCAGCAGGGCGGCCCCCAGCAGCGGAAGGGGCTCTCTCCCGCCCGCCAGCAGCAGGGAGGGGAGAATCAGGGGGAGCAGCGCCGCCATCCCGGCGGCCACTCCGCTGAAATAGCCGGCGGACACCCCGCGGCCCGCGGCCCGCAGACGGCGCTGGAACCGGAGCCAGTCCCCGCTGTAGAGGGGGACAAACACCGGCGCGGCGCACAGGGCAAAGAAGGCGGTGAGGGCCAGGGAGTAGTGCAGGGCGACAGGCAGGGTCCGGGTGGCGGAGACCTCCTCCGTCCGGAACATTTCGCTCCGGCCCATGGCCAGGGAGATATAGCGCAGGTTGATGTCCATTACCACCTGGTCCCGGGTGAGGCCGGGGGGCGGGTCCGCCTCATACAGGTCCAGCACGGCATAGACCCCGCTCTGGAAGGCGGACAGGATGTCGCAGGCGCTCTGGCCCACCCAAAGCAGCAGCAGGGACTCCAGGGGCCGGTCTCCGGCCACCACCAGCCGCAGGTCGGGGTTGGTTCCCCACATGACTCCCCGGATAAAGTCCTCCGGCAGGACCAGCACGGCGGTGACCGCGCCCTGCTTCAGGGCGTCCATCGCCTCCTCCCCCTCCATGGCCGTAATTTCGCAGTACTGGGCGATGTCCTCCATGTCCCCCATGAATTGCTCCAGCAGCTGAGGGACGCTGTCCCCCTCCGGGGCGGTGACGGCCAGGGTCACTCCGGAAAAATTCACCCCCCGGGACAGCAGAAGCTCGGCCGCCCGCCCCGCTCCCAGGGGGAGGAGAAGGCACAAAAGGGCAAGCCCCGCCAGCAGCCAGCGCTGTCGGCAGAGCCTGACCAGAGTCAAACGAAAAAATTGTCCAAAGAAACCCGGTGATCTCATCGTATCAATAGCCGTACATCAGATTCCAGAGCAGCTCGTCGGACAGCCGGCTGCCGAAGAGCTCCTCCATGTCGTACGCCCACGTCTCGGCGTTGGACTGGAGGGTGTAGGCCAGCTCCAGAAGATCCATCTCGCTCATGCCGGCCAGCATCCGGACATCGTCCGCAGAGACGTCCATCCCGCCGCAGGGGCCCACATAGTAGTCAAAGCCCAGGGTGCACACCTCCATGCCCACAGCCCGCACCGACACCTGGTCCAGGCGGAGGTCCATAGAGTCCTTAGTGACGGCCAGGTCGCCCTCCGTCTCCAGCACAAGGATGCTCAGACCGGAGCTGTCCACCCCCAGCTTCCACTGGAAGTTGTCGCTGCCGGCCTTGGGGTCGATGCTCATCTCGGAGCTCACCCGGGCCAGGGTGCTCCCCCCTTCGCGGATACGGACGGTGGTCTCGTCGGTAAAAACGCCGCTCTTCAGGCCGTGGTCGCCGGAGGAGGCCACCTCGATGGTATCGCCGTCCACCTCCAGCTCCAGGCCGATGTCGTCCACATACTCCTGGCCGCCGCCCAGGTACAGGGCAAGCCTCAGGTCGGAGCCGTTGACCCGGTCCTCAAACAGCACCGCGGACACATAGCCGCCGCTGACGCAGACCTCCAGCTCCACGTCGCCCAGCTCGCTGACAATATCCCGGAGCCCGTCGGCCAGCTCGCCGTAGACGTCGAATTCCTCCAGGGCGGACATGATCTCGTCAATCTGGTCCTGGGGCATGCCCATGGACTGGTAGACCTCCTTGTACAGGTCGTAGTAGTTCAGGGCGGACATCACGGTCTCCAGGTCGTCCACATACTGGTCCATGGCCTCCTCGGGGACGGTAACCTGATAGGAGGTGGTCTTGGTGCTGGCGCCGTTGATGTCCAGGGTCCTGGCGCCCTCCTTTTTGACCTCCACCGCCTTCCAGAGCACTCCGTTCGCCTCCCGGAGGCTCTTCTCCATCTCCTCGGAGTCCACCTTGTCCACCAGGATGTCCATCAGATCGAAGACGTTGAAGCTGACGTCCTTCACTGAGTCGTCGCCGGTCAGCTCCGCCAGGTCGGCGCCTATGGTCTCGGTGTTCATCCCGAAGAAGGTGTTCCCGAGGAACTGGGGGGAGCCCAGATACATGTCGGCGTCGTCGAAGAGCATCTGGAAGCCGGCCAGCTCCTCACTGTCCCAGAAGGCGGACAGCTGCGCGTCCAGCTTGCGGGCCGCGCCGTCGTAGTTGGTGCTCATGCGCAGGCCCAGGCCGTTCAGGTCGGACATGTCGTAGCCCACCAGCTGCTCGTTGATGCCCTTCAGCTCCAGGCTGAAGCTCTGGCTGATGGATTTGTCCTGCTGAAGCTTGTCAATATCGGGCATGCCCAGCTTTTCCTCGGCGGCCCGGTAGGCGGCTGCGGTTTTGGCCGCGGCCTTCTCCAGACTGCCCCTGGGGGAGGAGAACGCGCCGCTGACCACAACGACCAGCAGGGCCACCACCGCCACCGCGGCCACGGCGATGCCGGCGATCAGCCCGATTTTTTTCTTCCCGCCCCCCTGGGGGCCGCCTCCCACCGGGGCTTCCCAGGGGTTGGCGCCGCCGGAATCGGAGGGCGGGGCGTTGAGCACGCCGCAGTTGGGACAGAACTTGACGTCGTCCCGCATTTCGGTTCCACAGTTTCTGCAAATCATATGTATCCTCCCTTTCTGTTTTGCCAGGGCGGCCGCCCCTGCATGGGAATCAGACGCCCCTCCTCCAGCCGCAGCACCGCGCCGCACAGCCGGTCCAGCTCCTGGGGGTGGTGGCTGCACCACACCAGACTGCCGCCGCTGGCCACATACCCCTCCAGCCAGTCCAGCAGCTGAGGGACATAGCTCTGGTCCAGGCCGCTGGTGGCCTCGTCCATGAGCAGCACCCCGGGCCGGGACAGCAGCGCCAGGGCGATGCTCACCCGCCGGGCCATCCCGCCCGACAGGGCCCGGATGGGCTTCTCCAGCAGGGGCCTCAGCCCCAGCAGGTCCAGAATGTCCCCGGGCAGGGGGCCGGGCACCTCGCAGGCGGCCTGCCACAGGACAAGCTGCTGTTTCACCGTCAGCTCCCCGGCCAGCCCGGCGCCCTGGGGGACGTAGCCCAGCCCGTGGCGCAGAAACTGCCGGTCCCCCATTACGGAGCGGCCCCCGTAGAGGACATCTCCGCCGTCCGGTTTTTCGATCTGGGCGATGAGCCGCAGCAGGGTGGACTTGCCCGAGCCGTTGCTCCCCGCCAGGCCCAGGCACTGGCCGGGCGGCAGGACAAAGCTCACCGGCGCCAGCACCTGACGGCCTGCGTAGCTCTTGCAGAGCTGATGTATCTCCAGCACGGTCTCACCCCCTTTTTCAGTAGTATCGCATATTTGGGGGAGAAAATCAAGGGGGGTGTGTAGGGGCGGACATTGTCCGCCCGCCGCATCCTCCGCCCCGGCTACGCGGGCGCACAATGTCCGCCCGCCGCATCCTCCGCCCCGGCTACGCGGGCGCACAATGTCCGCCCGCCGCATCCTCCGCCCTGGCTACGCGGGCGCACAATGTCCGCCCGCCGCATCCTCCGCCCCGGCTACGCGGGCGCACAATGTCCACCTGACGCATCCCCTGCCCCGGTTACGCGGGCGCACAATGTGCGCCCCTACAAAAAAGCACAGAAAACCTTAATCTCTTCTTAATGAAATCCTTATCTTTCCTTTAAAGCATTTTCTACAACTGTATGATATGATCTAGTACAGTTCAAGGAAAGGAGCAGCTTACTATGGCTGAGATTTTAACGGTAACCGACCTGAAAAAGGTCTACGGCAAGGGCGGGTCGCTGACCCGGGCGCTGGACGGCGTGTCCCTGTCCCTGGAGGCGGGGGAGTTCGTGGGGGTGATGGGCCCCTCCGGGTCGGGCAAGACCACCCTGCTCAACTGCGTGTCCACCATCGACCGGCCCTCCGCCGGGTCCATCGTCATCGACGGGAAGGAGCTCACCCGGCTGAAGGGCAGGGAGCTGGCCAGATTCCGCCGGGAACGGCTGGGGTTCATCTTCCAGGACTGCAACCTCCTGGACACCCTCACCGCCTATGAGAACATCGCACTGTCCCTGTCCATCATCCGGGCCCCCGCCCAGAAGATAGACCGGCGGGTGCGGGAGATGGCGGACTTTCTGGGCATCGCCGACTGCCTGGACAAGTACCCCTACCAGATGTCCGGGGGCCAGCAGCAGCGGTGCGCCGCCGCCCGGGCCATGGTTACCCACCCCGCCCTGGTGCTGGCCGACGAGCCCACCGGGGCCCTGGACTCCAAGTCCTCCCAGCTGCTGCTGGACCGGCTGGACGTGCTGAACCGGGACCTGGGGGCCACCATCCTCATGGTCACCCACGACGCCTTTACCGCCAGCTGCTGCCGCCGGGTGGTCTTCCTCCGGGACGGCAGGCTCTTCCTGGAGCTCCACCGGGAAAACGACAGCCGGAAGGCCTTCTTCAAGAAGATCATCCAGGTGGTCACCGAGATGGGGGGAGGGATGGCCGATGTTCTCTAAGCTGGCCCTGCGCAACGTGCGCCGGTCCTTCCGGGACTACGGGGTGTATCTGCTCACCCTCACCTTCGGCGTGTGCCTGTTCTACACCTTCAACTCCCTGGACGGCCAGGGGGCCATGGTCTTCCTGGCCCAGAACGGCAACCCCATTGTGGACTCCATCATGATCTTTATGGACATCTTTTCCGTGGTGGTGGCGGTGGTGCTGGCCTGCCTCATCCTCTACGCCAACCGCTTCCTCCTCCGGCGGCGCAAGCGGGAGCTGGGTACCTACCTGCTGCTGGGCCTGAACCAGGGCCAGGTGTCCCGGCTGCTCTTCCTGGAGACGGGCCTCATCGGACTCATCTCCCTCATCGCCGGGCTGGCCCTGGGGGTGGCCGCCAGCTTCGGCATGTCCGCACTCACACTGTCCATGTTTGAGATGGACCTGTCCGCCATGCTGGCTGTCAACTTCTCCCCCCGGGCGGCGGCAAAAACCGTCCTCTACTTCGGGGTAATCTTCCTGCTGGTCATGGCCCTCAGCGGGGTGCAGGTGTCCCGGGCGAAGCTCATCGACCTGATCCACGGGGAGCGGAAGAACGAGGTGCTCAAGCCCCGGCCCCTGGGGGTGGCGGTGTTCCAGTTTGTGCTGGGAGTGATCTGCCTGCTGGCCGCCTACGCCATTTTGCTGGTTTTCGGCATGGCCCTGGCCATTGCCCTCCCCTTCCTGTGCTTCCCCATGCTGGGACTGGGGACGGTGGGCACCCTGCTCATCTTCCGGTCCCTGTCCGGGTTCGTGATGAAGTTCGTCCAGGGACGGCCCGGGCTGTATTTCAAGAACCTGAACGTGTTCACCCTGCGGCAGTGGATCAGCAAGGTCCACACCACCTACCTGGCCCAGACGGTGGTGTGTATCCTCCTGCTGCTGGCCATCGGCATCACCGCCAGCTCCCTGGGCCTCAACTCCACCCTGTCCGCCATGGCCGGCGGGGAGGCCCCCTTCGATATCACGGTGCAGAACCAGTCGGGGGACACCGAGCTGATCGACTTCGACGCGGTCCTCCGGGAGGGGGGCTTCGACCCCGACGAAAAGCTGGCCTGGAGCCACGACACGCTGTTCTACTACAACGAAAAAGAGATTACCGGCATTGAGGATGCCAGCGGCGCGATTACGGTGTCGGACCTGGACGCTCTGCTGACCCGCCAGGGCAAGCCCGCATATTCCGGGTCCCTCCCCGCCCTGCTGGAGACGCTGGAGGACCAGCTCACCACCGGGAACCTGAGCCTGCGGTGCGTGGTCGTTCCGGACGAGATGGCCGAGCAGCTGGAGGTCCGCCGGCAGGTGTGGTCCGCCGA
The DNA here is from genome assembly GCA_950097245.1 of uncultured Oscillospiraceae bacterium. GTDB lineage: Bacteria > Bacillota > Clostridia > Oscillospirales > Oscillospiraceae > Lawsonibacter. Next base: position 29,963 of record CATNCS010000020.1, on the reverse strand, counting down.
CTACGCAGGGGAAAACAAGGGGGAGACAGAGCAGCAGCTCCTCCAGCTGGTCCGGCCCCTGTATGAGAAGATGTCTGTCCGGCCGGAGACAAGGCTGTCCATCTACGGCGACATGATGGGCAACAAGATTCTGGCCCTGTTCCTGGGGCTGTACCTGGGCTTCACCTTCCTGCTGGCCGCCGCCGCCGTGCTGGCCCTCCAGCAGCTGAGCCAGGGGGCGGACAACACCGGACGGTACGCCATTCTCCGCCGCCTGGGGGCGGAGGAGCGGCAGATGAAGAAATCCGCCACCCAGCAGGTGGCCCTGGCCTTCCTCCTGCCCCTGGCCCTGGCATTGGTCCACTCCGCCGTGGGCATGAAGGCCGCCAACGACATCATCTTCACCGTGGGCAAGGTGGACAGCGCCGCCAGCTCCCTCATCACCGCCGGGGTGATCCTGGTGGTCTACGGTGGGTACTTCCTGGCCACCGCCCTGGCCTGCGGCCGAATGGCGAAGAACGCATAGAAAAAGCCTCCCATTGGGAGGCTTTTTCTATGGCTGATTGTTTTTTTCCAGCTTTGGCGTCCAATTCGGGCAGGTGTTTTTATAGTCCCGGTTTTTCAGGCGGGGATATGTACAGTTCCCGGCGAGGATTGCAACAAAGCGGCCATCTAAATCTACATAGTGTTGGACAAAATAAGTGCAGTTTCCGCAAACCATAAAAGCTGGATCAATTTTTTCACACATGATTCTCACCTCAAGAGAATTATAGTCGGTAATACCGACTTTTGTCAATGTCGGTATTACCGATATTGTATAGTTTCTTTTGGTGATAATATGTTTTTTCCCAGAATAAGAGAATTACGAGAAGATAACGACAAAAAGCAATTTGAGCTTGCAAGCTATCTGAACGTCCGGCGGAATACATATTCCGACTACGAATGTGGGAAGATCAATATCCCCATCGAACAGCTTATTAAAATTGCGGATTTTTATGATGTCAGCCTGGATTATCTGGTAGGTCGAAAACGAAACAAAAACCCCAAAGGGAATCGTTGAGCGGTTCCCTTTGTATTTTGATGAAAAGTTCTTCACATCCAAGGGATAAAACCGTCAAAACACCGCTAGGCAGAACGGGGGCGGATGACTATAATAGTCCGAGATTCTTTGAAGGAAGGTGCCCCTTATGACCAAGGACCTGACCACCGGCAGCCCCATGCGGCTGATTGCCGGCTTCGCCCTGCCCACCCTGTTCGGCATGCTGTTCCAGCAGCTTTACAACCTGGTGGACACCATGATTGTGGGCAAGCTGCTGGGCTCCGCCGCCCTAGGCGGAGTGGGCTCCACCGGCTCCATCAACTTCTTCGTGATTGGCTTCTGCATGGGGGTGTGCAACGGCTTCGCCATCCCGGTGGCCCAGCGGATGGGGGCCGGCGAGCCCTCCAAAATGCGCCGCTTCGCGGCCAACGCGGCCTGGCTGTCCATTCTTTTCGCGGTGGTGCTCACCACGGCCACCGGCCTGCTGTGCCGGCGGATCCTCACCGTGATGCGCACCCCGGCGGACATCTTTGACCACGCCTACGCCTATATCTTCGTCATCTTTATGGGCATCCCCGCCACCTTCCTCTACAACCTGCTGGCCGGCATCATCCGCTCCCTGGGGGACAGCAAGACCCCGGTGTACTTTCTGGCCCTGTCCTCCTGCCTGAACATCGCCCTGGACTTTGCTCTGATTCTGGGCTTCCACGCCGGAGTGGCCGGGGCGGCCATCGCCACGGTGACCTCTCAGGGGGTGTCCGGCATCGCCTGCCTGTTTTACATGAGGAAAAAGTACCCCATCCTCCGCATGACAAGGGAGGAGCGGCGGCTGGACCTCCACGCCTGCGGGGTGCTGTGCGCCATGGGCATCCCCATGGGCCTGCAGTACTCCATCACCGCTGTGGGCTCCATTGTGCTCCAGTCCTCGGTAAACGCCCTGGGCAGCCTCTATGTCACCGCCGTGGCGGCGGGGGCCAAGGTGTATCAGCTGCTGGCCTGCCCCTTCGACGCCATGGGGGCCACCATGGCCACCTACTGCGGCCAGAACGTGGGGGCGTGCCGCCTGGACCGGCTGTCTCAGGGTATCCGGGCCTGCTCCCTGCTGGGGCTGGGCTACTCGGTGATCGCCTTCTGCGCCATGCTCCGCTTTGCCCCCCAGTGCGCCCTGCTCTTTCTGGACCCCAGAGAGCTGGATGTGGTCCTGCTCACGGAGCTGACCGCCCGGTATATCCTTATCCAGTCCGCCTTCTTCTTCCCCCTGTCCCTGGTGAACATTGTCCGGTTCTCCATCCAGGGCATGGGCTTCAGCCCCTTTGCCATCCTGGCCGGGGTGCTGGAGATGGCCGCCCGCACCGGGGTGGGCCTGATTCTGGTGCCCATGTTCGGCTATACCGCCGCCTGCTTCGCCTCCCCCGCCGCCTGGGTGTGCGCCGACCTGTTCCTGGTGCCCGCCAGCATGGCCTGTATCGCCAAACTCCGCCGGCTCTACCCCAATCAGCCCGAGGAGACACCGGCTGTCCAGCCCGTCCCCCTGAAGGCGGGGGCGCACCGCTGAAGCACGCCGAAACCTGATCGCAAGAAGCGCGCCCCGGATCGCCGGGACGCGCTTTTTGTCTATACAATGTCCCATTCCTTTGTCAAGGCCTCCGGAGCGTTCTCTACATGCCACAGATAGCGCCTCAACACCTGCCTGACGTACCCCGGTACGGTTTTGTGCTTCTTCTCCGCCTGCTCCTTTACCCGCTCGTACAGCTTCAGCGGCATCAGAACACTTACAGCTTTCTTGGGTCCGCTTATCATGTGAATCACCTCAAGGACAGTTTACTGCAATTTATTGTAAAAGTCAATACAACAATTTGCAGTAAACTATACTTTTTTTGAGGTGAGCCTGATGTATCAAAGAATACGGGATTTGCGGGAAGATTCCGACAAAAACCAGACAGAGATGGCCAATATCCTGAGCTGCTCTCAGCAGACGTACAGCAATTACGAATTGGGCCAGCGCACAATTCCTCCGGAAATTTTAATTGCGCTGGCAAAAGTCCACAACACCAGCGTTGACTATCTGCTGGGCCTGACCAACGTCCGGGAGCCCTACCCCAGGGCATAAAAACAGGAACGCCCCCGCCAATTGGCGAGGGCGTTTGCGATTTATTCAGTCGGTGACGTAGGGCAGCAGGGCGACCTGGCGGGCGCGCTTGATGGCCTCGGTCAGCTGGCGCTGATGCATGGCGCAGGTGCCGGTGGTGCGGCGGGGCAGAATCTTGGCCCGCTCGGAGATAAACCGGCGCAGCTTGGCGGCGTCCTTGTAGTCGATCTGCTCCACCTTGTCGGCGCAGAAGGCGCAGACCTTGCGGCGCTTACGGCCCCGGATGGGCTTGTTATCGCGTTCCATAGCCATGGAATTAACCTCCTTTTTACGACCGGATACGGTCAAAGTCAAAACGGCAGATTGCCGTCGTCAGTAGAGAGCTCAGCGAACTGGTCGCCGTCCGCGGGGGGGGCGCCGTAGCCGCCGAAGGGGTCGGAGGGGGCTGCCGGCGCAGAGGAATAGCCTCCGCCCTGATTGTAGCTCCCGCCCTGGTGATAGCCGGCGGAGTAGCCTCCGCCGTCGCCGTCCCGCTTGGAGTCCCCGAAGTAAATCTGGTCGGCGATGACCTCGGCGGAGCGGCGCTTGCCGCCCTCCTTGTCGGTCCAGTCCCGAATCTGCAGCCGGCCCTCCACCACGGCCATGCGGCCCTTGGAGAAGTAGCGGCTGACAAACTCGGCGGTCTGCCGCCAGGCCACCACGTCGATAAAGTCGGTGGCCCGCTCGCCGGTGGTCTTGTCCTTAAAGTCCCGGTCGACGGCCAGGGAGAAGGAGGCCACCGGAGTGCCGGTCTGGGTCCGCCGCAGCTCGGGGTCCCGGGTGAGGCGGCCCATGATGAAAATTTTGTTCAGCACTTGCCGCTCCCCCTTACTCGTCCTTGCAGACGATCATGGAGCGCATCACGCCGTCGGTGATCCGGAAAATACGGTCCAGCTCAGCGGGGACGGCGGCGGCGGCGGTGAAGGTCATCAGCACGTAGTAGCCCTCCATCAGGTCCTGGATGGGGTAGGCCAGCCGGCGCTTGCCCCACTCGTCGATCTCAGACACCGTGCCGTTCGCCTCGACCACGCCCTTGAACCGCTCCACCAGAGCCTTGATCTGCTCCTCGTTCAGGTCGGGCTTGAGGATATAGAGCGCCTCGTAATTTGCGTTGATTTTTGCCATGTTTTGCACCTCCTTATGGACATATGGCCCCCGGAAGCTCCCCGGGAGCAAGGATATTCCTGCCTCCCTCCGGAGACAAGCTTAATTATTATATCGGAATTTTGGAAAAAGTCAAGGAGTTTTTAAAAAAAACCGCCCCACAGAGCGGTTTTAATCAGGAGGGCCTCAGTCCAGCCCCTCCAGGCCGAAAAGGCTGGCGGGGAGCACGTCGGACAGCTCGGTAAGGACGGGGTCCAGGCCGCCGTCCCGCTGGGCGGAGGGCTGGCGGACGGTGGAGCGGCCGTCCAGAGGGCCGGTGGGCAGTGCCACCAGGACGCTGGGGGCCCGGTCTCCCCCCTGAATCAGCAGCTGGCCCCCGTGCAGGACAACGATGTGCCGGGCGATGGACAGCCCCAGCCCGGCGCCCTGGCCGGGCTGGGGGATATCCCCTCCCGGCCCCTCCTGAAGCAGGGCGGCCAGCTGGCGCGGGTCGGGCGCCGGCCCGCTGTTGGACAGGAGAAGCACCGCGCGGCCCCCGCTGCGCCGGAGGGAGAGGGTCACCTCCCCCTCCCCCACGGCCCTTGCGGCGTTGGAGATCAGGCCCAGCAGCAGCCTGCGCAGCAGCGACCGGTCGCCGGGGATGAGCAGCCCCGCCTCTCTGGAGCGAAACTCCAGGCGGACGCCCGCCTCCCGGAGGAGGGCCCCCGCGTCCCGGACCGTATCCCGGCACAGGCCGGCCAGGTCCATGGTCGCCGGCCGGAAGGGGATCCCCTCCTCCCCGGCGGCCTGACACATAAATTCCAGATTTTCCATCAGGCGGAACAGGCGGTGGAAGGTCTTGCTGAAGGCGGCGGCGGGCAGACGGCCCCCCTCTGTGACGGGCCCCACCTCCGCCAGAATCTCGCCCAGCAGCCCGCGCAGCTGCCGCAGCGCCCCCTCCAGCTGCCAGTCCTCCAGCCCGCCCCGGCCGCCGGGGCAGAACAGAATCACCTGCTCCTCCCCACAGGAGGTGCAGCTGAAGGAGTATGAGACGGAGCCGGCGGCAAAAGAGCCCCTGCCGGTCTCCCCCTCCCGGGGCAGGGGGAGGAAATTGGGTACAGGGCCGCCGGGCGTCAGCTGGGGCAGATACCGGCGGGCCCTGGCGTTGGCCGCCAGCACCAGACCCGCCCGGGCCTGGATCACGCCTTCCGGAAAGGCGTCCAGCAGGGATTGGATGGTTTCAAGCATAAATACCTCTTACAAATCAGAAGCGGCCTCCGCGGCCGCAATTTGTACAGCTGTAGCATGTGCCGGGGCCTTCCCGGCTATAACTTACTAAGTATATCAAAATTTTCCATCCGCTACAATAGAAAAAGTCGAAAAATGTCGAAAAATTTGCCGCCCCCGCCGGGCCCGGGGGGCTCACCGCCCTCAATGGCAAAATTTCAGGCAAATTTTTGCGGAAAACTATGAAAAAAACCACTAGGAAAATCGTTCTGCCAGGGGTATAATATACAACGCTACCAATACCGCGGGCCGCCGCGGATAAATTGATAAAAAAGGAGTAATTCAACATGAGCATCAAAGTTGGCATCAATGGTTTTGGCCGCATCGGCCGGATGGTGTTCCGCGCCAGCCTGAATCACCCCGAGATTGAGATCGTAGGCATCAACGACCTGTGCCCCGCTGACTACCTGGCTTATATGCTGAAGTACGACACTATGCACGGCATCTGCAGCGCCGAGATCAGCAGCACCGAGAATTCCATCGTCGTCAACGGCAAGGAGATCCCCATCTCCGCCGAGCGCTCCCCCGCCGACCTGCCCTGGGCCAAGCTGGGCGCTGAGTACGTTGTGGAGTCCACCGGCCTGTTCCTGACCCAGGAGAAGGCTCAGGGCCACCTGGACGCCGGCGCCAAGAAGGTCGTTATGTCCGCCCCCTCCAAGGACAGCACCCCCATGTTCGTCTGCGGCGTCAACCTGGACAAGTACACCCCCGACATGAACTTCGTGTCCAACGCCTCCTGCACCACCAACTGCCTGGCCCCCATCGCCAAGGTCCTCAACGACAACTGGGGCATCACCGACGGCCTGATGACCACCGTCCACTCCACCACCGCCACCCAGAAGACCGTTGACGGCCCCTCCCTGAAGGATTGGCGCGGCGGCCGCGCCGCCTCCGGCAACATCATCCCCTCCTCCACCGGCGCCGCCAAGGCCGTGGGCAAGGTTATCCCCGAGCTGAACGGCAAGCTGACCGGTATGTCCATGCGCGTGCCCACTCTGGACGTGTCCGTGGTGGACCTGACCGTCAACCTGGCCAAGCCCGCCAAGTATGAGGAGATCTGCGCCGCCATGAAGAAGGCCTCCGAGGGCGAGCTGAAGGGTATCCTGGGCTACACCGACGAGGCCGTCGTGTCCTCCGACTTCCTGGGCGACACCCGCACCTCTATTTTCGACGCCGACGCCGGCATCGCCCTGACCGACACCTTCGTCAAGGTCGTGTCCTGGTACGACAACGAGATCGGTTACTCCAACAAGGTGCTGGAGCTCATCAAGCACATGTACTCCGTGGACCACAAGTAATTCAGTCCCTCTCTGAGCGCCGCTGCCGCGGCGCTCTTTTTTTGTCAGATCACGTCTAAATAATAGCATATTTAATAATCGAATTTTGTCGAATTATTTTGTATTGCGAAGAAAAATAATATTTCGATATTTTTTGTGTTTTTAATTCTTCATTCGTTAATACTGGTCATGAGGTGAAAGACAGTGCCTTATGAGACAAGGATGAAAGAGTGGATAACTGACCACGATATTCGCCAGAAGGCTTTGGCAAAAGAGTTTCATGTAACAGAAGCGGCGCTGAGCAATTATTTAACGGGACGAAGTGCGATAACGCTGGATGTTCTTGTAAAGTTCGCGAAGCGGAGCGGGCTGAGCATGGATTATTTGGTTGGCCTCAGTGATGAGCCCATGCCGTCAATGCAGCTGACAGACTCAGAACGGAAGCTTGTTGAAAATCTCCGCACGCTGAATCGGGATCAGAAGGAGCTGCTTCTGCACACCATCCAGTTTATGCAGAAGCAGAACCAGAGAGAATAGACCAAAGTCCTCCCTGCAAGGGGGGCTTTTTTATCAGGCACAATTTTTGTTGAAAATTTTAAATTGACAGTTGACTTTTTCGGGGGACGTGCTTATAATACTAATATACCAACCGGAAAAGTAGGAAACATGGAGGAACAATTATGAGCAGAATCTATACATCCGCCGACCAGCTGATCGGCAAAACGCCCCTGCTGGAGCTTGCCCGCACCGAGGAAAAGGAGGCGCTCCAGGCCCGGATACTGGCCAAGCTGGAGTACCTCAACCCCGCCGGCTCTGTGAAGGACCGCATCGCCAGGGCCATGATCGACGACGCCGAGGCCAGGGGGGCGCTGAAGCCCGGCTCCGTTATCATCGAGCCCACCTCCGGCAACACCGGCATCGGCCTGGCCTCGGTGGCCGCCGCCCGGAACTACCACATCATCATCGTCATGCCCGAGACCATGAGCGTGGAGCGCCGCCAGCTGATGAGGGCCTACGGCGCGGAGCTGGTGCTCACCGATGGGGCAAAGGGCATGAAGGGGGCCATCGCCAGGGCGGAGGAGCTGGCCCGGGAGATCCCCAACAGCTTTATCCCCGGCCAGTTTGTCAACCCCGCCAACCCGGAGACCCACAGGACCACAACCGGACCTGAGATCTGGGAGGATACGGAGGGACAGGTGGATATCTTTGTGGCCGGCGTGGGCACCGGCGGCACCATAACCGGCGTGGGAGAGTACCTGAAGAGCCGGAACCCGGCGGTGAAGGTGGTGGCCGTAGAGCCCGCCGACTCCCCGGCGCTGAGCAGGGGCATCGCGGGCAAGCACGCCATTCAGGGCATCGGCGCCGTCTTTGTCCCCGACGTGCTGAATACCAAAATTTACGACGAGATTATCGCCGTGGAGAGTGACGACGCCTTTTCCGCTGGCAGACTGGTGGGCAGGACCGAGGGCATCCTGGTGGGCATCTCCTCCGGCGCGGCGGTCTGGGTGGCCATCCAGCTGGCCAGACGGCCGGAGAACAGGGGAAAAACCATTGTGGCCCTGCTGCCCGACACCGGCGACCGGTATCTGTCCACCCCGCTCTTTGCGGACTGACCTCCGAATAAGCAACAGGCCCCGCCGCCGGCGGGGCCTGTTCTGTTAAAGGGTCTCTTCCACCATCTCCCAAACCTGCCGGGCCGTCAGGCCGTCGCAGCGGTAGGACACCACCGTCCCGTCCGGGTGGAGGACGTCGAAGGACCAGGTCATCCCGCCAGTGTCGTGCTCCCGGCCCCGGGCCTCCACGATGGCCAGGGACATGTCCTCCGCCCGAAAGGCGGGACGGTCCACTGTCTCCCGGTACTGTTCCGGCACGCTGTCGCACCAGGGAATCTCATACAGCCGCAGGTCGTAGGCCTCCGGCTGGTCGGGGGACACCAGGTTACAGGAGTAATAGCCGTCCCGGTAGACGCAGACCTCCACGTTGTCATACCCCCGGCTCCAGCGGACGAAGAGCATGTTCTGCCTGCCCTCCTGGTAGCTGAGGCGGCCGTAGAACTCCTTGTTTCCGGAGTAGGCACTGTAGCCCTCCGGCTCGGAGGCGGGCAGATAGGGGGCGAAGTCCGCCTCCTGCCGGGCCTGGGCCAGGGTGGAGAAGCTCTCCTCCCGCCAGGCGGGGATGTTTTCGTTTTCTGCCAGGTGATCCAGGTACAGCCCGCCGTCGGTCAGGGCCTGACGGACAAACAGGGCGTTGAAGGCCTGGGCCCCGCCCAGGTCCATGCTTCCGTCCTGCTCATATTCCACCCTCATCAGGCTGTTCCGGTTAACAAACCGAACGCCGATGTCGTTTTTGGTCATAAACTCACTGCCGCAGATATAGTCGTCCTGGCCGTCGCCGTCCCGGTCGTAGACCTGGCTCCAGCCGGCCACAGAGACACCGTTAAACTCGCTGATGATGTCTCCCCGGTTCACGTCGATGCAGCAGGTGAAGGGCAGGGCACCTGGGCACAGCTCCAGCTCAAAGCTGGCCCGGTCCTGTTCGCCCCAGAGCCACAGCTCCATCAGCTGGCCCTGGCCGTCGTACAGGGCCCGGCCCTGGAGGGTATAGCCGTCCCAGAACAGCATCCAGGGCAGGTCCCCCTGCTCCGTCTTGGGGTGGTCCGCCTGGGGCTTGCCCTCTGGCCCCCAGAAGATGGTCTGGACATCCTCCTTCTTCAGGTTTGTCATAAAGCTGCCCGGCAGATAGGCCCGGGACGCGTCGGAGGACAACTGAGACTGGTCGGTGATATCCTGGTAGTTGATGTCGGGAATCATGGGGAACTCCAGCTTGCCGCCTCCGGCGGGGCTGCTGACCACAAAGCCGTCACCCGGCTCCACCACGTCCTTCTCCCCGGGCAGAGGGTCATAGTCGGCGGCAAACTGGCCGGCGCTCCGGGGCGGGTCCGTCACAGGGGCGGGAGCGGGGGCCAGCCTCCACACCCCTGCTCCGATGACGAGGGCCGCGCAGGCGGCCAGAACCCCGTATCTCAGCCAGGGCCGGGAGGGCCGCGACTCCAGATTCAGCAGCTTTTCGTGGACCGCCGGGGAAATCTCCTGCCGGTCCATATACGATTTGTAATATTTCATCAAAATTCTCCTTGTTGTTGCAACCGAGTTAATTAACTGCTCCAAAAGGCCCCCTTCGCAAAGGGGGCTCCCGGCGGAGCCGGGTGGGGGTTTAAACCCTCCACCACCGGGCTGACGCCCGGCGGTCCCCCTCCCTTTTCAAGGGAGGCTTATGATTCCTCCAGCAGCTTCCGCAGCTTCTCCCGGGCCCGGGAGAGGCGGGAGCGCACCGTGCCCGGGCGCTTGCCCAGCAGGCCGGCGATCTCGTCGGTGGAGTACCCCTCGCAGTAGTGCAGGTGGATGACCGCCCGGTCCTCCGGGGGGAGGGCGAACAGCTCCTCCAGCTCCTCCCGCTCCTCGGGGCCGGGGGCGGGGAGGGTCTCCGGGAGGGGGCCCACCCGCCGCCAGGCCAGGCGCAGGCGGCTTTTGCAGCCGTTCACCAGCACCCGCATCAGCCAGGCGGAGGGGTTTTCAAGCTCCTTTGGGGCCTTTTCCAGATAGCGGACAAAAGCGTCCTGCACGGCGTCCTCCGCCTCGTGGGGGTCGCCCAGGATGGCCAGGGCCGCCCGGTACAGGCGGGTCTCGTTCTGCGTGACAAGTGCCTCCCAATCCACCGGCCGGTTGGATTTTGGGGACATGCCGGTCACCTCCTTTCACCCATATAGACGCATGAGCGGGGGATTTTGCTGCAAAAAAACCGCCCGAAAAATCGGACGGGTGAAAAAAACCTTGCGTATTGGTGGAATATGGTGTAAAATGTAACCACGAGGCAAATAAAGGCAAGGCGTGGGGGACTCGCCCTCCCCCACACCTCTATGCAGGAGAAAGCGCCTCCTACACAACAGCTTTGCTGCGCCAGCCCTCATTATACCGGAAAGCCTCCTGTTTTACAAGCTCTGGTTTGAGGGTTTTGTGTCTGAGTAAATGCGGTGTGGGATCAATTATCCTGCGCCGCTTTTGTTTGTCTCGGCGGAAAACGCCCCGGGGGGACTAAATCCCCACCCCCCGGGGGCCAGTACCGCTGAGAAAACATAAAAGAGAGGAAGAAATTGTATGAAAAAGAAAATCTTATCCCTGGCGCTGGCTCTGGTGATGTGTCTTGGCCTGACGGTTCCCACGTTTGCTGCAAAGGCAGGTGACACGTCTGTAGCGGTCACAGACTCCACTGGGCTGTCCATTACATTAGAGTTATTAACGGCATTCTGGGGGTAGAGACCCTGGCCGCTGGCGACGGTGACGAGACTAATGTTACTGTTTACACTATCCCCGCTGGCACAACAGTCACACCTTCCATCCCGGGGGCAAACTGGAAGGAAGGCATATTTAATGGAGATATGCTCTGCAATTCAGACTTCATCGGGAAACTGCCAGCCGGCCAGACCTGGGATGGAGAAGAAGGCGTAGAGTTTGCCTGTAAAAAGCAAACCGGAGCCGCTGGTTCCTGGACTGAAGGCGACTATTTTTCCGGGAATACGACGCTCTCTGATGGAGTTTTGGCCATTGTGTGCCAGCATTATTTCGGTGTGCAGGACTCCGATGGGATAGGAACAGGCAGGGAATCCATCCGCGTCTATTTCCAGATTTCGGATGAAACCTCAACTACTCCTGCCAAAGGAGAAAAATATTTAGAGCTACAGGCTGGCAGCAATGAGGTCAAAGGCACGGACGGAAGTGTTTTTAAGCTGTCCAATCCGGTCATCGCCGTAAAGACATCCAAAAAAGGCTTCCCTGTCCATCAGATTCCCGAGGGAACCGTCGTTACGCTGTACAATCCTGACGGCACTTTGGCGGATTACATTGTGATGGAAGAATATGTGGACGAGGAGCCGGAGGCCGGCTGGCCCGCCGAAAATCCCTTTACATTCAAAACCGCCAGCGATAACCTTGTATCCATGACAGTGAGCAACACAAGTTCGAGCGAGCATTTCTATCTGTTCGTCCAGGTGGTGAAGGGTACAAATGTCCCCGACAAGCCTGCCGATCCCAAGCCCACCACCCCCGCCGATCCTGCCATCAAGGTGGAGGACATCCCCGCCAGCGGCACGGCCATTGCCAGCAACCAGACCGTCACCGTGGACGGGAAGAAGGTGGAGTTCCAGATGTACGCGTTGAAGGACGCCAACGGCAACCTGACCAACTACATCAAGCTCCGGGACATGGCCTATGTCCTCAACGGCACCAAGGCACAGTTTGCCGTAGGGTATGACGGGACTATCTCCCTCACCACCGGCCAGCCCTATGAGGCCGGCGGCACCGAGATGACCACCCCCTACTCCGGCGACCGGGCCTACTCCGGCGGCGCACAGACCGTCAAAATCAACGGCAAGGACGTGGCCATGACGGCCATCACCCTCACCGACGACAACGGCGGCGGCTACAACTACTTCAAGCTCCGCGACCTGGGCAAGGCCCTGGGCTTTAACGTGGGCTACAGCAATGAGAACGGCGTGTTCATCGAGAGCGACAAGCCCTACGCGGAATAAATAAAAAATACAGCAACGCCCGCTCCATTAAACCGGAGCGGGCGTTTTTTAGTTTGACAATTCTTCTTTTACCTCATCTTGCGCCTTTTCAAAGTGTTTTCGTTCCCGATCAGCAATAAATATAAATCCCAGGCAAAGTATAAAAGAGGCAAAGAATATAATTAAAAGCGTTACAATATTGTCATCAGTCTGGCTTGTTAAATCGGTATTCCATATTGAAGCAATAATTCGGGCCACAGATGTAGTGGTGCTTTGAAACAGATATACAACTATTATAACCAACAACATAAACTCAGAAAGGATATTTATCCGGCCTACTGGTGAAAAAAGCTCTAAATGGAGAGCATTGAAAATTCCAGCAATAATTTGAAAAATAAATCCTTTTTGATTTTTATCCCTGTCTTCCTTTTTGCCACCCATTGCTTAGTTTCCTCCACTCAAAGATTGCTGCCAGAACCGTGAGGGTCATTCCTATGGCAGCCACCAGCAACATGAGATTAGTCCATGGCCCAATCAAATAACCCGCGCCATGTAATCCCAAATAGAATGTAAATCCAAAGATGAGGGATAAGCTAAAAAACAACATACCAGCAACAGCATATGAGATTGGAATCAACCGCTTCACGACATCACGCCCAATTCTCTCTACAGATTCTACCTGGCCCACTGCATTAGTAGTATCTGTATTATAGGCATATTCCTGTACAAAAAGCGTCGATTTCAGCATGTCTATACTATTTTGGCCTGCACAAATGCTTTGATCTTGAGATATCTGATTGAGCCATAGATTTAGATATTGTTTCAATTCTTTGTCATACTCAAATTCAGACCGTGCATGATCATGTCCTAACTGTGCGACAATGTCTAAAAAAGCCCGTGCTTGCCCTGGATTGTTATTTAGTTCTATATTTTTTGTCCAAGCTTCTTCATATAATTTTAATTCAGCCCTTGCCAGCATATTAACACCTCCCTTGTCTTATCACAGTAGCCATGAGTATATTATTTTCCGACATCAGGATATGACAGCCCATAACCATTATGATATTTTTCTTCATATCGAATTAGTTCGTTAAGGATGGATGCCGCAAAATTCAGCATTTTATCTGCCGATACGGAAAAAGACTCTTTAACTTCTATTTTTATCTCGTCATTGGTTTCAACGCTATCAGCTAGGTCGATATGCAGGGCATTCTCTGTTGATGTAATTAAAAATTGATGATAAATTTGAGGTGAACGCACCTCTGGGTCAATGGATACAGAAACTTTCTTTTTTTCTTCAATTGCCATATAAGTGCCCTCCGAAATTCTCTCTTTTTAAACAGTGGGCCTTGTTACTGCCTGAAGTTAGAAAAGTAATTCTAGCTTCACTGTCATTGTAGCATAAACAAGGTTTTCCTTCAATAAGCTGAAGCAATTTTTGTTGAATTTTTGGAAATATTTTTGTTCTCAATCATCATAAAAAATCCCTTGGGTGTTGCACATTAACGTACACCCAAGGGATTTTTTCACACCTCCATGATAACAGGCAGGATCATGGGGGAGCGCTTTGTTTTCTTGTACAGGTAGCCGGACAGGTCGCCCTTGATGGCCCCCTTGATGGCGGACCAGTCGGTGGCGTAGCGGGTATCCACGTGCTGGAGGGCCTCCAGGGCCACCTGGCGCAGCTCCTCCAGGAGCCCCTCGGACTCCTTCACGTAGACGAAGCCCCTTGTGATGATGTCCGGGCCGGAGACCAGCGCGCCGTCCTCCCCGGACATGGACAGTGCCACCACAATCATGCCGTCCTCGGCCAGGTGGCGGCGGTCCCGCAGCACCACGCTGCCCACGTCGCCCACGCCGTAGCCGTCCACAAAGACCTGCCCGGCGGTGACGGTGCCGGTGATTTTGGCGGAATTGGGGGTGAACTCCATCACGCGGCCGATGTCGCTGATGAGGATGTGGTTGGGGTCCATCCCCATCTGCCGGGCCAGCTTGGCGTGGATCTGGAGCATCCGCTGTTCCCCGTGGACAGGGACGAAGAATTTGGGCTTGACCAGGGCGTGGACGATTTTCAGTTCCTCCTGGCAGGCGTGGCCGGAGACGTGGAGGGTCAGCTCCCGCTCGTTCATCACCTCCACGCCCTTGCGGTAGAGCTCGTTGACCACGTTGCCGATGGCGTTTTCGTTGCCCGGAATGGCGGAGGCGGAGATAATCACCCGGTCGCCGGGGAGCAGGTCCACCTGCCGGTGGGTGTTGAAGGCCATGCGGGTGAGGGCGGACATGGTCTCCCCCTGGCTGCCGGTGGTGATAATGCACACCCGGCTCTTGGGCAGGGACTTGATGTGGTTCAGGTCCATGAGGATGCCGTCGGGGATGTTCATATAGCCCAGCTCGGAGGACACCTTCATCACGTTCTCCATGGACCGGCCGGTGACGGCCACCTTTCGCCCGTACCGGGCGGCCACGTCGATGACCTGCTGGATGCGGTCCACGTTGGAGGCGAAGGTGGTGACGATGATGCGCTCCTCACAGCCCCGGAACAGACCGTCGAAGGAGGCGCCCACGCTGCGCTCGGAGCGGGTGTAGCCGGAGCGCTCCACGTTGGTGGAGTCGGCCAGCAGGGCCAGGACCCCCTCCTTACCCAGCTCGCCCAGCCGGGCCAGGTCCATCATGCCCCCCTGGATGGGGGTGGCGTCGATCTTGAAGTCGCCGGTGTGGACGCAGGTGCCCACCGGGCACTTGATGGCAAAGGCCACCGCGTCGGCGATGGAGTGGTTCACGTGGATGAACTCCACGGTGAATTTGCCCGCCTTGACAATCTGGCCCGCCTCGCAGGTGACCAGCCTGGTGCGGTCCAGCAGGCGGTGCTCCTCCAGCTTCAGCTTGATGAGGCCGGCGGACATGCGGGTGGCGTAGATGGGGGCGTTGATGGACCGCAGCACGTAGGGCAGGGCCCCGATGTGGTCCTCGTGGCCGTGGGTGATGAAGATGCCCCGGATCTTGCTCTGGTTCTTGATGAGGTAGGTGACGTCGGGGATGACCACGTCGATGCCGTACATGTCGTCGTCGGGGAAGCCCATGCCGCAGTCCACCACGATGATGTCGTTTCCGTACTCGTATACGGTGAGGTTCTTGCCGATCTCGTTGAGACCGCCAAGGGAAATAATTTTCAGTTTTTCTGCCATGATAACTCCTTTTTTCAAAATTGATGTATCCTGACAGAGCCCCACAGCAACCAGACGAAGGACCGTCCCCCTCCGGCCCTGCCTCGCCGGTTGGGGTGCGCGATCCCTTCGCCTGATTATGGGGCTTCTGTCGTTTTTGCTCCTCAGTCCGTTCCCGCCTGTCCTACGGTTCGGGGCCGGGAAATATATTTAGACGCCGGGGCGGGAGGTCTTCTCCCAGCCCCTTTGGCGTTTAAATCCACCAAATATTGCATCCGTTTTAACAATTCGGCTGTAGGGGCGGCTATTAGCCGCCCGTTCGAGTCATAGTCCGCCTCCGGATTGCGGGCGGATGGTATCCGCCCCTACAATGGCCCAAAAGGCCACAATAGATAATCATAGTTTACCACACTTTGCCCCAAAAGTATACTATGCGTTTCAGAAGAACAGATATACCGCTATTTGTCCCCTTCTTGGGCACATTGCTCAGAAAGAGACCGGTCCACCTCCGCCGCCCGGCCGGCGTAGAAGTCGCACAGCTCGGCGGCCAGCTCCAGGTCGGGGCCCTCGGCGATCACCCGCAGGGCGGACCGCCGGGCGATGGGGGTGAGGTACACCCAGCCGCTGCCGGTGCGCATCCGCAGGCCCTCTCCGGAGGGCTGACGGGCCTGTTCCCGGGCCAGGGCCTGCATCACCCGCCCCCGGTCGGAGGTGAGGGGCACCTCCCGCCGCCAGGAGGAGAAGCGGGGGGTCTTGGCCACCAGGGCCTCCAGCTTCTGGCCGGAGACTGCCATCCGGGAGCAGATGCGCACCGCCGCTGCCGGGGCCTGCCGCAGCCAGGGCCGGGCGGCGTAGAGCTCTTGCGCCTGATCCCCGTCCCGGTCCAGCCGGAGGACGGTTCCGCCGTAGCCGGCGGCTACCAGCTCCACCGCCGCGCTGGCCGAGGCGGGGACGGCCACCTTGCCCGAGCCGTTTTCCATCTCAATGAGGCAGACCAGGGCCAGCAGCTGGCCGTCATCCACCAGCGCGCCCCCCTCGTCCCGGGCGGTGAGGGAGAAGCCCCCCCGCCGGGCGTGAAAGGCCGCAATTCCCGGCCGCCACTCCTTTTCCAGCTTACAGCCCAGGGCGGACAGGGCCTCCCGCAGTGCCCGGTCCTCCGGCGTGGCGTCCCCCACCGCCACGGTCACTCTCCGCAGGGCGGGCCGGCGCAGGGAGGCGCTCTCCGCCACCTCCCTGGCCCACTGCTCCTGGGAGAGCTCCAGCCGCCCCAGTCGGCCCACCTTGTCCCCCCGGGTGCGGCGCACCTCCCCCTGGAGGAGGGCGTGCTCCAGCTTCCGCTCCCGGGTCCGGCCCAGGGGCAGGCCGTTTTTGTCAAAGAAGTGGAGGAAGACGGTATTTTCGCTCTCCTCTACAAAGAGGGAGACGGGCAGCTGGTGAATGGCGGCCGCCCCCGCCCCCTGGACGGGGCTGGTGAGGGAGTGGGTGAGCACCTCGCTCCCCGCCGCCGCCGCCCCTACCGCAGCGGCACGGGCCAGCATTCCGGCGCCGGGGGTGGGGGAGCAGCCCAGGCCCACCGGGCCCTCTCTCCCCAGGAGGCTTCCCAGGGTGAGCAGGGCCTCCGGACCTATGTCCTCCCCCAGCACCCCCCGGATGGCGCCGCTGTCTCCAAAGCGCAGCACCCCCTTCTGGCTTCCGCTGGTGATGGACCGGGCCAGCCGGCAGGCGGCGGGGGCGGTCTGCCCGGGCCAGAGGCGCACCCGCTCCAGCAGGGTGGCCCCCTCCTCCGCCAGGGCGTTCTCCCCCAGCACGGCCCCCTCGTTGAGGACCGCCCCCCTTCGGGCGGAGGCGTCCCGGCACAGGATGGCGCCGTAGAGGGTGGAGCGCTCTCCGGCGGCGGCGTTTTCCAGCAGAATGGACCGCTGGACCATGGACCGGTCCCCCACCCGGGCGTTTCGCTCCAGCACGGTGTGGGGCCCGATGAGGCAGCCCTCCCCCAGAGACACCCCCTCGCCAATCCAGCAGGGGGGCACCAGGTTCAGCCCCTGGGGCAGGGGCCGGGCGGACCACACCCCCGCCTCCCGCTTGGGCAGGCCCATATCCAGCCGCACCTTGCCGGACAGGGCGTCGCAGGCGCAGTCCAGATAGGCGCCGCAGTCCCCCATGTCCCGCCAGTAACCCTCCAGGGGCAGGCCGTACAGGGGGGCGCCCTCCCGGAGCAGGGCGGGGAACAGGTCCCTGCCGAAGTCAAAGGCCGTGCCCTGGGGCACCCGGTCCATGGCGGCGGGGGAGAGGACATAGATTCCCGTGTTGATCTGGTCGGTAAACACCTGGCCCCACCCCGGCTTCTCCACAAAGCGCTCCACCCGGCCGTCCCCGCCGGTGAGCACCAGGCCGTACTCCAGGGGGTTGGGGTGGCGGTAGAGGCCCAGGGTGGCCCGGGCGCTCCGGGTCCGGTGGAAGCTTGCCAGGGCGGTGAGGTCCAGGTCGCAGACGCAGTCCCCGCCAATGACCAGAAAGTCCTCGTCGCCTATGTGGCCCATGCAGTTCTTCACGCTGCCCGCCGTCCCCAGGGGCTCCTCCTCCACAAACCAGGTCAGCCGCACCCCCAGCCGGTCCCCGCTGCCGAAACAGTCCATAATCATCTGGGGCTTGTAGCACAGGGTGACGCAGATGTCGGTAATCCTGTGAGCCTTTAACAAGTTGATGATGTGCTCCATCACAGGCCGCCCCAGCAGGGGGGTCATGGGCTTGGGGGCGCCCAGGGACAGGGGCCGCAGCCGGGTGCCCTCCCCGCCCGCCATAATGACAGCTTTCATACGCTTCGCCATCCTTCCGTCAGTCAGTGACAGTTAGTATGGCTGAAAGCCGGCCCTTTCAATCTTGTGCGGGAAAGTAAAATATGGTAGAATGTAAAAAACAACGGAGGGCGGGAGAGTCGGCATGAACATTCAGATTTTCGGCAAAAGTAAGTGCTTTGATACAAAGAAGGCGGAGCGGTGGTTCAAGGAGCGGCGGATCAGATTCCAGGCGGTGGACCTGAAAAAGCAGGGCATGAGCCTGGGGGAGCTGAACAGCGTGAAAAACGCCGTGGGACTGGAGGCCATGGTGGACCCCAAACACCCGGATGCAGTGCTGGTGTCCTACCTGGCATCCGACCAGGCCAGGCTGGAGAAGCTCTTTGAGGACCCCTCCCTCCTGCGCACCCCCATTGTCCGCAACGGCCGGCAGGCCACCGTGGGGTTCTGCCCCGAGGTGTGGGAGGGATGGCAATGATGCCGGAGCCCATAGGGGAGCACCCAAAGGGCCCCTTTTGAAAGGGGCTCCGCCCGCAGGGCGGTGGGGATTGTGTTTTGCGAAGCAAAACATACGAAGTAAATAAGGCTTCCGACCATCTATTTGCTCCGCATATTTTGGCTTCGCCAAAATTCAATCCTCCGTCACGGCTTCGCCGTGCCACCTCCTTTCAAAAGGAGGCTTTTGGGCGCGGACCTTTAAAGTCCGTTTTAACGGACACAAAATCCGCTATGCTGGGGTGTGAAACCCGGAAAGGAGGATGAAATCCATGCCAAAAAGCGCCAATCAGAAGACCAAGCTGCTCCATCTCTGCCGCATGCTCCTGCGGAAGACGGATGAGGAGCACCCTCTCACCGTGCCCCAGATTATCGAGGAGCTGGCCCGGCAGGACATCAGAGCCGAGCGCAAGAGCATCTACGACGACCTGGAGGCCCTGCGGCTCTTCGGGCTGGACGTCCAGTCCAGGAAGGGGAAGGTCCCCGGCTGGTTTGTGGGAGAGCGGGACTTTGAGCTGCCCGAGGTCAAGCTGCTGATGGACGCGGTGCAGTCCTCTCGGTTCATCACCCAGAAGAAGAGCGACGCCCTGATCCGCAAGCTGGAGGGGCTGGCCAGCATCCACCAGGCGGGGCAGCTCCAGCGGCAGGTGTATGTCGACCGGCGGATCAAGGTGATGAACGAGAGCATCTACTACAACGTGGACAAGCTCCACACCGCCATCGCCGGCCGGAGGGCCATCACCTTCAAATATTTCGACTACGATATCGCCCGGAAAAAGGTATTTCGTCAGGACGGGAAGCGGTATATGGTCTCCCCCTACGGCCTGATCTGGAACAGCGAGAACTACTATCTGGTGGCCTTTGACCACACCCACCGGGCGCTGCGCCACTACCGGGTGGACAAGATGGCCGAAATTGTGGTCACCGGCCTGGACCGGGAGGGGCAGGACCAGTACCCCGATTTTCAGCTGGCCGAGTACGGCCAGAAGCACTTCGGCATGTACGGCGGCCAGGAGATGAAGGTCACCCTCCGGGGCCGGCGGGACAAGGCGCACCTGGTGTGGGACCGGTTCGGACAGGATGTGATCCTGGTGCCCGACGGGGAGGAGCACTTTACCGTCACCCTGCCGGTGGTGGTCAGCCCCCAGTTTTTCGGCTGGCTGCTGGGGCTGGACGGCGCCGTTACCCTGACGGGGCCCAGAGAGGCCGTGGCTGTCTACCGCCGCCAGCTGACCGCCGCCCTGGAGCAGCTGCCCTCCCCGAAGGACCGCGCCGCTGTCACAGAAATGAAAGAATAAAAATACACCGGCACGGTGGTATTTTTTACTCAGCTGTGATATGATAAGCATGACGAACTATAGCCGCCCGTGGAAAGGAGGAATTGCTATGACGATTTTTTGGCTGGCCGCCTTTATTGTCTTCGCCATTGGCGAGGCGGTGACGGTGGGTCTGGTGTCGGTCTGGTTCGCCGTGGGGGCGTTGGCCGCCATGTTTGCCACGGCCTTTGGGGCCGGACTCTGGCTGCAGATCGCGGTGTTTTTGGGGGTGTCCGCCCTGGCGCTGGCCCTGTTCAAGCCGCTGAGCAGCAAATTCCTCAAGCCCAGGATTTCCGCCACCAACGCCGACCGGGTGATTGGCGCCCAGGCCCTGGTCACCGAGACCATCGACAACGCCCAGGCCCAGGGCCAGGTGCGGGTAAAGGGGCAGGTCTGGTCGGCCCGCTCCGACCAGGATGTGGTCATCCCCGCCGGGCGGGACGTGAAGGTCCTGCGCATCGAGGGCGTAAAGGTCATTGTAGAAACCCTGTAAACAGATCAAAAACAAGGAGGAGCGAACAAAATGGAATACCTGATCCCAACCCTGATTGTCGTTGTCATCGCCATCGTAATCTTTTCCCTGCTGGCCAGCATTGTGCGCATCGTGCCTCAGTCCCGGGCCTACGTCATCACCTGGCTGGGTACCTTCCACGCCGTTTGGGGCGCGGGCGTCCACTTTAAGGTGCCCATTGTGGAGCGGATTGTCAAGAATGTGTCCCTGAAGGAGCAGGTGGTGGACTTTGCCCCCCAGCCCGTTATCACCAAGGACAATGTCACCATGCAGATCGACTCGGTGGTCTACTTCCAGATCACCGACCCCAAGCTCTATACCTACGGCATCGAGAACCCCATGTCCGCCATTGAAAACCTCACCGCCACCACCCTGCGGAACATCATCGGCGACCTGGAGCTGGACCAGACCCTCACCAGCCGGGACCACATCAACACCAAGATGCGGGCTCTGCTGGACGAGGCCACCGACCCCTGGGGCATCAAGGTCAACCGGGTGGAGCTGAAGAACATCATGCCCCCCAGGGATATCCAGGAGTCCATGGAGAAGCAGATGCGGGCCGAGCGGGAGCGCCGGGAGTCCATCCTCCAGGCCGAGGGCCAGAAGCAGTCCCAGATTCTGGTGGCCGAGGGCGAGAAGCAGTCCGCCATCCTCCGGGCCGACGCAGCCAAGCAGGCGGCCATCCTCCAGGCCGAGGGCGCCAAGCAGGCCAAGATTCTGGAGGCCGAGGCCGAGGCCCAGGCAATCCTCAAGGTCCAGCAGGCCACCGCCGACGCCATCCGCCTGATTAACGAGGCCGCCCCGGGACAGGGTGTGCTCACCATCAAGGCCCTGGAGGCCTTTACCGCCGCCGCCAACGGCAAGGCCACCAAGATCATTATCCCCTCCGAGCTCCAGGGCATCGCCGGCCTGGCCGCCGCCGCCAAGACCGTGTTCGACACCGAGGACCCCAAGGCTACCATTACCAAAACTGTGCCCAAGCAGTAAAAGTGAGTAAATGCAATGCTAATTGAGAAGGATTACAAGGTAATTGAAAAAGCGACCATTTACGACCTGCGCCGCCTGTTTAAAAATAGCGACAAAGCCACCTACACCAAGGAGGAGCTGTGCGACCTGCTGGACACCATCGCGGACGCGAAAGACCAAGAGTAGCTCATTGTGAAGATGGCATTTGAGCGGCATGAGGGAACAATATGGAGGTATCGCAGATGACTGATAAGCAATTTGACAAGATTATTAAAATGATCCGTATGGTCCTGGACGGCTGCAAAGACCTGGAGGAAGCAAAGCAGAAGGTAGAAGAACTGCTGGAAGACAGAAAAAAAGAAGACTGAAGACGGGGCCGGGGAATCAATTCCCGGCCCTCTCCTCCGCCTGTGCAGTTCCTTCACCGCCAGCGAGGTACATCTCCTCACATTTCCGCTGGGCGGCAATCAGAATATCCAGCGCCTCCTCGCTGGCTCTGAACAAGGTTAAATACATCTCTTTATAGTCCGGCTCCGTCATCATCATCACCTCATCGGTAATTATATGGGTGTCGACCATATTTGTCAATATCCGTAATACCCATACTTTATAGTTTCCTTGGGTGATCGAAATGACTTTTTCTCGGATTCGGGACCTGAGGGAAGACAATGATAAAAAACAGATAGAGCTGGCAAAGCATTTGAACATCGACCAGAGCACATACTCTGACTATGAAAACGGGAAGATCAACATTCCCATTGAGCAGCTGATTAAAATTGCCGACTTCTACAACGTCAGCCTGGACTATCTGGTGGGCAGGGACGACGTGCCCAACCGGAGGCAGAGAAAATTTTCAACGTAAGTTTTTTGCCCCGCCGCACATACTGACAGCAAAGGCGTCAAGGAGGCGGCGGCGGTGAAGAGGAAAAAATTTGCGGCTCTGTTGTGTGTTCTGTCTCTGGCGGTCATGCTCCCCGGGGGAGATACGCCTGTCCCGGCGGCGGCGCCGGCGGAGGTGACCCTGGACAACCCGCCCCTGGTGGCCCTCACCTTCGACGACGGCCCCCGGTCCTCCACCACCGGCCCCCTGCTGGACGGCCTGGCGCTGCGGGAGGTGCCCGCCACCTTCTTTCTGGTGGGCAGCCGCATCCTGGGCAACGAGGACCTGGTGCGCCGCATGGCCGCCGAGGGGCACCAGATCGGCATACACACCTACGACCACGTGGAGCTGAAGGGGCTGTCCCGCCGGGACTTCGACCTTCAGGTGGGCAAGACCCGGGCCCTGATTGCCAGCCTGGCGGGGGAGGGGAACTACTGGCTCCGGCCCCCCTACGGGCTGCTGGACAAAAACGCGGAGAGCTGGTGCGGCGGGCCGGTGATTCTGTGGTCGGTGGACCCGGAGGACTGGAAGGACAAGGACATCGACCGGATTGTGGCCGCTGTGACGGAACACGTGTCCGACGGGGACATTATCCTCCTCCACGACCTGTTTCCCAGCTCCGCCCAGGCCGCTTTGCGCATTGTGGACGCCCTGCTGGCCAGGGGGTACTGCTTTGTCACCGTGGAGCAGCTGATGGCCGAGCGGGGGGTGACCCCGGAGGCGGGGGCGCGGTACCGAAAAATAAATTAAATTTTTCAAAAACGATTGTATTTTTCGCCGCAATCGTGTAAACTGGGAACGACAGTTTTGCATAGGAGGTGCCACCATGAAAGTTGCCCGCTTTGTCCTGAAGATCGTGGCCTTGTCTCTGGCCGCCGCCGCCGCCGTGTGCGCCATCATCGCCTACTGGGACGGCCTGACCGAGCTGTACGACAACGCCAAGTGCAAGCTCCAGCACTCCGCCCACGTGGACGAGTACGACGACTACGAGGAGTAAGAAAATGACCGCCGGTTTTACGCCGGCGGTCATTTTTGCGTCAGGGGGTGCGGGCGTACCACCGGAGAGAGGCGGTGTCCCCGGTGCTCCGCAGCAGGGCGGCGGTGAGGATCCCGTCCGTCAGCAGGGTGGCCAGAGCCAGCCAGCCCACCGGGGCGGGAATCCGGGCCAGCCAGGGGGCCAGCAGGGGGTGGACATGGCGGGTCAGCTCCAGAGACAGCAGCCCCCAGGCCAGAGAGAAGGGCAGACACACCCGGTCCTGGATGCTGCCGGGCAGGCCGTCGTAGCTCCAGAAGGACACCCCCAGCACCTTCTCGTGGTACAGGGCCGCCAGGTACTCCGCCGCTGTGGCGGCCAGCCCGCCCAGCAGGAACAGCGCCCAGGGCCGCTCATCCACCCACCCGGGCAGGGCCAGGATCAGGCAGGCCCCCGCCCCGTACACCGGACACAGGGGCAGCACCAGCAGCCCCTTCCGGTCCGGATGCCCGCCGGTCAGGGCGGCGAAGGCCGTCTCCAGCAGAAAACCCATAAAGCTGTAGGCCACAAAGCTCCAGAACCAGAGCATGAAAAACCCCTCCATTCTGCCTGTTAGGATGTGGAAATTGGAGGGGAGTTATACGGAAGATTTTGAAGAAGCGCCTATTGCGCAAACCATCGCTTTATGGTAGGATATTTGGAAGAAAAAAGGGGAAGTAAGGAGCGGTTGGAATGCGGCATTTGATCGACTTTGGGGACCTGTCCCGCCGGGAGTGGGACAAGCTCTACGCCCGGGCCGGCAAAATTATGGACGACCCCCAGCAGTACATCGACGTCTGCCGGGGCAGGGTGATGGCCTCCCTGTTTTACGAGCCCTCCACCCGCACCAACTTCTCCTTCCAGACCGCCATGCTCCGCCTGGGGGGGACGGTCTTCGGCTTCGCCGACCCCAACTCCTCCTCGGTGGCCAAGGGGGAGACCCTGAAGGACACCGTCAAGATGGTATCGGGCTACGCCGACGTCATCGTCATGCGCACCCCCTGGGAGGGGGCGGCCAAGGCGGCATCGCTGTACTCCCACGTGCCGGTGGTCAATGCCGGCGACGGCGGCCACATGCACCCCACCCAGACCACCGCCGACCTGACCACCATCACCCGGCTGCTGGGCCATGTGGACGGCCTGTCTGTGGGCCTGTGCGGCGATTTGAAGAACGGCCGCACCGTCCACTCCCTTATCAAGGCCCTGGCAAAGTTTGACAACATCCGGTTTTTCCTCATCTCCCCCCGGGAGCTGGCCGTCCCCGACTACATGCGGGCTTTCATGCGGGAGAACGACATGCGCTTTACCGAGGTCACCGGCCTGGAGGCGGTCATCCCCCAGCTGGACGTGCTGTACATGACCCGCATCCAGCGGGAGCGGTTTGTGGACCCCCTGGAGTACGAGCGGAACAAGGGGATCTACATCCTCACCCGGCGGAAGCTGGAGCGGGCCAAGGAGCACATGCTGGTGATGCACCCCCTGCCCCGGGTGGATGAGATCGCCGTGGATGTGGACGACGACCCTCGGGCGGTGTACTTCGACCAGGCCCGGTACGGCATGTTCGCCCGGATGTCCCTGCTGGCCGACCTGGCCAACCAGCCCAGGCTGGACCGCACTGAGGCGGTGGAGATCGGCACAAGGCCCGTCTGCCGCAACCCCCGGTGCATCACCCGGACCCAGCCCTACCTCCCGCCCCTGGTGAAAAAGAACGGCGGGGTGGACTGCTGCGCCTTCTGCGATTCGGCGCTGGGGTAGAGAGCCTATGTAGGGGCGCGCATTGCGCGCCCGCGGGCGGACAATGTCCGCCCCTACACAGAAGAAAGGAATTTGTACCATGGGACTGTTTGACCGTTTCAGGAAGAAAGCGCCGGAGCCCGCGCCGAAAAGCGAGTGGCCCAAGCCTCCGAAGGAGGACACCATGGCCCTGCTGCTGATGGACCGGGTGCTGGAGGACATTGACCCGGCCATTGCGCTGCTCCGAAGGGCCTTTGGGGACAATTCGGTGAGCGATATTGACCGCAGCCATCCCCTGGTGCCCGCCTTTACCGTCACGGCGGACGGCCTGGAGTTCTGGTGCTCCTATCTGCCCATGCCGGTTCCCCGGGAGGAGCAGGACATTGCCGCAAAGGTCAAGTACAATATGCTGCTGAGACCCGAGGAAGAGGAGGCGTTTGTCAGCCATAAGTCCTTCTGGCTCATAGCCCAGAAGGGGGGTGGGAAGACGCTGGAGGGCAAGCGCCGGGCCTGCTGGGACCTCAGCCTTCTGTGCGCCGCCCTGCTGGAGCTGGAGGAAGCCGTGGGGGTGTCGGTGACCAATACCGCCCTGCTGGTGAGCCGGGAGCACTACCTGACCCACTGCGCCCGGATGAGAGAGATGGACTGGAGGGACCCGGACTACTTCCCGGTTACCCTGTGGCTCTGGTTCTACCGGGGCCTCCAGGAGGAGAAACCCACCCTGCAGACCCAGGGGCTGGGCGAGTTCGGCCTGCCCGAGCTGGGGTTCTTTGACCCTGAGCTGCCCGTCCAGGATGTTTTGAACTACCTGTGTACCATGGCCTCCTGGCAGGTCACCGGAAAGCAGCTGTACCGGAATATGGCCCTCATTCCCCTCACCGGGGAGGTGGAGGTGGTCAGCAAGCAGGACGGGGACACCATCTTTTTCATCGGCGGCTGACCGGGGGGCTGTCTCTGGGGCGGCCCCGTTCTCACGGTGAAAATTTGCAAAAACCCATTGACAGCCATTGAAAAATATGATAGTATGCTTAGGCTGATGTGAGAAGAAACACCATGCGGGTGTAGTTCAATGGTAGAATCCCAGCCTTCCAAGCTGGTCGCGTGGGTTCGATTCCCATCACCCGCTCCAAATGCGCCTGTAGCTCAGGTGGATAGAGCAGCTGCCTTCTAAGCAGCGGGCCGGGGGTTCGAGTCCCTCCAGGCGTGCCAGCCAGCTTCAGGGGTGACCGGACATCAGTGATATGGTGGGTGTAGCTCAGTTGGTTAGAGCACCGGATTGTGGTTCCGGGTGTCGAGGGTTCGAGTCCCTTTACCCACCCCACATTGAGGCGGCAGGGCCGGAGCTTCTGCTCCGGCCCAAGCCTTTCCCCGTTGATACAGGGGTGTAGCCAAGTGGTAAGGCAAGGGACTTTGACTCCCTCATCCGCTGGTTCGAGTCCAGCCATCCCTGCCACGTCGTCGCAAGCTCCATATCCCTCGCTTCCGGCTTGCGCCGAAAGCTCGCTCATTCCGCTGCTCCTCCTCTCCAAAACACAAACGCTTCGCTGGTTTGTGTTTTGGGGGGCCGCCTGCGGCGGCCCGGAGGAGGTTCTCCTGCAAAATTGCATACTTGACCCGTTAGCTCAGTTGGTACACCCGCCCGCAGGCGGGCGTTTCGAGCCGCAACCGCCGCACAGCGGCACTTGGCGGCGAGATGAGCAACTGCCCGGCGTCAGCCGGAAACGAGGTCCGCATTTGACTTTCTAAATATGTAAAAATGACCCGTTAGCTCAGCCGGTAGAGCAACTGCCTTTTAAGCCGTGGGTCCGGGGTTCGAATCCCCGACGGGTCACCACGTCGGAGCAAGCTTCATATCGTTTGCTCCGACTTTTTTCAAAAGTCAGAGCGCGCTCATTCCGCTGCTCCTCCTTTCCAAACCGCAACCGCTTCGCTGGGTTGCGGTTTGGTTTTGGGCGCAGGGCTGAAAGGAAATCGATTTTCCCCGCTTATTTTAAAACGCGCAGATACGAATACTCCTTGTGGTGAAGAATGTATTTGCGGTTGAAGCAACAGAGCCAAGACTGTAAGGTCTGGCTCTGTTTTCTTACAGCGCCAGGACGTCCTGGGCGATTTCGATAAACCGGTGGCCGAAGTGGGAGAGATACCGGCTTTCCCGGTAGCCGGCCACCAGCTTGCTGAAGGTGGAGGGGTCGGTAAGGGGAAACAGGTCTACGCCCGCCGAGCCCGGCGTGGGCGCCGGGATGGCCCGCAAAAACAGCTCCGGACAGATGGTGATTCCGATGCCCGCCTGGGCCATGGCCAGAGTGGTGACGGTGTTTTCGGTTTCCAGAATCAGCTGGGGCTTGAAGTAGTACCGGCTGAAGTACTGGTCCACAATATTCCGGGTGCGGTTGCCCCGCTTGATGAGCACAAAGGGCAGGTGCTCAAAGACCTGAATGTCCGCCCCGTGGGCAAACTGGCGGCGGATATCCTCCGCCTGGCTGCCGAAGAGCTCCTCCGTAAAGCTCTTTGGCACCACCATCACCAGCTGCTGTTCTTTCAGGGGGACGGTGGTGACGCCCTCCATGATGATGGGCTGAAAGCAGATAATCAGGTCGGCCCGCCCGTGGGAAAGCTCGTCCTCCAGCTGGGTGGAATTGCCCTCGAAGAGAGAGAACTCCACCTGAGGAAATTCCGTCCGGAATTGGGGCAGGATATCCGGCAGCAGGGCCAGCCCGCAGGTGTGGGAGATGCCCACCCGGAGCACCCCCATGTACTGCTTGTTGATGTCCCCCACCTTGGACAGGTATTGACTGTGCAGGTCCAGAATCTGGGTGGCCGTGTCCACCAGCAGTCCCCCCGCGTAGGTCAGCGACAGCTTGGGCGACCGGGTAAAGAGCTTTACGTCCAGCTCCCGCTCCAGGTTGCCGATGTGGTTGGACAGAGACTGCTGAGAGATGTACAGCCGTTCCGCCGCCCGGGTGATGTTCAGCTCCTCCGCCACCATGAGGAAATACTTTAAATGTTGAAAGTTCACAAAAACGCCCCGCTTTTTTTGGTGTATAAGCCATTATACCACAGCCAAAAGATTGTGGCAACCCTCGACAAAAATGTACTTCCCAAAAGGGAAAAAATATGGCATAATAATGGACAGAAGATGTTTGAACCGGGCTGCGGCCCAAATTTTATAGTAAGGAAGGAATGTTGGCTTATGAAATGTCTCATCATCGACGTCGTCTCCCCCGCCATCGCTGAGGAACTTGGCAAGTACATGGAAGTGGACACCAGGATCCTCCCCACTCAGGCCGAGCTGGCCGGCATGATCGGCGACTATGAGGTTCTCATCATGCGGGTGGACCCCGCCATCAACAAGGAGATCCTGGACGCCGCCAAGAAGCTGAAGGTCATCGGCGTCTGCTCCGTGGGCCTGAACCACATCGACATGGACACCGCCAAGGCCAACGGGGTGCAGGTCTTTAACGCCCCCGGCCTCAACGGCAACGCCGTGGCCGAGCTGACTATCTCCAAGATGCTGGATATGTCCCGCCACACCATCCCCGCCTGCAATGACGTAAAGATCAATAAGAACTGGGACAAGTATAAGTTTGTGGGCCGCGAGCTCCGGGGCAAGACCCTGGGCGTGCTGGGCTTTGGCCGCATCGGTCAGCGGGTGGGCGAGCTGGCCCGGGCCTTCCTGATGGACGTGGTGGCCTATGACCCCTACCTCCCCGCCGAGGTCTTCGAGCAGCAGCACGCCAAGAGCATGTCCATTGAGGAGGTGCTGAAGGTATCTGACTTTGTAACCATCCACATGCCCCTCACTCCCGAGACCAAAAATCTGTTCAATGCCCAGTCTATTGCCGGGATGAAGGATGACGCCGTTGTTCTGAACATGGCCCGTGGCGGCATCGTCAACGAACAGGATATGTACGAGGCTCTGAAGGCCGGCAAGATCGGCGGCTACGCCTCCGACGTGATGGAGAACGAGCTGGCTGCCGGCGGCCTCACCGAGGGTGCAGGCTTCGACTCCCCCCTGTTCGGCTGCGATAACTTTATCGTCACTCCCCACTTGGGTGCTCAGACCGTGGACGCCTCCCGGGATATTGGCGCTCACATCATCAGCAAGGTGAAAGAGGCCCTGAATCTCCAGTAGGTAAATATAACTTTTCCGGGCCGCTCCTGTGAGCGGCCCTTTTTTGTGCTGTCTTACCTGTGTCTACCAAATGTCTACCAGAAAGGCCTCCAATCCCCTGCGGCCCAGGGGTTGGGGGCCTTTCCATATTTCAGGGCGTCTACCGGATGTCTACCAGCGAAACTTTTTTACAGGGAAACAGGTCTCTTTTCTGGATTTCCTCCCGCTTTTCTCAACGAAAAATCCTGTGCAAGGATCGTGACACTGGGGTGATAGGGAGAAAAGTTGAAAAACCTCGAAAAATTTGGATAAAACAGAGAAAATGATTTCAAAAATGTTAAATCTCCCGGGTCTACCGGAGGGCTGACAGGACGAAAAAATTTTCCATGGTTTATCCGAAACCCGGCCCCTCTCAGGCCGAAAAAATTGTAAGGAGGAAATCCGAATGAGAAACCTGAAGCGGGCCCTCAGCCTGACTCTGGCCTCCGTTATGCTGCTGGGCATGATGGTCGTCGGTTCCGGCGCTGTGGGCTATGACGATGTTGACGAAAGCAACAACGTCGAAGCGATCGAGGTTCTGCAGGAGATCGAGGTCATGGTCGGCGACGAGCGCGGCTTTGGTC
>CATNCS010000019.1 GCA_950097245.1 uncultured Oscillospiraceae bacterium | reverse complement strand
GTGCTGGAGCAGGTCCATAATGGCGTCGCTGAGGGCGGGGTTGCGGAGGAAGGAGGCGATGAACTTGCCCGACCCCTCGGGCTCGTCGCCGCCGGAGAAGCCGCCGGGGAGGACCACTATCTGAGCGGAGCGGATGGCCGCCTCCAGGGCCTGGGCGGACTGGGCCAGGAAGTCGGTGGTCAGGTTGCGCACCACTACGATCTCCGGGTCGATGCCCGCCCGGATGCAGGCTTTTGCTGTGTCGTACTCGCAGTTGGTGCCAGGGAAGACAGGAATCACCGCTTTGGGATGGGCCACCTTGTGCTTGCAGACAGCGGGGGAGCGCTTGTCCCAGGAGATGGTCTGCACTTCCTCACAGGTTCCCGCCTTCGTGGGGTAGACCTCCTCCAGCACGCCCTCGTTGAGCTTGAGCAGCTCGTCGATGGCGGCAGAGTCGCCGTTGCCCAAGTCAATCACCGGATCGGCGGTAGTCTCTCCGATTTTAAACCAGTGCCACTCGTTTCCGAGGTCTACTGTCAGCTCTGCTACGATTGCGCCGGGCAAAGGCTTTGACCAGAGCTTTCCTCCGCCACTCAAAGTAAAGCCGATCCGGTTGCCGAAGGACATCTTCATAACAGCCTCTTCCAGACTGTTTTCAACTGCCCATGCGGCTTTGACCTCTCCTTTTTCGCGGAACACCTCAAACTCTTCCCAAGCGGTCCTCTGTTCCTCCGCTGTATCGCCGCCATAGAAGAGATATACGGCGTGTCCCGCCTCCTTAAACTCGGGGGTAATCACTTCCCCAGCCTTGATGGGCGCGATGGCGAAGGAGATCAGCGTGGGGGGCACGTCCTTGTCCAGGAAGGAGCCGGACATGGAGTCCTTTCCGCCGATGGCGGCGGCGCCATAGTCCAGCTGGGCGGACAGCGCCCCCAGCAGGGCGGCGGCGGGCTTGCCCCAGCGGACGGGCTCGTCCCGGAGCTTCTCAAAGAACTCCTGCAAGGTGAGGTAGACCTTCTTATAATCCGCCCCTGCGGCCACCAGCTTGGCAATAGAGGTGGTCACTGCCTTGTAGGCCCCCTGGTAGGGGTCGACGGACAGGGCGTCCGGGTCGCAGCCCCAGGCCATGACGCTGGCCTGGTCGGTCTCCTGGCCGGGCAGGACGGGCAGCAGGGCGGCCATCGCCTGGGCAGGGGTGGCCTGATACCTGCCGCCGAAGGGCATAAGGACGGACCCCGCCCCTACAGTGCTGTCAAACCGCTCCGTCAGCCCCCGCCGGGAGGCGCATTTCAGGCTGGAGGCCATTTCCCGCAATGTAGGGGCCGGCGCCCTCGCCGGCCCGTTGGGCTCGGGGCAGGTATGCGGGGCGCCGAGGGCGGCGCCCCCTACATGAGCTCTGGCGTGCTTCACCGCGCCGTTGGTGTTGAGGAACGCCCGGGACAGGTTGGCAATCTTCTGCCCCTTCCAGTGCATCACCATCCGGGGGCTCTCGGTGACGGTAGCCACCCGGTAGGCCTCCAGGTTCTCCTTCTCGGCGGCGGCGATGAACTGGGCCTCGTCCTCGGGGGCCACCACCACCGCCATCCGCT
Source organism: uncultured Oscillospiraceae bacterium (assembly GCA_950097245.1). Taxonomy (GTDB): domain Bacteria; phylum Bacillota; class Clostridia; order Oscillospirales; family Oscillospiraceae; genus Lawsonibacter. The sequence goes on along the minus strand of CATNCS010000019.1, from coordinate 34,723 downwards.
CCTGGCTCTCGGAGATGGCCAGCTCGGTGCCGTCCAGACCGTCGTATTTCTTGCGCACCGCGTCCAGGTCGATCTCCAGCCCGTCGGCCAGCTCGCCGATGGCGACGCTGACGCCCCCGGCCCCGAAGTCGTTGCACCGCTTGATGAGCCGGGTGACCTCCCCGTCCCTGAACAGCCGCTGAATCTTCCGCTCCTCGGGGGCGTTGCCCTTCTGGACCTCGGAGGCCATGGTGGTCAGCGACTTCTTGTTGTGGCTCTTGGAGGAGCCGGTGGCCCCGCCGATGCCGTCCCGACCGGTGCGGCCGCCCAGGAGGATGACCACGTCCCCGGGCGCGGGCCGCTCCCGGCGCACGTTCTCCGCCGGGGCCGCGCCCACCACGGCGCCGCACTCCAGCCGCTTGGCGATGTAGCCCTCGTGATACACCTCGGCCACGTGGCCGGTGGCCAGGCCGATCTGGTTGCCGTAGGAGGAGTAGCCCGCCGCCGCCGTCTGGCACAGCTTGCGCTGGGGCAGCTTGCCCTCCAGGGTCTGGTCAAAGGGGACCCGGGGGTCGCCGGCCCCGGTAAAGCGCATGGCCTGATGGACGTACACCCGCCCGGACAGGGGGTCCCGGATGCAGCCGCCGATACAGGTGGCCGCGCCGCCGAAGGGCTCAATCTCGGTGGGGTGGTTGTGGGTCTCGTTCTTGAACATGAGCAGCCAGTCCTGGGTCTCGCCGTCCACCTGGGCGGGAACGTGGATGGAGCAGGCGTTGATCTCCTCGCTCTCGTCCAGCTCGGGGAGCAGGCCCCGCTTTTTCAGCACCTTGGTGCCGATGGTGGCGATGTCCATCAAGGTCTGGGGCCGCTGGGCGGCCTTCTCCTCGCCGTAGACCTCCACCCGGGCGGCCAGATACCGCTCATAGGCGGCCTTCACGGCGGGGTCGTCGATTTGAATGTCGTCCAGATGGGTGGAGAAGGTGGTGTGGCGGCAGTGGTCGGACCAATAGGTGTCTACCACCCGGACCTCGGTGATGGTGGGGTCCCGTCCCTCCTCGTCCCGGAAGTAGGTTTGCAGGAATTTCAGGTCGTCCAGGTCCATGGCCAGCCCCAGCCTGTCCAGAAGGGCGGACAGGGCGCCGTCATCCATAGAGGTAAAGCCTTCCACTGTATCCACGCGGTCGGGGGCGGCGTGCTCCCGCACCAGGGTCTCCGGCTTGTCCAGAGAGGCCTCCCGGCTCTCCACCGGGTTGATGAGGAAGCCTTTGATCTTGTCCAGCTCCTCCTGAGACAGGTGTCCCTCCAGGAAGTAGACCTTGGCGTAGGCGATGAGGGGCCGGTCTACCCCCGCCATGAGCTGGATGCACTGGGCGGCGGAGTCCGCCCGCTGGTCGAACTGCCCCGGCAGGGCCTCCACCGCGAAAAAGGCTCCCGCAATCCGGGGCATGGGGAAGTCCTCGTCGTAGACCACATCCACCTGGGGCTCGGAGAAGACGATATCCTTGGCCCGCTCATAGACCTCCCGATCAATCTGCTCCACGTCGTACCGGTTCAGGATCGTGACAGACTGGAGCCCGTCGATGCCCAGCTGCTCCCGCAGCTGCCTGCACAGGCCCTGAGCCTCCACATCGAAGCCCTCTTTTTTCTTGGAAAAACAGCGGTAAACACTCATGTTCTTTCTCCTTCTCTTTATTTGTAGGGGCGGATACCATCCGCCCGTTTCGACAGACAGGCTTTACGGGCAGATAATATCCGCCCCTACGAAACGGTCCAATTTTCGATCTGGTAAAACACATTGCCCCGCACCGGCGACAGCCCCGACAGCTGGCCCCACTGGGTGAGGACAGAGCCGTTTTTAAAGGCGATGGGGACAATGGGCACCTGTTCGCTGAACAAGGTAAAGAACGCCTCGGCGTGGACGGGCTTCTCCTCCGGAGCGGCCCCCTGCATGGCGGCCAGGAGGGCGTCGGCTCCCTCCGCCCACCAGCCGCCGTAGTTGAGGGCGCCGGTGGAGGAGAGCAGGGGGGCCAGGTCGAAATCGGCGGTGAAGGCCGTCTCCCCCAGGTACAGGTCAAACTCCCCTGCGGCCAGGGCGGCGGTGTAGTCCTCAAAGGGGAGCTGCTTCAGCTCCACGGCAAACCCGGCCGCCTCCAGCTGATAGGCGATGAGCTGGGCGGCGGAGGTCTTGGCCACATTCTCGCTGTTCACCAGAAACACCAGTTCGCTGCCCTGGAGCCGCAGCTCCTCCATTTTGGCGGCCAGCCCCTCCGGGTCATAGGTGAGAGAGTCCGGGCCGGGCCGGTACAGCCCGCCGGCCGGATGGACGGGAAGGAGGGTGGAAATCGCGTGGTTGGAGTAGACGGTGGTGGCGACAGCGTCCCGGTCCACCGCCAGCCAGGCCGCCCGCCGGGCGGCGGCAGTGCGGAAGACCCCGCTCCGGGTGTTGAAGCCCAGGTAGAGAAAATCGCTGGTGGGGTAGTCCCAGGTCTGGTAGTTGCCCCCGTAGCCCATGGCGTTGGTGGCCATCAGGTCCACGTCCACCAGGGAGATGTCCCCGGAGTCGAAGTCGTAGATCAGCTCGTCGCTGCGGGTGACAGCCCGAAGCGGGATGGACTGAAGCGGCAGGGTCTTGTTCTTCTGCCACCAGCCGCTCCGGGCGGTGAGAGACAGTCCGTCCTCCGCCGGCACATAGGGCCCGGTGCCGGCGGGGCAGTCATCCGCCCCCAGGGCGATGGGGACGTCCAGCAGCAGGGGCAGGGAGCCGTTGGGCCGCCGGAGGGTAATGGTGAGCTGATAGGGGGCCTCCTGGCTGGCGGTAACAGCGGTGATGTCGGACAGCCGCTCCCGGTACCGGCTCCCGGAGGAGCGGGCCAGGTTCAGAGCGTCAGCCGCCTCCTGGCCGGTGAGGGGCGTGCCGTCGGAGAAGGTAATCCCGGCGTGGAGGGTAAAGGTCCATACCAGCTTGTCCTCGCTGGCCGACCAGCCCTGACACAGCACCGGCCGGGCCTGGAAGGAGGCGTCCACCGTGAACAGGCTCTCATAGAGCAGGGGGGCCAGTGTCAGGTTGGCCCGGTTGCCGGCCAGAGCGGGGTGGAGGCTGTATTCCGGATAGACAGCCAGGGTGAAGGGGAGGGCCTTTTGGGGCGGGTCCTCCGGCTGACTGGCGTCTCCTCCTGAAAAGGAGGCGGACAGGTCAGGGACGGGGCCTCCCGCACAGGCAGACAGGGACAGGAGGAGCGCAAGGAAAAAAGCGGTAATACGGTATCGTTTCATGGGCAGTTCCTTTGTAAATTGGATGTAGGGGGGACGGCCTCATCCGCCCCCTTCGGGGGCACCTTCCCCTAAAGGGGAAGGCCTAAAATACGTACCCCAAAGGCTTCCCCTTTAGGGGAAGCTGGCGCCGCCAAAGGCGGTGACTGATGAGGTCCTTACAAAACCAGCTGGATCATCGCCGCCATGCTGCCCCGCTGCCCTCCCTGGACCCGGTGGGACCAGAACTCCTCCAGATTGCAGGCGGTGCAGGCGGTGCAGAGGGCGATGTGCTCCCGGAGAAGGCCTGTCCGTTCCAGCCACCTGGCGTTGGCCCCCTTCAGGTCCACGGAGAACTTTCCCTCCTTTGACAGGGGGCGGATGAAGGCCTCGGCGTCAGGGCCCAGCCCGGCCCGCAGACCGTCGGGGACATCAATATGGGTCTCGAAGCAGCAGGGGCCGATGCCCGGCCCGATGGCGGCCAGGATATTGCCCGCCTGACAGCCGTAGTCCCGGACCATGGCCTCCGCCGCCCGGGCGGCGATGCCGGCGGCGGTCCCCCGCCAGCCGGCGTGGGCGGCGGCGACGCACCGCCGGACCGGGTCGTAGAGCAGGATGGGGATGCAGTCCCCGGAGAAGACGGTCAGGCACACCCCGGGCTCGTCGGTAATGAGTCCGTCGGCCTCAAAGGTGCCGGGGGCCTCGGGGGAGTCCATCACGTCTGCCCGGGTGACGGGGCGGATGATATCGCTGTGAATCTGGTGGTTTTTCACCAGGGCGTTGGGGTCGGCGCCCACGGCGGCGCAGAACCGGGTGAAATTTTCCCGGACGTTGGCCGGGTCGTCCCCCCGGTTGGCGCCAAGGTTCAGGCTGTCCATAGGCGCGGGGGACACGCCCCCCTGCCGGGTGGAGAAGCCGTGGGCCGCCCCCGCCCAGGCGGGGTCCGGGCAGGCATAAAAAGGGACGCCACAGCGCTCCTGTTTTGTAATCTCCATGACGTCTCCTCCATTGCAGCAATGATATTTTATTTTAGCCTAAAATCTGCCGGATAGCAACCCATAACAAGGGAGAAATGGAGCATATTTTTTCCAAAGAAGCGGGGCAAACTGCCAGTAGGGGGCGGCCTCTGCGCCGCCCCGACTCTCCAAAATACCGCAGCGGGGCGGCACAGAGGCCGCCCCCTACGGAATATTACAGCTGCTCCAGCTCCCGCAGCGTCTCCTGAATGGTCTGCCGGGGCAGATAGATGGACGCCATCTCCTCCAGCTGCTCCAGGGAGAGGGTGCGGGCTGCACTCACCATGGGGTGCTTCATAAACCGGCCGAAGCGGCGCTGGAACACGGCCTTTGACCTGGGATTGTCCAGCAGCTCGCCTACCGTGATCTGCTTGTCGCGTAAATTCATGTAAATCACCTCCAGCACAGTCTATGCCGCTGCCGGCTGAGCCTTGACAAAGGAGTGCCGTTGAGAAGATTCATTTGCGGGCTTCCCCCGCCGAAGGCGGGGGAAGCCCGGCTAAAAGCTCCGGGTGCAGGACACCCCTCCCGGCACCTCCGCCTTGACTTTCCCAAGCGGGGGGACTATACTTGTATCTGTTAAGATTTCCTTAAATAAAGGGGGCGCCTTCTGTGGCAAAAAAGAAAAAAGGGGTGCGCGCCGCACTGTCCGCGGCCCACAACGCCCTGCGCCGCAAGCGCACGGTGGCGGTGGTCTATTTCACCCTGCGTATTCTGGTTATTGTGATGATGGTGGCCCAGTTTTTCAACGGAGACTTTGAAAGCGTGTTCCTCTGCGGCCTGACGCTGGTGCTGTTCCTGCTGCCCACGGTTTTCGAGCGGGCGCTGATGATCGACCTGCCCAACACCATGGAGATCATCATTATGCTGTTTATCTTCGCCGCGGAAATTCTGGGGGAGATCAGCTCCTTCTACACCACCTTCAAGGGCTGGGACACCATCCTCCACACCATCAACGGCTTCCTGTGCGCCGCCATCGGCTTCGCCCTGGTGGATATGCTCAACCGGACGGAGAAGTTCTCCCTGTCCCTCTCCCCTGTCTTCATGTCCATTGTGGCCTTCTGCTTCTCCATGACCATCGGCGTGCTGTGGGAGTTTTTTGAGTGCGGCATGGACCAGCTGATGGCCCTGGATATGCAGAAGGACGCGGTGGTCCACTCCATCTCCTCCGTTATGCTGGACCCCTCCGGGGGGAACAACCGGGTGCTCATTGAAAACATTGTGGACACCATTGTGGTGACAGCGGACGGACAGCAGATTTCCCTGGGCCTGGGGGGATATCTGGACATCGGGATTCTGGATACCATGAAGGACCTGTTTGTCAACTTTATCGGCGCGGTGGTCTTCTCCGTCATCGGCTACTTCTATGTGAAGACCCGGGGCCACGGCAAATTTGCCAGCCGGTTCATCCCTCAAGTGGTGGAGGTCCAGCCGGAGGACATCAATCCCCGCCAGCCGAAATTTTTTAAAAAGGAGAAAAAATCTTCTCCGCCTGAGGAATAGAACGGGGCGGAGCGCCTCATACTAGACCCATCCGAAACAAGGAGGGTTTAAACCTGTGAACATGAACGAAAAAAGAACCTGCAACACCAGCATCCGCTGCTCTGTGGACACCTGCGCCTACCACTCCGGCGCCCAGAACTGCTGTTCTCTGGACTCCATCAAGGTGGGCTGCTGCGACTGCTCCCCCACCAAGTGCGAGGGCACCGAGTGCGCCTCCTTCAAGCTGGGTGCAAAGTAAAAAAATGCTCCGCCGGCCGGCGGAGCATTTTTGTTGTCCCGGATAGAGTCTGTTCCCCGTCCGGCGGAAATTTTGCCGGGCGGGGAGCCGCCATTTACCAGGTGCTGCGCGCACCCAGATTGATGTCGTAGGAGTACAGCGCCGAGGCCAGCTCAGCCCGGGTCACCGTCTCTCCGGGGCGCAGGAGATGGTCGGAGGTGGTGAGCAGGCGGTTGGTCATGGCCCAGCACACGCTGTTATAGGCCCAGGAGGAGACGTCGTCCCGGTCCTCATACACGGACAGGCTGGCGTTGGTCCGCAGGCTGGAGCCGGAGTACTGGGCGTAGCGATAGAGAATTGCGGCCAGCTGTTCCCGGGTCAGGGGGGCGTCGGGAAGGAAGGCGCCGTCCGCGTGGCCGGAAATCAGCTCTTTTTCCTGGCACCAGGACACCGCCCTGGCAAACCAGTCGTCGGGCTCCACGTCGGAGAAGCTGCTGCCCTCCGCCTCCAGGCAGCCGTCCATGGTCCACAGCACCTGGGCCAGCTGAGCCCGGTTCAGCGGCTCGTCGGGGCCGAAGCGGCCGTCCTCCAGGCCGGTAAACCAGCCCCGGGCCAGTCCGTACTCCACCGCGCTGTAGTACCATTGGTCGGGGGAGACGTCGAAGGGGAGAAGAATTTTGCCGTAGAGCTCCAGATAATAGAGCTGCTCATAGCTCTGTCCGTCAGCGGGATCGGTGTGGCGCAGGGTAATCCGGCACAGGGGAAAGTCCTTCCGGTCGGGGGCCTCCAGGCCCAGCTCCCCGGCATTCCGCTGGACAGCCTGCTGATAGCGGTCGGCCAGCGTCCGGGTAGACAGGATGTAGGTCTGTCCGCTGGACAGGAGAACCGCCTCTCCCTGGGCCAGGCCGCCCTGTTCATCCATCACGTCCCATACCGGGGCGCCGCCTCCGTCCAGCAGCTCATAGACGCCGTCGCCATTGACATCGGTGAGGTAGTCCACCGTGACCCAGACGCCGTCTGTCCGGGGCTGGATGTAAAAGCTGGCGTCCTCTGTCACACGGTTGAGCTTGCAGCTGTACTCCTGAACGCCGTCCGCCTGAAAGGCGCCGCCGCTGTCCCGCTGGCAGAGACAGACCGAAATATCGCGGTCGGGGACGTCCATACTGGCGGCGTCGATGCGGAAATCGGCAAAGGGCTCCGCCGGTGGGGCGGCCAGCCCGGGGCCAATGGAGAGGGACGCGGTCAGCACGGCGGCCAGCGCGGCGGTCATCCATTGCGTGATAGCTTTCATAGGGCACTCCTTTCTGGGGCCGGGGATAGGGTAAGCATATTATACTTAATTTTTCCTGCCTTGACAAGGGCTGTAACACAACAGTAAGAATTTGGCATGGCTACCGCGCCTGGCAGGCCGGGATGGAGCCCTCCTCCCAGAGATAGCCCAGCTCCTGAAGGTCCTGGTCGGTATAGAGCGGGATGTCCTCCTCCGCCGGGGCGGACAGATCCAGATGGCGCCAGCCCTCCCCGGTCTGGACCACGTTCCAGAGGCGGGGCTCCCGGTCCAGGGTGCCCTGGGCCACCCGGCAGGGCAGCTCCAGCTCCTGGCACAGGGCCGCAAAGGCCAGGGCCAGTCCCTCGCTGTTGGCCGATCCGGTGCTGAAGAGGTCGTATGGGGTGGCGCCCCCCTCCGGGTCGTAATCCCCCTTCTCCAGCAGGGCCCGGGCTGCGTCCAGAACCCGGGGGGGCTGGCCGTCGCCCACCAGCTCCCGGGTCAGCAGCTGCAGCTCCCAGGCCAGCTTGCCCCGGCGCTCCTCCAGCTCAGCGCGCTCCAAAGGGTAGTCCAGCAGAATTTCCACAATCCGCTGCCGCCCGGTGCTGGGATAGATGGACACCGATACCTCCGGCATCCCCAGGGCAAAGGTGGGGACGTCGCAGTAGGCCTGGCGGGCCAGGTCCTGAATAAAGGCCTCGTCCTCCTCAAAGTAGCTGATGCGCAGCACCCGTTCCGGGGCGAAGGAGGTGAGGGCCGACTTCAGCTCGCCCCGGATGGCGGTAACACCGGTGGCCTGGACGATGGAGGCCACCTGTTCCCGGGTGCGGCGGTAGGTGATGCGGACGTCCGCCTGGGAGTAGGCGACCACCGGGTTTACCGTGTATCGGATGAACTCCACGCAGTAGGCCCCCAGGGGGTCCTCCTGGACCACCTCCAGGCAGGCGTTATCCAGAAAGGGCTCCACGTTTTCTGTGTCGGTATACAGGCGGATCGTCCCCTCCTCCACGCCGCCGCTGACCAGATAGACCAGGGCGTTGACCAGCTCCTGATAGCTGTCCGCCCGGAGGATGGAGGGGTCTCCCTCTGTCGCGGGGACGGCATTGTGGGGGGTGACGGAGGAGTAGTCCCGCTCCAGCAGGGCGGAGCAGCCCGTCAGCAGGAGGGCGGAGGCCAAAAGGGTTGCTGTGATACGGGTTCTTTTCACGTTTTCCCTCCTTGCTGTAGGGGGCGGCCTCTGTGCCGCCTTATTGTAAGCGCTTTTGAAAGAGCGGGGCGGCGCGGAGGCCGCCCCCTACGGATGGATATCAATACCCCAGCTCCTCGTCGATGAGGATGACCTCCATCCGTTCCACGTCCCGGGGCTTCTCCCAGAGCACCACCAGAGCCCGGCAGCTGCGCTCCGGGCTGGAGCAGTTGTAGCACCTGTCCGCCTTGACGGCGCAGGGGGTTTTCAGCCCCAGCCGCCGGCAGTTTTTGGGGGCGGCGATGTTCCGGGCCCGCCACAGGGCCTGGTCGTAATCGGGGGCAACCTTGTTTTTGCCCACTACAAAGTAGACCCGCTTGTGGCCGAAAATGGTGGAGGCCACCCGGTTGCCCACGCCGTCGATGTTGACCAGCTCGCCTGTCTCCGCCAAGCCGTTGACCGAGCAGATGTACACGTCTGTCCCGGCGGCATCGGCCAGGCCGTCCTTGTTCCAGTGCCAGAGAGCCCTGTTATGGGCGGCCAGCCGGGGGTACAGCCCCATCTCCTGCACCGTCATGGAGCCGCCAAAGGCCACGCTCACCCCGTCAATCTCCCGGTCCAGATAGTCGGCGGCCTCCTCCCTGGAGGCGAAGACCTTGGGGGTGAAGCCCCGCCGCTCCAGATTTTTGGTCAAATTGGTCCAGTCTGTCATAATAAGCACTCCTTTTATCATTAAGCCTTCCCCTTTAGGGGAAGGTGGCATTTGCGAAGCAAATGACGGATGAGGAAATTTAAATGTCGTTTTGCTGATACCGCCGGAAGCCCAGGCCCAGCACCTCGTGGGCGTTGCAGACAATGACAAAGGCCTGGGGGTCCATCTGGTGAATCAGAGCCTTCAGAGGGACGATCTGCCGCTGCTTGAAGGCACACATGAGCACCACCCGGTCCTGGCCGGTAAAGCCACCCTCCCCGTAGAGGAGGGTGGAGCCCCGGTCCAGCTGCTCGTCAATGGCGGCGGCCAGGGGCCGGGGGCAGTCGGTGACAATATAGGCCACCTTGGACTGGTCCATGCCATAGAGCACCTGGTCCATCACCATGGTGGCGATATACAGCGCCACGATGCCGTACATGGCGGCGTTCAGGGTGCGAAAGGCCGCCGCCACCAGCAGGATGACAGCCAGGTCCACCGCCATCAGCAGCTTGCCCATGGGCAGCCATTTCAGCTTCAGCTTCAGCAGCCGGGCGATGAGGTCGGTGCCGCCGGTGGTGGCCCCCTGCTGGAACACAAAGCCGATGGACAATCCCATCAGCACCCCGCCGAAGATACAGGCCAGCAGGGGCTGGTCCATGGGCTGCCAGGGGTAGAGGCCGAACAGGTCGGTAAAGACGGAGGAGATAAACATGGTGTACAGCGAGGACACCAGGATTCCCCCGCCCAGCAGCTTCCAGCCCAGGAGAAACAGGGGGATGTTGAGGACGATGATGGTGACGCCCACCGGAGCGGCGGGAACAAAATGGTGGATGATCTGGGCCACGCCGGTGATGCCCCCGAAGGCGATGGCGTTGGGGGCGTAGCACCACACAAAGCCCAGGGCGTAGATGGCCGCGCCGACGGTAATCCACAGGTAGCTACGCAGCAGCTTGGAAAGGCTTGATTTAGTCATAGCTCCTCCTGATTTCGTAATATAGGGCCATCCATCACAGCAGCGTCAGCTGCTCCTCCCCCCGGTCCTCCTCCCTCAGGAGGGCGCCGGCGACGGGCAGGGAGCGGGCCCGGTAGCGGGCGGCGTTCTGGATGTGGGTGCGGTCCAGAGGCAGCACCTTGTCCACCTTATACTTGGGCTTCAGGGTCATCACATTGACGCCCTGGGTGTTCCGGGTGGTCTTGGGGTTGAGGCTGGCGGTGTGGAACACCACGCACCGACCCTCGGTGGAGACCACCGCCGCCTCGAAGTCCTCCTTCAGCAGGAAGGCGGCCACCAGCGGCGACTTGTCCGAGTAGGCCCCGGTGAGCTTCTTCCGCCTGGTCTGGGTCTGATAGGCGGACAGCTCCACCCGGGCTGCCTTGCCGTTCTCAAAGAAGAAGAGCAGGTGGCCCGAGTAGTCCCCGGCCAGGCAGGCCCACAGGGCCTTCTCCTCCGGGTCCATGGCCAGCTTGGAGGGCAGGAAGTCCCCCAGGGCGCTGGCCTTGGTGTCGTCGAAGTCAGAAAGCCGGGTCTTGTAGCACTGCTGCCGGTCGGTAAACACCAACAGCTCGTCCCGGTTATTGGCCTCCCACTGGAGATAGGGGCCGTCCCCCTCTTTGTACTTCTGTTCGCTGGCCATCCGCAGGGACTGGGGGGTAATCTTCTTGAGGTAGCCCTCCTTAGAGAAGAACAGGTGGACGGGGTAGTCGGGGGTCTCGTCCTCCACCGTCATCACCGGCTCGTCCATGTGGTCGTAGACAATTTCCGTCCGCCGGGGGACGGCGTATTTCTTTTTGACCTCGGCCAGCTCGTCCACGATGATCTTCCGGATGCGCTTGGGAGAGTTGACAGTGTCCTCCAGGTCGGCAATCTCATCCTCCAGCGTGTCTACCTCCTGGGTGCGCTTGAGGATGTACTCCTTGTTGATGTTCCGCAGCCGGATGTCGGCCACATATTCCGCCTGAACCTGGTCGATGCCAAAGCCGATCATCAGGTTGGGGATGACCTCGGCGTCCTCCTCGGTGTCCCGGATGATCTGGATGGCACGGTCGATGTCCAGGAGAATCCGCCGCAGGCCCTTTAACAGGTGCAGCTTCTCCTTCTTCTTGTTCATGGAGAAGTATACCCGGCGGCGCACCGAGTCCATCCGCCAGGCGGTCCACTCCTCCAGAATTTCCCGCACCCCCAGCACCTTGGGGAAGCCGGCGATGAGGATGTTGAAGTTGCAGGACTGGCTGTCCATCAGGGGGGTCATTTTAAAGAGCTTGGCCATCAGCTTCTCCGGGTCGGTGCCCCGCTTCAGGTCGATGGTCAGCTTCAGGCCGGACAGGTCGGTCTCGTCCCGCATGTCGGCGATCTCCTTCAGCTTCCCGGCCTTGAGCAGCTCGGTCACCTTGTCGATGATGGCCTCAGAGGTGGTGGAGTAGGGAATCTCATAGACCTCGATGAGGTTCTCCTCTTTCACATAGCGCCACCGGGAGCGCACCTTGAAGGAGCCCCGGCCCGTGCGGTAGATGTCCGCCAGGGCGGCCGCGTCGTAGAGCAGCTCGCCGCCGGTGGGCAGGTCGGGGGCCTTTAGAGTTGACATAATATCGTGGTTCGGGTCCTTTAAAAAGGCGATGGTGGTGTCGCACACCTCCCCCAGATTGAAGCCGCACAGGTCGCTGGCCATGCCCACGGCGATGCCCTTGTTGGCGGAGACCAGCACGTTTGGGAAGGTGGTGGGCAGCAGGGTGGGCTCCTTCAGCTTGCCGTCGTAGTTGTCCACGAAGTCCACCGTGTCCTGGTCGATGTCCCGGAACAGCTCGGCGCAGATGGGGTCCAGCCGGGCCTCGGTGTACCGGCTGGCGGCGTAGGCCATGTCCCGGGAGTAGACCTTTCCGAAGTTACCCTTGGAGTCCACCAGGGGGTGGAGCAGCGCCCCATAGCCCCGGCTGAGCCGGACCAGGGTGTCGTAGATGGCGGCGTCCCCGTGGGGGTTGAGCTTCATGGTCTGGCCCACGATGTTGGCCGACTTGGTCCGCCCGCCCCCCAGCAGCTTCATCTGATACATGGTGTACAGCAGCTTCCGGTGGGAGGGCTTGAAGCCGTCGATCTCCGGGATGGCCCGGGAGATGATGACCGACATGGCGTAGGGCATGTAGTTGATCTCCAGGGTCTGGGTGATGGGCTGCTCCAGCACCTCCGCCCGCAGACCCATCACGTTGGGGTCGGCGGCACGCTTCTTGTTTTCATTTGGCGTTTTCTTCTTGGCCATTTGCTTCCGTCCTATCTAAAATCCATTTGAGCGGATTGTTTTGAATGTATTCACGAATTGCCTGTAAATCAGCGTCGTTGCGGATAATGTGGTCGTGATAGCCCTCTTGCCAAAAGTACGGGCCGAGGGGAGAGCCGTTTTTTCGATAGCAGTGATCTGTGTAAGACTTGAATCGTCCAATAATGCTGGGTAGGGGGCGGCCTCCGTGCCGCCCCGTCAGATTTAAGACCATGTGGATATGATCTGGCATGATTGTGTAGGTATCAACAGAAACGCCGGGATTTATAACAGGGATTTGGTTGATAGAAGTGTGAACAAATTGTCCTAAGCTTGTTAATGTGATAGATGCCATAGGTTGGAGGAGCGGGGCGGCACGGTTTGGGGAAAGCGGGGCGGCACAGAGGCCGCCCCCTACCGAAGGAACAGCACCCCTGTAGGGCCGACCCTCTGTGGCCGGCCGTTCGCAAGAGAAAGGCACAATTTCGCACAGGATATTTTCATACCGCACCTGGGTGCAAATCGTGACAAAATAATATCCCACCTGGCTGTAGTCATAATTTTTCAGCCGGGTTTCTTTTCGGGTCCGCAGTTCCTCCTTCATCGTCCATACTCCAATATATTCCGCAGTTCGTTCACCCGCAGAGGCCAATTTGAGCCGTCCAGCTCCTCTTGAGAGGCGGTCTGAAAGACCAGGAGCAGCTCCTCTGTCACATCGGGGCACCGCTCCGGGTACAGGGACAAAATTCCGTAAACCGCATTTAAATCGGTGTAGTCCGGTCCCGTACCCTCTGCCAATAGGAGGGCACGCTCCATCACCAGCAGCTCAGAGATAACCTGACAGTATGGAATCTCCAAGCCGGCCTGCCGGTACTCTGTTACGATGCTCTCCCCCGACGATGCCGCGGAAAGCCACATCCGCCGCAGGGTATCCTCGTTCCGGGCCGCCTCCTGCCGCCAGAGCGCGGCGAAGACGGCGGTGGAGACCAAAAGCAGAACGCAGAGAATGGGAAGCACTCTTTTTTTCATTGCAGCCTCCTACGAAATATCCGCCAGCTCCAAAAACTCGTGGCCGTGGTCGGCGATGTGGTTCTTTCGGCCGGTGAGGTCGTCCCCCAGGAGGAGGTCAAACATCCGGGCGGTCTGTTCGATGTCCTCGGGCACCACCTTGATGAGCCGCCGGGTGTCGGGGGACATGGTGGTCAGCCACATCATCTCCGGCTCGTTCTCGCCCAGGCCCTTGGAGCGCTGGACGTCGTACTTTTTCCCCTGGAGGGTGGCCACAATGTCGTCCTTCTCCTTGTTGGAGTAGGCGAACCAGGTCTTCTCCTTGCAGGTGATCTCGAACAGGGGGGACTCGGCGATATAGACGTACCCCTCCTGAATCAGGGTGGGGGTGAGGCGGTAGAGCATGGTGAGCACCAGGGTGCGGATCTGGAAGCCGTCCACGTCGGCGTCGGTGCAGATGACGATTTTGTTCCACCGCAGGGCGCTGAGGTCAAAGGCGGCCATGTCCTTGGCCCGCTTGTCGTGGACCTCCACCCCGCAGCCCAGCACCTTCAGCAGGTCGGTGATGATCTCGCTCTTGAAGATTTTGCCGTAGTCCGCTTTAAGGCAGTTGAGAATCTTGCCCCGGATGGGCATGATGGCCTGAAACTCCCCGTCCCGGGCCTGCTTCACGCTGCCCAGAGCCGAGTCGCCCTCCACGATATACAGCTCGCTGCGGTTCACGTCCCGGGTGCGGCAGGGGACAAACTTCTGTACCCGGTTGGAGATGTCCATGGAGCCGGTGAGCTTCTTTTTGATGTTCAGCCGGGTCTTTTCCGCGTTCTCCCGGGCCCGCTTGTTGATTAAAACCTGCTCGGCGATCTTCTGGGCGTCGGCGGGGTTTTCGATGAAGTAGACCTCCATCTGAGCCCGGAGAAATTCCGTCATGGCCTCCTGGACGAACCTGTTGTTGATGGCCTTCTTGGTCTGGTTCTCGTAGGAGGTCTGGGTAGAGAAGTTGTTGCTCACCAGCACCAGGGCGTCCTGGATGTCGGGGAAGGTGATTTTGCTCTCACCCTTGGTGTACTTGTTCTGCCCCTTGAGCCAGCCGTCGATGGCGGAGACGAAGGCGGAGCGCATGGCCTTCTCCGGGGAGCCGCCGTGCTCCAGCCAGGAGGAGTTGTGGTAGTGCTCCACCACCTGCACCTTGTTGGAGAAGCAGAAGGAGACAGACAGCTTCACCTTGTACTCGGGCTTGTCCGCCCGGTCCTTGCCCTTCCGCTCGGTCTGCCAGAACACCGGGGTGGTGAGGGCGTCCTCTCCGGCCAGCTCGGTGACATAGTCCACAATGCCGTTTTCATACTGGAAGTCGGTGGTCTCGAATTTTCCACCCGCCTGGTTCCGGAACCGGAAGGTCACCCCGGCGTTGACCACCGCCTGGCGCTTCATCACGTCCAGGTAGTAGTCCACCGGGATGCTGATGTCGGTGAACACCTCCAGGTCGGGCTTCCAGCGGATGGTGGTGCCCGTCTTTTTGCCCCGGTCGGTGGGCTCGGATTTCAGCCCGCCGATGTTCTCCCCCTTCTCGAAGTGGAGGGAATACTTTTTCCCCTCCCGCCACACGGTGACGTCCATAAACTCGCTGGCGTACTGGGTGGCGCAGGAGCCCAGGCCGTTGAGGCCCAGGGAGTACTCGTAGTTGTCCCCGCCCTCGTTGTCGTACTTGCCGCCGGCGTAGAGCTCGCAGAAGACCAGCTCCCAGTTGAACTTCTGCTCCTTCTCATTCCAGTCCACCGGACAGCCCCGGCCCTGGTCCTCCACCTGGATGGAGCCGTCCTCAAACCGGGTGACGGTAATCAGAGAGCCGTGGCCCTCCCGGGCCTCGTCGATGGCGTTGGACATGATTTCAAAGACGGCGTGCTCGCAGCCCTCCAGCCCGTCGGAGCCGAAGATAACTCCCGGGCGCTTGCGCACCCGGTCGGCCCCCTTCAGGGCGGAGATGGAGTCGTTGCCGTAGTTTTTCTTCTGTGCCATGGTGATACCTCACATTTTCCACTGAGCATATAAACCCAATCTATCAGCCTACATATTACCAGAAAGGCGGGGGAAAAGTCAACGCATAAAATGGGCGAAACTGCGCAAACTCACCGGAAAGGAGAGAGGAATTATGGAGTGTTTACAGGTACTGGAGGCCGGAGAGGGCATTGAGCAGTCCATTTTGCGGCAGCTGCGGGCCTGGGGCGGCCTGCGGGGCCAGTGCGCCAGCGTGGACCATCCGGCGCTGCTGGTGGTGTCGCCTCAGGCCGCGGCCAGGGGAATCCCCCTGCCCAGGCAGTGCCGCACAGTGCTCCTGCCCGGCGGGATGAGGGGGACGCCTCCCCAGGCGGCCAGCGCGGTGA
This sequence comes from uncultured Oscillospiraceae bacterium, assembly GCA_950097245.1. Taxonomy (GTDB): domain Bacteria; phylum Bacillota; class Clostridia; order Oscillospirales; family Oscillospiraceae; genus Lawsonibacter. Next base: position 18,981 of record CATNCS010000019.1, on the reverse strand, counting down.
GCTACGGGTCCTCACCCCGGGACAGCCTGACCATCTCCAGCCGGGAGGGGGATACTCTGTGGGCCGCTCTCCAGCGGGAGCTGGTGACGGTGGACGGCCAGGTGGTGGAGCGGCAGGAGTTCCCCGTCTCCCTGGCGCCGGGGGAGGATGAGCTGTCCGCCCTGGCCGCCGCCGGGGCGCTGCTGCTGCTGGGCCTCCCGCCGGAAAAGCTGGGTCCCACGCCTATATAGGACGGCGCCTCCCCCGTATTTGGGGGAGGCGCCGCCTGCCAGGGAGCGTTTTTTACAGAACCAGGTTGGCGAACAGGACAATCAGAGGAATGGCGATCAGGGTGCGCTCCATAAAGATGATAAACAGCTTGATGAAATTCAGGGGGATCTCGCTCTTAATGATGATGGCTCCCACCTCTGTCATATAGATGATCTGCACCAGGGAGAGCACACCGATGATGAACTTGGTCTTTACGGCGGAGACGCCGGTGATGAGCAGGGCGGGGACGAACATATCGGTAAAGCCGATCAGGGTGGCGGGGGCCACGGCGAAGGCCTCCTCCACACCGAAAAGCTGGAGGTACAGCCCCATGGGGTAGGAAATCCACTGGAACAGAGGGGTGTAGGTTGCGATCATCAGCACAATGGTGCCCCAGGAGATGACAATGGGGATCAGATCAAAGTACATCCCCATCAGCACCTCCATGCCGCCGGAGACCACGTTTTTCAGCCGGAAGCTCTCCGCCCGCCTGCAGCTGCTCTCCAGGGCGTAGTTCATCAGGCTGGTCTGCTGGGGGACATCCTCGTTAATCTGCTTGCCCACCTGCTCCTGATAGGTGTCGGGCAGGGTGCGGATAGGGGGAATCCGGGCGAGGACCACGGCCAGAATTACACCCACCACACAGATGCACAGGTAGAAGGGCGGGAAGAGGCTGGAGATACCCACAGTGTTGGCAATCAGCAGGCAGAAGGGGATGGACACGATGGAGAAGTTGGTCATAATATAGCCGGCCTCACGCTTGGTGTAGAAGCCCTTCATGTACTGCTCCCGGGTGAGGATGACGGCGGCGTTGGAGGCGCCGAACCAGGAGGCGATCAGGTCGATGGAGGCCCGGCCGGGCACGTGGAACAGGGGCCGCACCACCGGCTTGAGGAGAACGCCCAGAAACTCCATAATTCCGCAGTCCGTCAGGAAGGGGAGAAAGAAGCTGAAGCCCAGCACAATGCAGAACAGGGTGGCGCACAGGTCCGCCATGGTGGCCCCGGTGTCCACGGAGGTGATGTACTCCGGCCCAACATGGAACACCACCATCACGATGAATACCGCGCCCAGAATCTTGGAGACCAGATACAGGGGGGTGGAGCAGAAGGCCTTGCTCAAGTAGTGGTTCTTCCGAATCCAGTCCGGCTTGCAGATGTAGTCGTACACCGTCAGAACGGCGGAGCCCACAATAATGACCACCAGGATGTAGTTCAGGCTGGCCCCAAACAGGTCCTTGAGAAAGGACTTGACAAAATCCAGCAGGGTGGTAAAGGAGTCACCCTGGGGGATGGGCACCAGGAACATCAGAATGCCCAGGGCGGAGCCCAAAAGGAATTTCATCATGTTTTTGCTGTTAACATAGCTTTTTGTCATGGTATTTCTCTCTCCTTGCAACAAATTACAGGGTCATACGCTCCACGGCCTCCATGGCCTGATAGATCATGTCCTCTGTCACCGGGTAGGGGATGTGCTCCATGTCCGGGCCCGCCACCGTCTCCCGCAGGACGGGCGCCAGGACCTCACGGTTCAGGGGGACGCCCATCTCCCCCAGGGTGGCGGGGATGTCCAGCTGACGGAGAAAGGCCTTCAATTCCCGGGCGCGGTCCCAGTCCCGGTCCACCGCCAGCTGGACCAGCACGCCGTAGGCCACCACATTGCCGTGGAGATACTTCTCCTCAAAGCCGGGGAGGAGGACCAGTCCGTAGTAAACCGAGTGGGCGACGGCGCAGTTGTACTGGTCCAGCACCAGCAGGGAGACAAGCCCTGTGCTGACGACGTTGGCCAGCACGGCCTGCTCCAGGGCGTGGGTGGCCCGGCCCGACTTGCAGTCGGCCAGGGCCTGAACCCCGTGCTCCACCAGAGGGGCGTAGCACATGTTGCTGATCTCCCGCCCCAGGGCGGAGCTGTGGGCCAGGGCGTCCCCCCGGGCGGCGAAGTGGCACTCAAAGAACTTGCCCATGGTGTCTCCCATCCCCGCCTGGAGGTACTGCCAGGGGGCGCGGGCCAGGATGTCCAGGTGGATAAAGCAGTGCCGGGCGGGCCGGGGGTAGAAGGCGAAGTGGGAGAAGCTCCCGTCCTCCCGGTAGACCACCGACAGGGCGGTGGTGCCGGCGCAGGTGGCCGCGATGGTGGGGAAGGTGAACACCGGCAGACCGGCCTGGAAGGCAGCCAGCTTGGCGGTGTCCAGGGCCTTGCCGCCCCCCATGCCGAAGATCATATCCGCCCCCGACGCTTTGGCACACCGGGCCCAGTGCTCTCCCTGCTCCACCGTGCAGTCCCCGCCGAACTCCGCCGCCTGAAGAATCTCCAGCCCGCTGCCCGCCAGGGCCGCCTCCAGCCCGGACAGGCCGGCCGCCATGGCCTTCCTGCCGCCGATGAGCAGCGCCCTTGTGCCAAAGGGGCGGCACACCTCCGGGACCAGGCTGTACACCTCTGTCCCCACGGAGTAATTGCAGAAAAATACAGATTTTGTCTCCATCATTTCAGCAGCTCCGTCAGCCTGGACAGGCGGGAGAGGGCCTCGTCAATGGTGGATTCCTCCCGGGCGAAGTGGAGGCGGATCAGGTGATTTACCGGCTCCTTGAAAAAGCTGGAGCCGGGCACAGCGGCCACCCCGATGTTGACAATCATCCACTCGCAGAACTCCAGGTCGGTCCAGCCCTTGAGCCGGGGCAGGTCCAGAAAATCCTGGATGTCGATGAGGACGAAGTAGGTGCCCTGGGGGACGTTGTGCTTCAGGCCGATGCGGTCCAGGCCGTCCAGAAAGTACTGCCGCTTGCGGGTGTAGGTGTCCAGCAGCTGGTCGTAGTAGCTCCGGGGGAACTCCAGGCCGGTGACCGCGGCCTCCTGAAGGGGGGCGGCCGCCCCCACGGTGAGGAAGTCGTGGACCTTCTTGGCCCCCTCCACCACCTCCTCCGGCCCCACCAGGTAGCCCAGCCGCCAGCCGGTGATGGAGTAGGTTTTGGACAGGGAGTTGCAGGTGATGGTGTGGTCAAACATTCCGGGCAGAGAGGCCATGCAGGTGTGCTTGTATGGGGCGTACACCATGTGCTCATAGACCTCGTCGGTGACCACAAAGGCGTCGTACTTCAGGGCCAGCTCCCCGATGCCCAGCAGCTCCTCCCGGGAGAACACCTTGCCGCAGGGGTTGGAGGGGTTGCAAACGATGATGGCCTTGGCCCCCTGCCGGAAGCCCTCCTCCACCAGCCCCATATCGAAGTGGTACTCCGGGGGCACCAGGGGGATGTAGATGGGGTCGGCCCCGGACAGGATGGCGTCTGCGCCGTAGTTTTCATAGAAGGGGGAGAAAACCAGCACCTTGTCCCCGGGGTTGCAGATGGTCATCATGGCGCACATCATGGCCTCGGTGCCGCCGCAGGTGACCACGATCTCGGTCTCCGGGTCGATCTCCCGGCCGATGGCCCTGCCCTGCTTCTTGGCCAGGGCCTGGCGGAAGTTCTCCGCGCCGAAGGTGATGGAGTACTGGTGAGGGCCGGCGTAGGCCGCTTTGGCCAGCGTGTCCAGAATCTCCCTGGGCGGGTCGAAGTCCGGAAAGCCCTGGGACAGGTTGATGGCCCCGTGCTCGTCGCTGATGCGGGTCATGCGGCGGATGACGGAGTCGGTAAAGGTCTGCACCCGATTGCTCAAGCCTGGCATATGACAAAACCTCTTTTCTCTCATCTTTCAATATAGAGGGGATTCTTCCTGAGTATCATACAGTGTCCGCAGCCCGTTGGTCAAGGGCAATTGAGAATAAATATTCATAAAAACCCGGGGAAATTTTCTTAATCATGAATAAATTTTCGTCCCGGCCGGGCCGGCATTCAGTTTTCCTCTCCGATCTTGTGCAATATGATCCATATCCCTGCGCTGAGCCAACGCATTTTATTGGATTTATCCCTTGCGGCCAGCCCCGGAATGTCGTATAATAATGAAAAATCCGGCGTCGGTTGTCGGCGCGGATGGTATCTGTCGTTTTGAAGGGCAAAGGCGTCCGGAAGGGCTGCCTCTGCTCTTTTTCTCTTGGAGGGGGCATCGACAAAACGTCCCCCCGCCGGCAGGCCAAAGCTACACAATGTCCAAAATTTTCCTTGTTTTTATACTTTTTGTCCAGTCAAGCGTGCTTTTCCCGGGCGATTCAATCCGAATTGTCCATGATTTAGGCGAAATTTTGTACAATTTGTCCATTGAATTATGGACAATCTTGATGTTTAATTTTTGCGAAGATAATTGTACGAGTAGCATGGACAAATGTTTTTTCTTTATCCACGCAGTGTAATAAAAGTCCCATCCTGTATGTTATGCCTGACCGGCTGTTCCCGGCATGGTATTACATAAACAGCAAAATCCCTACCCCAACCTACAGTTATTGAGGAGGAAAGAAAATGAAGAAAAGGTACCTCAGTGCCGCACTGGCTCTGGCGATGGTTCTGACCATGGCCGGCTGTTCCGACGGCGGCAACAGCTCCACCCCCGCGAAGAGCAACCCCACCACCAGCACTCCCGCCGCCAGCGGCTCCCAGCCCTCCGGCGAGATCACCGCCAAGTCCGACACCATTAAGATCGGCCTGGTGGCCCCCCTGTCCGGCAACAACGCCACCTACGGCGTGAAGCAGGAGAACGGCTACCGCCTGGCTATGGATGAGATCAACGCCAACGGCGGCATCTACGGCGCCCAGCTGGTGCTGGAGTCCTATGACGACGCCGGCGACCCCGCCACCGCCGCCTCCGGCACTCAGAAGTTCGCCGACGACGACGAGGTTATGGTCATGGGCGGCTGCTGCCTGACCTCCTGCACCGCCGCCATGCTGCCCATCTCCGGCGACGCCGGCCTGCCTGAAATGGTGGTCAGCTCCAGCGCTGCCTCCCTGCTGGGCCTGAGCGACTACTTCTTCCGCATGGCCGTGCAGGACGCTCAGGTGGGCCCCAACATCGCCCGTAACTTCAAGAACATGGGCTACACCAAGGCTGTCGCCCTGTACCCCAACAACGACTACGGCATCGGCCTGAAGGAGAGCTTCGTTGAGGAGTTCAGCAACGGCGGCGAGGTTCTGGACGCCATCGAGTACCAGGCCACCGATCAGGACTTCTCCGCTATCCTCACCAACGTGAAGAGCATGAACCCCGAGTGTCTCGCCCTGTGCGGCACCACCACTGACAGCGCCCTGCTGATCAAGCAGGCCCGCCAGATGGGCATCGAGGCCGTTATCATGGGCCCTCCGGGGGTGTATAACCAGAACATCATCGACATCGCCGGCTCCGCCTCTGAGGGCATCCTGGCTGTGGGCGCCTTCGTGGCCAACGACCCCGACGAGCGGGTGCAGCAGTTCGTTGCCAGCTACAAGGCCAAGTACAACGAGGTCCCCGACCACTTTGCCGCTCTGGCCTATGACCAGATGTATGTCATCGCTGAGGCCGCCGCCCGGGCCATGGAGGCCAACGACGGCGAGCTGACCCGGGCCACCATGGCTGAGGGCCTGCGCGCCAGCAACTACGACGGCATCACCGGCACCGTCACCTTTAACGAGGACGGCGAGTGGATCCGTGATTACCTGGTCCTGACTGTTAAGGACGGCGAGTACGTCCGCTACGAGGGCTGATCCTTCTATCATATGGCCGGCGGCAGAGGCCTGCCGCCGGCCATATCTTATTTACCCTGAGGTATCTTTCATATTTAGACAGATTCGGGTGGTGAATGTGAATATATGTTTGTGTTCTTACAGCAGATTATCAACGGCCTGGCCCAGGGCGGCATCTACTCCCTGATTGCCATCGGCTGGACCACTGTTTTCGGCATTGTAGGCGTCATCAACTGGACTCACGGTGAGGTTTACATGCTGGGGGCCTATGTGGGCTACTTTGTGACAACCTTCCTCCATCTCCCTCTGATTCCGGCGCTGCTGGTCTCCATGCTGGCCGGCATGGTCATCGCGGTCCTGGTGGATGAGGTAGGCTATAGGCCCCTGCGCAAGCGGGGCGTTCTGGCGGCCACCGGCTTTATTACGGCTCTGGGCCTGTCCACCATTCTGCGCTACTCCGCCAGCGCGGCCTTTACCGTTAACCCCCGCGCCTACCCCGAGCTGATTGAGCAGGAGCTGCTCACCCTGTTCCGGGTAGGGGACTCGGCCATCACCATCAGCTCCCTGCACCTGATTATCCTCATCGGCACCTTTGTTATCATGGTGGCTCTGGAGCTGTTCATGAAGCGGACCCTCACCGGCAAGGCTATGCTGGCCGCCTCTCAGGACATGCAGACCCTGGGCCTGATGGGGGTCAACGCCGAGCTGCTGATTAAAATTACCTTCGCCATCAGCGGCGCGCTGGGTGCCGCCGCCGGCTTCTTCATCGGCCTGCTCTACGCCATCGACCCCATTATGGGGGCCCTGGCCGGCCTGAAGGGCTGGTCCTGCGCCATTCTGGGCGGCATCGGCAGCATCGCCGGCTCTCTGGTGGGCGGCATCCTGCTGGGCATCGCCGAGAGCCTCACCGCCGGCTTTATCTCCACCGGCTACAAGGACGCCATCGGCTTTGCCATTATGATCTTCATCCTGCTGATCAAGCCCTCCGGCCTGATGGGCTATAAGTTTGAAGAAAAAGTGTAAGGGGGGCGGAAATTCATGAAGAAACTGCGCATCAACAGCGGCGAGTGGCTGTTCGGCTTGAGCGGCCGCGTGACCTTCCTGATCTCCGCCATTCTGATTCTGTTCGTCTGCTTTGTGGACAAATTCCATGGCGGTAAGGCCTGGATACCCTCCTACACCCAGCATATTCTGGTTACCTGCCTGCTCTCCGCCCTGCTGGCCCTGGGGCTGAACTTCATCTCCGGCTATCTGGGCCAGACCTCCCTGGGCCACGCGGCCTTCTACGGCATCGGCGCCTACACCACCGCCGTGCTGCTCACCTATACCGGACTGAACTTCTGGCTGTCCATCTTTGTGGGCATGCTCATGTCCATGCTGCTGGCCATCCCCCTGGCCGCCGCCTCTCTCCGGGTCAAGGGCCAGTTCCTGGTGGTCATTACTTACGCCTTCTGCGAGATTTTCCGCTATATCGCCATTAACGTCCCCGTCCTGGGCGGCACCGGCGGCATGGCCGGCCTGAAGGCCCCTGAGGTCTTCGGGGTCCGCATCACCAAGCTTGCCGCTACCAACAAGGGCGGCTACATGATTCTGCTGTTCCTGCTGGTGTCGGTGGCGGCCTTCTTCTCCTGGCGGGTGCAGCGCTCCCGGGTGGGCTACGCCTTCGCCGCCATCCGGGAGGATGAGATCGCCGCCGAGGCCATGGGCATCAATGTGAAGTACTACAAAACCCTGGCTATGGTCATCTCCGCCGCCATCTGCAGCATCGCCGGGAGCATCCAGGCGGCCTTCGCCACCATGGTGAGCCCCGAGCTGTTCAGCTCCACCAAATCCATTCAGATTTTCTCCATGGTGGTCATTGGCGGACGGATGAGCATCAAGGGCATGATCCTGGGCGGCTCACTGATGACCATCCTGCCCGAGGTATTCCACTCCGTCAAGGACATGGCGGGCCTGAGCTTCGACCCCTGGAATATCCTGTACGGCCTGCTGCTGGTGGTTATGATGCGGGTACGTCCTCAGGGCATTTGGGGCCGGAAGGAAAAGGACGAAGGGTAAGGAGGTCAAAAAAATGCTGCTTGAAACACATAAAGTCACCAAGGCCTTTGGCGGCCTGAAGGCCAACAGCGAAATTGATTTCCATATCGACGAGGGCGAGATTGTCGCCATCATCGGCCCCAACGGCTCCGGAAAGACCACCTTCTACAACGTGATTACCGGTATCTCCTCCGCCACCTCCGGCCAGGTGGTCTTCAAGGGCAAGGACATCACCCACATGCACCCGGAAAAGATCACCGAGCTGGGCATGGCCCGGACCTTCCAGAACATCCGTCTGTTTGGCAACCTGACCGTGGCGGAAAACATCGTTATCGCCCGCCACTGCCGCCGGCACACCGGGATCTGGGATGCCGTTGTCAACAGCAAGCGGCAGCGGGATGAGATAGCCACCAACGAGGAGTTTGTGAAGAAGTGCCTGGACTACGTGGGCATCTACGACAAGAAGGACTGGATCGCCAAAAACCTCCCCTACGGCATGCAGCGCCGGCTGGAAATCGCCCGGGTGCTGGCCACCGAGCCCAGCCTCATCCTGCTGGACGAGCCCGCCGCCGGCATGAATCCCCACGAAAAGGACGAGCTGGTGGAGATTATCCTGCGGCTCAAGTCGGACAACTACTCCATCATCCTCATTGAGCATGCCATGCGCATGGTGATGAATATCGCCGAGCGGGTGGTGGTCTTCGACCACGGGCAGAAGATTGCCGAGGGCAAGCCGGAAGAGGTCAAGAACGATCCGGTGGTAATTGAGTCCTATCTGGGAAAGGGGGCGTCGGGAAATGGCACTGCTTGAGGTAAAGGGCCTGAACGTCTTTTATGGAAAAATTCACGCGCTGAAGGATCTGAGCCTGTCCATCGAGGAGGGGGAGATCGTCTCCCTCATCGGGGCCAACGGCGCGGGCAAGACCACCCTGCTCACCTCCCTGATGCACCAGCTGCCCTACACCGGCTCCGTCTCCTTCCAGGGGAAGGCCATCGACCAGGCCGGCACCCGGGACATCGTAAAGATGGGCATGACCATGGTTCCCGAGGGCCGGCGGGTGTTTGTGCGCACCTCCGTGCAGGACAACCTGCTGCTGGGCGCCTACAGCCGGAAGGACAAGGAGGGCGTGAAAAAGGACCTGGATCACATCTATGAGATGTTCCCCCGCCTGCTGGAGCGGAAAAATCAGCTGGCCGGCACCCTGTCCGGCGGCGAGCAGCAGATGCTGGCCATGGGCCGGGCCCTGATGTCCTCCCCCAGGCTGCTGCTGCTGGACGAGCCCTCCATGGGCCTGTCCCCCCTGCTGGTGGACCAGATCTTCGACACCGTTGTAAACATCAACAAGACGGGCACCACCATCCTGCTGGTGGAGCAGAACGCCAATCAGGCCCTGCGCATTGCTAAACGGGGCTACGTCATTGAGACCGGCGAGATCGTGCTGTCGGACAGCGCGGACAAGCTGATTGTCAATCCCCAGGTCAAGGAGGCCTACCTGGGCGGATAAGCCCTCTGTCAGTCCCGAGCTCCGGTCCGTCCGGAGCCCGGGATTTTTTTCCTCAAACGGCTGGAAGTCCGTTTTTTCATGTGCTATAATACGTTGGAAATGAAGCTGTAAGGAGGAATCCAGCCTTGGCAGAACAGACCAGCAAAGCTTACCGCAATCAGGTAATTTACTCCGTCTATGTGCGCAACCATACCCGGGAGGGGACCTTTGAGGGGGTGCGGAGGGACCTGCCCCGAATCAAAGAGCTGGGGGCGGACGTGATCTGGCTGATGCCCATCCACCCCATCGGGGAGAAGGCCCGCAAGGGCTCGCTGGGCAGTCCCTACGCCATCCGGGACTACCTGTCCGTCAATCCGGAGTACGGAACCCTGGAGGACTTTCGCCGCCTGGTGGACGACATCCACGGCCTGGGCATGAGGTGCATCATCGACGTGGTGTATCACCACACCTCTCCCGACTCCCTTCTGGCCGGGGAGCACCCGGAGTGGTTTTTCCACAAGCCGGACGGCTCCTTCGGCAATAAGGTGGGCGACTGGTCCGACATTATCGACCTGGATTTCACCCACCGGGGGCTGTGGGACTATCTGATCGGGGCGCTGAAATACTGGGCCTCCATGGTGGACGGCTTCCGGTGCGATGTGGCCTCCCTGGTGCCCCTGGACTTCTGGAAGGAGGCGCGGGCCCAGGTGGAGCAGGTCCGCCCGGGCTGCCTCTGGCTGGCTGAGACGGTGGAGCCCCCCTTCATCTCCGCCATGCGGGGGCTGGGCCACAGCTGCCTGTCCGACTCCCAGGCCTTTGAGGCCTTCGATATCTGCTATGAGTACGATGTTTACCACACCTTTACGGCCTGTCTGAAGGGGGAGCTCCCCCTGGAGCAGTACGCCCGGGCCGTCAGCCAGCAGGAGACCATCTACCCCGGCAACTACGTGAAGCTGCGGTATCTGGAGAACCACGACCAGCCCCGGGCGGCCTTCCTCATCCCTGACAGCCGGGCCCTGGACAACTGGACCGCCTTCCTCTTCTTCCAGAAGGGGGCCGCACTGCTCTACGGCGGCCAGGAGGCGGGGGACCGCCACCTGCCCAGCCTCTTCGACCGGGACCCGGTGGACTGGTCCGGCCCGGACCGCTCCCGGCAGCTGCGCCGGCTGTGTGCCCTGAAGAAGCACCCCCTGTTCACCGACAGCGTCTACCAGGTGGATGCCCTGCCCGGAGAGGTGCTGCGGGCCGTCCACCGCCAGGGGGACCGGCAGCTGGTGGGCGTCTTCAGCGTCCGTGGGAGCTGTGTCCCTGTCCCCGTGGACGCCCCCGACGGCCGGTATGAGAATCTGGCCGGGGAGGGGACTGTGGAGGTAAAGAGCGGCATGGTCAGCTGCCAGGGATATCCCGTTATTTTTGAGTCCGGCAGAGCCTGACAGCAAGGCCCGCCCCCATCGGGGGCGGGCCAGAATTATTTTTCCTTATTTTCCGGGCTTGAAGCTGTCCTTCAGGCTGACTGCCCGGTTAAAGACCAGAGCCCCGGGCCTGGAGTCCTTGGAGTCGGCGCAGAAGTAGCCCAGGCGGAGGAACTGGAACCGGTCGGCCGGCTGGGCGGCGGCCAGGGAGGCCTCCAGCTTGCAGCCGGTGAGCACCTCCAGAGAGCCGGGGTTCAGGCAGTCCAGGAAGTCCCTGTCGCCGCCGTCGGGGTTCTCGTCGGCAAAGAGGTTGTCGTACAGGCGGACCTCCGCATCCACGGCGGTGGAGGCGTCCACCCAGTGGATGGTGGCCCCCTTCACCTTCCGGCCGTCGGCGGGGTCGCCCCCCCGGCTGTCCGGGTCGTACTCGGCGGCAATCTCGGTGACATTGCCCGCCTCGTCGGTCTCATAGCCCACACATTTGATGAGGTAGGCCCCCTTCAGCCGGCACTCGGGGCCGCCGGGGTAGAGCCGCTTGTACTTGGGCACGGGCTCAGGGAGGAAGTCCTCCGCCTCCACCCACAGCTCCCGGGAGAAGGTCACCTCCCGCGTCCCGGCGGAGGGGTCCAGGGGGTTGTTCTCCACGGTGAGCTTCTCGCTCTGGCCGGCGGGGTAGTTGGTAATCACCAGCTTGACGGGCCGCAGCACGGCCATCACCCGCTTGGCGTGGTCGTTCAGGTCCTCCCGCAGGCAGTGCTCCAGAAAGCCGTACTCCACGGTGGAGGTGTTCTTGGCCACGCCGATGCGGTCGCAGAAGTTCCGGATGGCGGCGGGGGTGTAGCCCCGGCGGCGCAGGCCGCACAGGGTGGGCATGCGGGGGTCGTCCCAGCCGGAGACATATTTCTCCTCCACCAGCTTGCGCAGCTTCCGCTTGGACATGACGGTGTAGTTGATGCCCAGCCGGGCAAACTCGATCTGCCGGGGCTTGGAGGGCACGTCGGTGTTGTTGATGACCCAGTCGTACAGGGGCCGGTGGTCCTCATACTCCAGGGAGCACAGGGAGTGGGTGATGCCCTCCAGGGCGTCCTGGATGGGGTGGGCGAAGTCGTACATGGGGAAGATGCACCACTTGGTGCCCTGGCGGTGGTGCTCGATATAGCGGATGCGGTAGAGCACCGGGTCCCGCATGTTGAAGTTGCCGCTGGCCAGGTCGATCTTGGCCCGGAGGGTGTATTTGCCCTCGGGAAACTCCCCGTTCCGCATGCGCTGGAACAGGTCCAGGCTCTCCTCGATAGGCCGGTCCCGCCAGGGGGAGCGGGCGGGGGTGTTCACGTCCCCCCGGTACTCCCGGAACTGCTCGGGGGTGAGCTCGCAGACGTAGGCCAGCCCCTTCTTAATCAGGCCCACGGCCAGCTCGTAGGTCTTTTCAAAGTAGTCGCTGCCGTAGAAGAACCGGTCCCCCCAGTCGAAGCCCAGCCAGTGGATGTCCTCCTTGATGGCGTCCACAAACTCGGTGTCCTCCTTGGCGGGGTTGGTGTCGTCCATGCGCAGGTTGCAGATGCCGCCGAACTTCTCGGCGGAGCCGAAGTCGATAATCAGGGCCTTGCAGTGGCCGATATGCAGATAGCCGTTGGGCTCAGGGGGGAAACGGGTGTGGACCCGCATCCCGGCGCAGCGCCCCCCTTCGGCGATGTCCTCCGCAATAAACTGGTGGATAAAGTTCTGGCTCTCCGGGGTCTCCTCCCCGGCGGCGGTTTTGATCTCGTCAGACATGGGCTCTCTCCTCCTTTGTCAATGGGGTTATTTTACACCAGAAACGTCCGTCTTGCAAGTATTTCCTTCTCCCTTGCCATCTCCAAAAAAATGTGCTATATTTGGTCTTGATTCCAGCAGAATATAAGGAGGAAGCAGACCGATGAAAAAAGTGATCTCCGCCCTGCTGTCACTGGCACTGTGTCTGGGGCTGTGCACCCCCGCCCTTGCCGCGGGGACCTTCACCGACGTGAAGGAGGGCAACTGGGCCGCCCCCTATATTGAGCGGGCCGCCTCCCTGGGCCTGGTCAACGGCATGGGCGACGGGCGCTACGCCCCGGACAGCAAGGTGAGCTATCGGGAGTACGCCGTGATGCTGTGCTCCATCCGCTACCGGGACGAGGTGAAGCGGGCCGCGGAGGGAAACACCGGGGCGTGGTGGGCGCCCTACTGCGCCGTGGCCGACAGCCACGGGCTGTGGGACGGCACCGTCATGGCCAATCGAGACGCGTGGGACAGTCAGAGCGGCCAGCCTGTCCCCCGTGAAATCATGGCGCAGATGATGTACAACTACCTCCAGGCGGAGAACAAGCAGCTGCCCACCGAGGTGGACAAGGCCTGGGCCAGAATGGAAATCGACGATGTGAACGACGTGACGGGCCGGAACAGGGACGCCGTGCTCACCTGCTGGTCTATGAAGCTGCTCAGCGGCACGGGCAGCGGCTTCTCCCCCGAGGCCACCATGGACCGGGCCCAGGCCGCCACCGTGCTCTGCTCCCTCTACGACGCCGTCACAACGGGGGCGGACCGGAAGGCGCAGACAGACGCGCGGCTGGCCAACGGGAAGGAGATTACGGAGGACAACGTCCGTGAGATCATAAACGGCCTGCGGCGCAGCTATCCGGAGGGAATGCGCTGGACCAACGAGGACAACCACTACACCTCTCAGACGCTGTATTTCAGGGGCCACGGCTGTGCTGCCTTCGCATTCCTGCTCAGCGACACGGTGTTTGGAGCGCTGCCGCTCACCGCCGTCCACTCCAATTTCGACAGGCTCCGGGCGGGGGACATTCTCCGGACGCGGGAGGACACCCATACGGTGGTGGTGCTGGAGAAGCGCGAAGACAGCGTGATCGTGACCGAGGGAAACTACGACGAAACGATTCACTGGGACCGGGAGATCACCCGTCAGGAGCTGGAGGAGGAGAATTTCTATGTCCGCACCCGGTATCCCTTCTGATCCGGACTCCCTGTGATATGGAGAGCCGCGTCCGGCTTTTTATGAAAGCTTTTCCCTAAAAGGGGCATGATAATCAGGTACAGGGAGGGACGGTATGAGCTACGATATTATGGTGCTGGGCTCCGGCCCCGCGGGGCTGGCGGCGGCGGTGGCCGCCCGGGGCCGGGACAAGTCCGTTCTGGTCATCGGCGGCCGCTGGCAGGACAGCCCCCTGGCGAAGGCGGAGCGGGTGGACAACTACCCCGGTCTCCCCGGACGCACGGGCCTGGAGCTGCTGGAGGAGTTTGTCCGCCACGCGCAGGCCCTGGGGACGGACTTTGTTGTGGGCAAAGCGCTGTCCCTGCTGGCCTGGAAGGGCTTTTCTCTCACCGTGGGCAGCCAGGTCTGCCAGGGAAAGGCTCTGATTCTGGCCCCCGGGGTGGTCCGGAACGCCAAGTACCCCGGCGAGGCGGAGTACCTGGGCCGGGGGGTGAGCTACTGCGCCACCTGCGACGGGATGCTCTACCGGAACCGGCCGGTGGCTGTGGTGGGCCTGGCCCCGGACGCCCCCCAGGAGGCCAACTACCTGAGATCCCTTGGCTGTCAGGTGACCTACGTCTCCCCCCTCCGGCCTGAGGGGCTGGACAAGGACATCCCCTGCGTGCAGGCGGGAAAGCTGGCCGTCAAGGGGGAACAGACCGTCACCGGGCTGGAGGCAGACGGCGCCCTCCTCCCCTGTGCCGGGGTGTTCATCCTCCGCCGGGCGGTGGCCCCCACCGACCTGCTCCCTGCCCTGGAGACGGAGGAGGGGTTTATCCGGGTGGACCGGCGGATGGCCACCAATGTGGCCGGCGTCTTTGCCGCCGGGGATTGCACCGGCGGGCCGCTCCAGATTTCCAAGGCGGTGGGAGAGGGCCACGTGGCCGCCCTGTCCGCCTGCGAATATCTGGACGCGAATCCGCCCGCGGGCGCATGATATGCGCCCCTACAGGACAATATTTTACAAACAGGAAGGAGCAATGCGCAATGATTCATTTTAACAAGGAGACCTTTGACAAGGCCCTGGCTGAGGGCGGGCTGATGATGGTGGACTTCTGGGCCGAGTGGTGCGGTCCCTGTCAGATGCTGGGTCCGGTGATTGAGAGCCTGGCGGAACAATATGAGGGCAGGGCCGTCATCGGCAAGGTGAACACCGACGAGGAGCCGGAGCTGGCCATGGGCTACCAGGTCAGCGGCATCCCCACGGTCATCTTTTTCAAGGACGGCAGGGAGATCGACCGCAAGGTGGGGGTCATGCCCCCCGACGCCTTTGTCCAGGTGCTGGAGGAGCACCTGTAAAAAATTCCCCCGCCGGGGGAGAAGGAATAATCCGTCAAGA
Source organism: uncultured Oscillospiraceae bacterium (assembly GCA_950097245.1). Taxonomy (GTDB): domain Bacteria; phylum Bacillota; class Clostridia; order Oscillospirales; family Oscillospiraceae; genus Lawsonibacter. Next base: position 3,868 of record CATNCS010000019.1, on the reverse strand, counting down.
GAGACAGCGGGGGCTCTGCCGATGCAGAACCCCCGCTGAGTATATTACGCCGTGGGCTGCTGGTTGGAGAACCTGGTGTAGGCCTGGCTCACCTTGCTCTGGGGGGCCTGCTCCACCTGGTACCAGCCCTTGGACTGGGCCAGCTTGAACAGGTCGCTCTGGGTCTGGTGGCTCTGGTTGAAGATGTTGAGAAAGTCGTCCCGCAGGGACAGGTTGACGCACTCCGAGGCGAAGGTGTCGTAGTTGGCGCTCATCTTCTTCTCACTGCACAGAAAATCCGTGATTCGTTCCTGGTCGTTCATGGCGGTTCCTCCTTTGTCAACGCAGATGGGTGAGCAGGGTGTTGTAGTTTTGCAGGTGAAGGCTGGCGCAGGACTGAAATTTGTCCTTCAGCTCCTGGTCCTGGCTCTCCTGGACGGCGGAGAGGTACTTGCAGTGAAGCACCCGCTCGAAGTCCAGCTGGTCGGACAGGGCGGTGAGCTCCTTGCTGGTGAGATTGGGCATAAAACTGCCTCCTTTCAAGCGGAGAAATTCTCCGTTACTGGCAGTTAGTCTGTCCAAGTTATTCCTTCTTATGCGGAACTTTTGGATTGCCCTCCGAATCAAATTCCCAGACCATATGGAGCTGGCCCTCCCGGCGCTCCACCCGGGCCAGACAGAACAGGGCGGCCAGGGACACGGGCCGGTCGGTGCGGAAGGGGGCGGACAGGGAGAAGCCCTCCTCCCCTCTCCGGCAGAGCATGGCCCCCCGGAGCCGGGCCCGGAGCACCGGGTCGGCCACCAGCTGGTCCGGGTGCTGCTCGCAGTACCACCGCCCCCCGGAGGGCGCGCCGAAGGCGAAGGCCAGCACCGCCTCCGCCCGGAACCGGGGCCAGCAGCCCGCCCGCTCCAGGGCGCCGACGGACAGGGTGCGGCCCAGCCGCAGAGTCCCGTTTTCCGGAACCAGGGTGCCAAGCAGCAGCTGGCCCCCCTGGTCGCCGTGGAGCCACACCTTATATAGCCCCTTCCCGTCCGCCGGCCGCTCCGCTTTCATATGTACCTGCGGGCCCTCCTGCCGCAGGGTCAGCACCCCGCCGCCCCCCATGTTCAGCCGCTCCTCCAACGTCTCCGCCCCCTCTCCTGCCATTCTATGCGGCGGGGGCAAAAGAATCCACCGGAAAGGACGCTTCTTGTGGCGAAAGACGCATATCACGGAATATTTTTCGGAAAATCAGGAAAAAACTGTTGCAATAGAAAAACAGTTGTGGTATACTACCAAGGCATTATGCGTGGGAGTGCGGATCATCCGCCCGGTGCCCGGGCAAACCGGGTTGGCGGAGGACATGATGCCCCCAGAAGACTAACTGAAAAACAGGAGGAAACAAACTATGGCAGTCGTATCTATGAAGCAGCTGCTGGAGGCCGGGGTCCACTTCGGCCACCAGACCCGCCGGTGGAACCCCAAAATGGCCACCTACATTTACACCGAGCGCAACGGGATCTACATCATCGATCTCCAGAAGACGGTGAAGAAGCTGGAGGAGGCCTACAACTTCGTCCGCTCCCTGGGGGAGAAGGGCGAGACCCTGCTGTTCGTGGGCACCAAGAAGCAGGCCCAGGAGGCCATCAAGGAAGAGGCCAGCCGCGTGGGCATGTACTGGGTGAACGCCCGCTGGCTGGGCGGTATGCTCACCAACTTTAAGACCATGCGGGGCCGGGTGGAGCGTCTGGCCCAGCTGAAGAAGATGCAGGAGGACGGCACCTTCGACATGCTGCCCAAGAAGGAAGTCATCAAGCACATGGGCGAGATCGCCAAGCTGGAGAAGTACCTGGGCGGCGTCACCGAGATGCGCAAGCTCCCCGGCGCCCTGTTCGTGGTGGACCCCCGGAAGGAGCGCAACGCCATCAACGAGGCCCGCAAGCTCCACATCCCCATCGTGGCCATCGTAGACACCAACTGCGACCCCGACGAGATTGACTACGTCATCCCCGGCAACGACGACGCCATCCGCGCCATCAAGCTGATCTCCTCCGTCATGGCCAACGCCATCCAGGAGGGCCGCCAGGGCCAGGACGCCGCCCCCGCCGCTGAGGCCGAGGCCGCTCCCGCCGTTGCGGAATAATAAAACAACAGACATTTTGTAGGGGGCGGCGCCCTCGCCGCCCCGCATCGCAAACGGGCCGCCGAGGGCGGCGGCCCCTACATTGCGATATCAATCAATTTGGAGGTAATATATTATGGCAATCACTGCGAAAGACGTACAGAAGCTGCGCGAGATGACCGGCGTTGGCATGATGGACTGCAAGAAGGCCCTGGTAGAGGCCGACGGCGACTTCGACAAGGCCATTGAGTGGCTGCGTGAGAAAGGACTTGCCGCCCAGACCAAGAAGGCCGGCAAGGTGGCCGCCGAGGGCGTGTCCCTGGCTATCGCCGCCGACAACGGCGTGGGCGTTCTCATTGAGGTCAACTCCCAGACCGACTTTGTGGCCAAGAACGACGTGTTCCAGGGCTTTGTCAAGGACGTGGCCTCTGTGGTGGCCACGGACGACCCCGCCGACGTGGAGGCCCTGAAGGCCTGCAAGTACCCCGGCACCGACCGCACCATCGCCGACGTCACCGCCGACAAGGTGCTGGCCATCGGCGAGAACATTCAGATCCGCCGCTTTGTCCGCTACGCTGAGGGCGTCAGCGTCCCCTATGTCCACATGAACGGCAAGGTGGGCGTGCTGGTCAACCTGGAGGTCGAGGGCATCGACGCCGATAAGGTCGTGGAGCTGGGCAAGGACGTGGCTATGCAGATCTGCGCCATGAACCCCACCTATCTGGACAAGTCCAACGTGAGCCAGGAGGTGCTGGACAAGGAGAAGGAAATCCAGCTGGCCATCATGGCCAACGACCCCAAGATGGCCGCCAAGCCTGAGAAGGTGAAGGAGGGCATCGTCATGGGCAAGCTGGGCAAGTACTACGAGGAGAACTGCCTGCTCCAGCAGGCCTTCGTCAAGGAGAACAAAATCTCCGTGGAGAAGCACGTGGCCGCCGTGGCCAAGGAGCTGGGCGGCAAGATCACCGTGAAGGCCTTTACCCGCTTCGCCACCGGCGAGGGTATTGAGAAGAAGGAAGATGACTTCGCCGCCGAGGTCGCCTCCATGATTAAGTAAAGCGGTTGTCGTTTATCCAAACCGAAACGCCCCACAAAGGGCCCCGGGTAATTTGAACCGCCCCAAATTGTGCGGACAGTACAAAAAAGGGACCACAGGCAGGAAAAATAAGGATTTAGGCGGAGTGGCGCAGCGAAAGCGGCGCCACTCCAGTCTTTATCTGGATGCGCTCATGATTGTAAAAATAGATAAAATCATCAATTAACGCCCTGGCTTGCCGGAACGTGGCAATTTTCTGTCGGTAGATACACTCTGTCTTGAGGATGGAGAAGAAATTTTCTGCCATCGCATTGTCATAACAATTTCCGCGTCTTGACATGGAGGGCGTGATGCCGTATCTTTTAGTCAGGTCAAAATACTCTTGGGACGTATACTGACCACCCTGGTCGCTGTGGAGCTGCAACTCCGCAGCGACTGTCTTCTTCTCCTTTTGTACGGCAAGGCGAACAGTATCCAGCACCAAAGCTACAGTCTGGCGCGTGGCAGTTTTATAGGCCACAATGCTGTTATCGTAGAGGTCCCGGATCATAGACAGATACAAGATGCCTTGCCTGGTTTGGAGGTAGGAGATGTCCGTCACCCACTTGCTATTGGGCTTGTCTGCGTGAAACTCCCGGTTAAGCAGGTTTTCATATTTGCGGACCTGCTGCCCCATCTGCTGCCATTTCCTCGGCCTGCGAATCTCCGCCAGCACCTCATATTTCTTCATTACCCGCAGCACAGTCTTGGG
>CATNCS010000018.1 GCA_950097245.1 uncultured Oscillospiraceae bacterium | reverse complement strand
TCTTGGCCCCGGTGTGGTACAGGGGGGGAATGCACAGGAAGACGTCGTCATGGGTGGTCTCGTGGTGGATGGCCTCCATCCGGGCCGACTGCATCAGGGCGGTGTGTTTGAGGAGGATGGCCTTGGGGAAGCCGGTGGTGCCGGAGGAGTAGTAAATCGCGGCCTCGTCCTCGTCGTCCACCAGCACCTTGGGGGCGCGGCTGGAGCAGTTGGCGGTGGCGCGGAGGTAGTCCTCGGCGAAGGAGGGGCAGTGCTCCCCCACAAAGAACAGCAGCATCTGCCGGGTGATTTTGGGCACGATGGGCTCCATGCGGCTGGTAAACTCCGGGCCGAAGAAGAGCACGTCGGCGTCCGCCAGCTTCAGGCAGTAGTCAATCTCGTCGGAGGTGTAGCGGAAGTTCAGGGGGACGGCGATGGCCCCTGTCTTCAGAATGCCGAAGTAGATGGGCAGCCACTCCAGGCAGTTCATCATGAGGATGGCTACCTTCTGGCCCTTCCGGATGCCCCGGCCCAGCAGCATATTGGCCACCCGGTTGGCCTTCTCGTCGAAGATGGACCAGGTGATCTCCCTGCGGTAGGGGGCGTCGCCGGTGGGCTGAATCAGCTCATACTCCTGCCAGGAGACCCGCTGCTCCTCCCGGACCTCGGGGTTGATCTCCACCAGGGCGACCTCGTCGCCGTACAGCTTGCTGTTGCGCTCCAGCAGATCGGTGATAGGCATTGCGCTCGTTCCTTTCTGAAACGGACATGGTCCGCAGTACTTCATTGATTTTAACCGTTAAAGCAGTGTAGCGCATTTTTGGGATATTGTCAAGAAAATTCCCGGAAAACCAAAAATTTTAAGGGGAGCACTCTTTACTTCCCCACTTTCCTGTGTTACACTTTACACAGTTGAATTCCCTTCCAAAGGGCGTTTTTGAAAAGGAGTGTTAATCCATGGCGAAAGGGGAAAAGAAAGAGCGGAGCCTGGCCCTGTATGAGACCATCCTGAAGCTGAAGGACCTGGACGAGTGCTGCCGGTTTTTCGACGACCTGTGTACCCCCACCGAGCTGAGGAGCCTGGAGCAGCGGTTCGATGTGGCGGTCTATCTCCAGCAGGGGCTGGTCTATCTGGACATTCTGGACAAAACAGGCGCCTCCAGCGCCACCATCAGCCGGGTTCGCCGGTCCATGCTGGACAACGGGGCGGGCGGCGTCATGCGGGAGGTTATCCAGCGCCACGGACTGCATGAAAAGGACGAGCCGTAGGGGCCGGCCCGCATTTTCCAGAGACGGGCCGCCGAGGGCGGCGGCCCCTGCGCCCCACAGCGACGAAATGCAGGGGCGGATATTATCCGCCCGAAAAAAACAAAGACGGGCGGATGATATCCGCCCCTACAGAGTAAAACGAAACCAAACAGAAAGCAGGGAAACAACATGAAACAACTGATGTTGGGCAACGCCGCTGTTGCCCGGGGACTGTATGAGGCGGGGTGCTGTGTGATCTCCAGCTACCCCGGCACCCCCAGCACCGAGATCACCGAGGAGGCCGTCAAGTATGACGACATCTACTGCGAGTGGGCCCCCAATGAGAAGGTAGCCATGGAGACCGCCTTCGGGGCCTGCCTGGCGGGCAAGCGGTCCTTCTGCGCCATGAAGCACGTGGGCCTGAACGTGGCCGCCGACCCCCTGTATACCATGAGCTACACCGGGGTCAACGCCGGCTTAGTGATTGGCGTGGCCGACGACCCGGGGATGCACTCCTCTCAGAATGAGCAGGACTCCCGCCACCACGCCATCGCCGCCAAGGTGCCCATGCTGGAGCCCTCCGACTCCGCCGAGGCGCTGGCCTTCGCCAAGCTGGCCTATGAGCTGTCCGAACAGTTCGACACCCCGGTGCTGCTGAAGATGTGTACCCGGGTGGCCCACTCCCAGTCCCTGGTGGAGACCTCTGACCGGGTGGAGCCCGGGATGAAGCCCTATGAAAAGAACATCGCCAAGTACGTCATGATGCCGGGCAACGCCATCCGCCGCCACCCCTTCGTGGAGGAGCGCGCCCACAAGCTCCAGGAGTGGGCGGAGACCGCCCCCGTCAACCGGGTGGAAATGGGCGGCACCAAAATCGGCGTGATTACCTCCTCCACCAGCTACCAGTATGTGAAGGAGGTATTCGGGAACGATGTCTCCGTACTTAAATTGGGCATGACCAACCCCCTGCCGGTAAAGCTGATAAAAGATTTTGCCTGTAAAGTGGAAAAGCTTGTTGTCATTGAGGAGCTGGACCCTATCATAGAGAACCACTGTAAAGCTTTGGGACTTGCCGTCTCTGGCAAGGAATTTCTGCCTATGGAGGGGGAATTCTCCCAGAACCTCATCGCGAAAAAGATGGGGGAGGAAGTCTATGAGGGCCGGACCATCGACGACCCCATCCCGCCCCGGCCCCCCGTTATGTGCGCCGGGTGCCCCCACCGGGGACTGTTCTACATCCTCAGCAAGAACAAGGTCACCGTCCTGGGGGACATCGGCTGCTATACCCTGGGGGCGGTGGCCCCCCTGTCCGCCATGGACATGACCCTGTGCATGGGGGCCTCCATCTCCGCCGTCCACGGCTTCAATAAGGCCCGGGGCGCGGAGGCCGAGGGCAAGACGGTGGCCGTCATCGGCGACTCCACCTTTATGCACTCCGGCATGACGGGCCTGGCCAATATCGCCTACAACCAGTCCAACTCCACGGTGATTATCCTGGACAACTCCATCACCGGCATGACCGGCCACCAGCAGAACCCCACCACCGGCTACAACATCAAGGGCGACCCCGCCGGCAAGATCGACCTGGAGGCCCTGTGCAAGGCCATGGGCTTCCAACGGGTCCGGGTGGTGGACCCTTACGATCTGAAAGCCTGCGACGCCGTCCTGAAGGAGGAGCTGGCCGCCAACCAGCCCTCTGTGATTATCAGCCGCCGGCCCTGCGCCCTGCTGAAGTATGTCAAGCACGAGGCCCCCCTCACCGTGGACCCGGTGAAGTGCGTGGGCTGTCGCAGCTGTATGAAAATCGGCTGTCCCGCCATCTCCATCAAGGGGGGCAAGGCCCATGTGGACAATACCCTGTGCGTGGGCTGCGGCGTGTGTGAGCAGCTGTGCCCAGTGCAGGCGTTCCAGAGCACCAAAAAGGAGGGCTGAGAGATGGAAACCAAAAATATTATGATTGTCGGCGTGGGGGGCCAGGGCTCCCTGCTGGCCTCCAAGCTGCTGGGCCATCTGCTGATGGAGCAGGGCTATGACGTGAAAGTCTCCGAGGTCCACGGCATGTCCCAGCGGGGCGGGTCGGTGGTCACCTATGTGCGCTATGGGGATAAGGTAAATTCCCCCATCATCGACAAGGGAGAGGCGGACTATATCGTCTCCTTCGAGCTGCTGGAGGCCGCCCGGTGGCTGAGTTACCTCAAGCCAGACGGCCAGATCGTCACCTCCACCCAGCAGATCGACCCCATGCCCGTCATCACCGGCGCGGCCTCCTACCCGGACAATCTGGTGGAGAAAATGCGCGCCGCCGGGGCCAAGGTGGACGCCCTGGACTGCCTCAAGCTGGCCGAGGAGGCCGGGAGCAGCAAGGCGGTGAACATCATCCTCATGGGCCGGCTGTCCCACTACTTCGACCTGCCCGACGCGGCCTGGCAGGAGTCCCTGGAGGCCATGGTGCCCCCCAAATTCCTGGAGCTGAACAAAAAGGCCTTTGAATTGGGAAAGAAGGCGTAATCTCTCGTCCCGCCCGCAGGCGAAAAAGGCCCCCTTGCGAAAGGGGGCTGGCACGGCGAAGCCGTGACTGGGGGATTCCGTTTTATGGAAGCCCTTCGTTTAACGGAATCCCTCCACCACCGGACTTCGTCCGGCGGTCCCCCTCCCTTTGGCAAGGGAGGCTTTGAGCGCAATCCTTTAAGCTACTTATAAATTTGGAAAGGAACGATGAAATATGGGATTTTTCTCCAATCTTTTTTCTAACCTCTTTGGCGGCGGCGGCAAGAAGGCGGAGGAGGCCGATGACGCCAACGCCCAGGCTCTGAAGCAGTTTTTCAAGGAGAAGCTGCCCAGTGAGTTTACAAATTCGGCAAAGTATACCATCTCCATCACCCGTGGTGACAAGGGCTATGAGGCCCGGATCAACATGGACATGGGGGCGGACGGCTCCACCTATGACGGCTTTGCCAAAGAGAACTTTGCGGAGCTGGCGGACTGGGAGTCGGAGCGGGTATTCGACCTGCTGCCCGAGCCGCCGGTGACAGTGACCGTCATTTTTGACATGGACTTTGGCAAGACCAAGGTCACTATGAACCGGGGCCGCCTGCTGGCAAAATAAAAACATACCTTATTTTGGGGAGGAATGATTCCAATGGAAAGATACTACCAGCCCGAGATCGAGTGCGCGTCCCGGGAACAAATCAAGGCCTGGCAGGATGAGCGGCTTGTGAAGCAGGTGCGCCACGTCTGGAACAATGTGCCCTACTACCGCAAGAAGATGGAGGAGAAGGGCCTCACCCCTGACGACATCCGCTCCAGCGACGACCTGCACAAGCTGCCCTTCATCACCAAGGCCGACCTGCGGGAGGCCTACCCCTACGGGCTGGTAGCCAAGCCCCTGAAGGAGTGCGTGCGCATCCAGTCCACCTCGGGCACTACCGGCAAGCGGGTGGTGGCCTTCTACACCCAGCACGACATCGACCTGTGGGAGGACTGCTGCGCCCGGGCCATCATGGCAGCCGGCGGCACCGACGAGGACGTGTGCCAGGTGTCCTACGGCTACGGCCTGTTCACCGGCGGCCCCGGCCTGAACGGCGGATCCCACAAGGTGGGCTGCCTCACCATCCCCACCTCCTCGGGCAACACCGAGCGGCAGATTATGTTCATCCGGGACCTGTCCGCCACCATCCTGTGCTGCACCCCCTCCTACGCCGCCTACATCGGCGAGACCATGAAGGAGATGGGCCTCACCCCCGACCAGATCCCCCTGAAGGCGGGCATCTTCGGCGCGGAGGCCTGGTCGGAGGAGATGCGCCAGGACATCCAGAACACCCTGGGCATCAAGGCCTACGACATCTACGGCCTGACGGAGCTGTCCGGTCCCGGCGTGTCCTTCGAGTGCTCCGCCCAGACGGGGATGCACATCAACGAGGACCACTTCATCGCCGAGATCATCGACCCGGAGACCGGCGAGGTCCTCCCCGAGGGCTCCCAGGGCGAGCTGGTGTTCACCTCCATCACCAAGGAGGCCTTCCCCCTGCTGCGCTACCGCACCCGGGACATCTGCACCCTCACCCGGGAGCCCTGCCCCTGCGGCCGCACCCATGTGAAGATGACCAAGCCCCAGGGCCGCACCGATGACATGCTCATCATCCGGGGGGTCAACGTCTTCCCGTCTCAGATTGAGACCGTTCTGCTCAACCACGGCTACCCCGCCAACTACCAGATCATTGTGGACCGGGTGCGCAACACCGACACCCTGGACGTTCAGGTGGAGATGACTCCCGAGATGTTCACCGACAACATGGGTGAGATCAACAAGCGGCAGAAGGAGCTGGTGGACGGCCTGCGGTCCATGCTGGGGCTGGCCGCCAAGGTCACTCTGGTGGCCCCCAAGACCATTGTCCGCAGCGAGGGCAAGGCCGTCCGGGTCATCGACAAGCGGAAGATTTGAGGAGGGGTAAATGATGATTAAACAGATTTCTGTCTTTTTGGAGAACCAGCCCGGCGCCCTCTATGCCATGACCGGGATTCTGGCCCAGAACCAGATCGACATGCGGGCCTTCTCCCTGGCTGAGACCAGCGACTTCGGCATCGCCCGGATCATTGTGGACGACGTGTACAAGACCACCACCGTCCTCAAGGACGCCGGCTACGTCCACAACATCACCCCTGTGCTGGGGGTGGCCATCCCCGACGTGCCCGGCGGGCTGAACAAGGTTCTCCAGGCCCTCACCGACGCCCGGGTGAATGTGGAGTACATGTACGCCTTCCTGGGGGGCAGGGACGTGGACCACGCCTACATGATCTTCCGGGTGGCGGACAGCGCCGCCGCCACCGCCGCCTTGGGCAAGCGGGGCATCAAGACGGTGGAGCAGGAAGAGATTGATAAGCTGTAAAAGGCAATGGAAAGCCTCCCTTCGCAAAGGGAGGTGGCACCGCCAAAGGCGGTGACGGAGGGTTTTCCCCGTAAGATACTGCTTCCTACGGGGAAACCCCCACCCGGCTTTGCCGGGAGCCCCCTTAAAAAGGGGGCCTTTTTATGCCTCTACGACCGGAAAGGTCACTACGGCGGTGAACAGATCCGCCTCAGTGGCGACGGTCAGCGTTCCGCCGCAGGCCCGGGTGAAGGAGTCGGCGATGGACAGCCCCAGGCCGGAGCCGCCGTCGGTGCGGCTCTCGTCCCCACGGACGAACCGGGCGGTGTAGTCCGCGCCCGGCCTCAGCTCGGCGGCGGAGGTATTTCGCACGCTGGCGGAGGCGGTTCCGCCCTCCACTGTCAGGGACAGATAGACCCGGGAGCCGGGCAGGGAGTACTTCAGCGCGTTGCCGATGAGATTCTGAAATACCCGGTACATCCGGTCGCTGTCGGCGGTGATGGGCACCTCCCCCTCGGGGATGGCGGTGCGCAGGGTGAGGCCGCTGTCCTCAATGGCCTGGGCCATGTCGGCCAGGGTCTGGCGCAATAACCGGGCGTAATCAAGCTGCTCCAGCTTTACCGGGAGTTGTCCCGAGGCCGCCTTGCTCACCTCAAACACGTCCTGGACCATGGCCTTGAGCCGCTGGGCCTTCTCCCCCATAATCTGGACGTACTCGCTGGCCGGGGGAGCCAGCGGCTCCTGGGCCAGCAGCTCGGTGTAGCTGATGATGGAGGTCAGCGGCGTTTTCAGGTCGTGGGACACGTTAGTGACCAGCTCCACCTTCATCCGCTCGCTGCGGGTGCGCTCCTCCACCGCCTGGTGCAGGCCCTGGCGGACGTGGTTCAGGTCGTCGGCCAGCTGGTACAGGTCACTGCTCTCCTGTAAGGTCAATTCCCCTTCCAGTCCGCCCGCCCGAAGGGCTTCCAGCTGTCCGGCCACCGCTCCGAAGTCGGTCCATATCCTCCGCTGCCGCCAGAAGAACCAGGCGTACACCCCCAAGGAAAGAATCCAGGGCAGGCCCAGCAGGTTCCAGATGGCCCAGGAGGGCAGGTACAGCTCCAGTGTCTGGGCCACCAGGAAGAACAGCACCTCCAGCCAGAGCAGCGCTACCGCCAGCCCCAGCCAGCCGTTCATCCGGCTCAGCCGCTTTTGCAGGGGGTACTTCAGCTCACGGACGGCCAGCATTCCCAATACGCCCTGTTTCCAGGGGCGCTTATTATACCGCCAGTCATTGAAAATCAGCAGGTACAGCCCCCAGAGGACCACCAGCAGGTTGAGGGAGTGGTCCGCCAGCTCCCCCAGGTACTCCCGCAGCAGCCAGCCGCCGTTCTCGCTGAGGATGGCCACCGCCGTGCCGATGCTGGCGGTCTGCTCCACGAGGGGAATATTGTAGCTGTCATAAAAACCATTCTCCGTCAGCCACTCCTCATAGCTGATCCCATTCTGCTCCAGCTCCGCCATGATGTCGCCGTTGAGATAGACGTCTCCGGGGATGGCCTCAGCCACCGGCGTATCGCCATAGGCATAGGTCAGCTCCTGCCAGATATCCCCCAGGTACTCCGGACGGGGGAGGCAGAAGAACACCAGCAGCAGGGCGGCCAGAATTTTCACCTCAAACCAGAGCTTACCCGTCCCTCGGGCCAGGGCAATGTCCGCCCGCTGCTTATCTTTCCGCAGCAGGATGTACACCACCACCAGGGCCAAGCCCACACCCACGCGGACAGCGTGCCCCATGATGTCCTCCCGGTAAGCGGCCAGGTTCCGTTTTAGATAATACAGCTCGTTGTATTCCTCCGGCCCAGAGCTGCCGTAGCTGCCTTTAATAAAAATCTGCGGTTCGTCGATAACGGCCATAGTCACCTTGACCTTGCTGCCCGCCTCGTCCACGGTGAAGTTCTTGTAGCCGGGGACATACCACTGGTAGGGCTCGTCGATGCCCTCAAAGCGGTAGTAGCCGTTACCGTAGAGGTCCAGCTCGGTCCCGGCCTTCCAGGCCCGGACCTTCTCCCCGTCGAACTGCAGGAGGAAACCGTAACCCTCGGGGAGCTGGGTTGCCGTGGTAGCCGAAGTCAGCCCGTCGCTGTTGCTGTAAAGGGTTTTCCCTTCCTTGACCACGGTATAGAGAACATTTTTGTCCTCCTTCATAGAGTTATGGACCGCTTTGTTCCGCGCTTCATTGATCTGCGCGTAGTTCGGAAGGGTGTCTCCATAGCCGTAATCACTGCCATAGACCCGGTACGCTCGGCCCCCGGCGCCCATGATAATCAGCCGCTCCAGCCGCTGGGAGGTAAACCCCTGAAACTCGCTTGTATCCCGCCAGTCGGAGGCGAAGCTGTCGGAAATCCACCTGCGACTGCCCGAGGAGGTCATCGCCGTGCCGAAGAACAGCACCCCATCCAGAAGCAGAGAAACGCCCAGCAGGAAAGCCAGAAATCCGACGATTGCCTTACTTTTTTTCCATTTTGTATCCAATGCCCCACACCACCTTTAAATAGTCTGGCTCACGAGGGTTGAGCTCGATTTTCTCCCGGATGCGCCGGATGTGGACCATCACCGTGCCCTCGGAGGACCAGGCTTCCTCTCCCCACACCCGTCGGTAAATTTCCTCCGCGGGGAACACCCGGCCCAGGTTGCGCATGAGCAGGTCCACAATGCCCGTTTCGATGTTGGTCAGGCGTACCGGCTCGCCGTCCGCTGTCAGCTCCCGGTTGGACGGGTCGTAGGCCAGGCGGCCGTTGACGATCATGCCGGCGGGGGCGGTGTTCACGTCCCCCAGGCTGGTGTACCGCCGCAGCTGGCTGCGCACCCGGGCGGTCAGTTCCCCCATGCTGAAGGGCTTGGTCACGTAGTCGTCCGCCCCCATGGACAGCCCCAGCACCTTGTCGCTCTCCTCGCTCTTGGCCGACAGCACAATCACCGGCAGGTTCCGCCGCTCCCGGATGCGCAGCACGGCGGACAGCCCGTCCAGCCTGGGCATCATCACGTCCATGAGAATCAGCCGCAGGTCGGGGTCCAGGGCTCTGTCCAGCGCCTCCATGCCGTCGTAGGCCCGGAGGACCCGGTAGCCCTCCTTTTCCAAAGCGGCGGCGATGGCGCCCACAATCTCCCGGTCGTCGTCCACCACCAAAATCGTCTCGTTCATCGGGTTTGCTCCTCCCCTCGTTCGCTGGGACCAGAATAACAGAAGTTTCTTACAAAGTCCGTGGGGTTTCTCTTACGGATTTCTTACATTTTACGCCCTTCCCAGTGAGAACGCAAGGCTGGACAAACCGTCCCTGTTGTGCTACAATACCTCTGACGAGTTTGTACCATCTCGTCCAAGCGCCGGAAAATTTTTCAATCCGGTGTTCGTTCGGCGGTCTGCCGCCGTTCTCTAAACAAAAAATGGAGGTTTTTTTATGCGCAAATTTACTGTCCGTGACCTGACTCTGGCCGCCATGGTGGCGGCGCTGTACGCCGTGATGGGGTATTTCGGGAACATCTTCGGTCTGACCTTCGGGCCAGTCCAGTGCCGCTTTGCCGAGGCCCTCACCGTCCTTCCCTTTGTGTTCCCGGCCGCCGCTCCGGGACTGGTTGTTGGGTGCTTCCTCACCAATCTACTCTCTCTGTACGGCCCTCTGGACATGGTCTTCGGCACGCTGGCCACCGCCATCGCCGCCTGGCTCACCATGAAAATGCCCCGCTGGTATCTGGCGGCCCTGCCCCCTATCCTGGTCAACGCTGTTATCCTGCCCCCCATATGGGCCTGGACAGAGGTGGGGGCTGTGAATCCCGCCTTCTGGGCGGCATGCGGGTTCAATGTAGGCACCTTTATCCCCGGTGAGGCACTGGCCTGCTATGTGCTGGGCACCCTGTTGCTGTTCGCCCTGCCCAAGGTTCCCGTCCTGCGGCCTTACGCCCAAAAGCAGAAGCTGACCCGCATTTGAGTACAAAAAGGCCCCCTTCGGAAAGGGGGCTCCCGGCGAAGCCGGGTGGGGGTTTTCCCTTAGCAGAGAGAAACGCGTTTCGATCAGGAAAACCCTCCGTCATTTACTTCGTAAATGCCACCTCCCTTTGCGAAGGGAGGCTTTTTTATTATTCGTCGTTCTCCAGGAAGTAGGACGCCTCCGAATCGGCGGTAGCCAGGGCGAAGGCCAGGGGGTACATCCGCAGTGCCTGGCCCACGGTGCGGTTGTCCTCGGGACCGGAGAAGCCCATATGCCAGCGGATGGCCATGGCCTCCTCCCGGGTGAGGCGGATAAAGCCGTTGGTGATGTACACGCTCTTCTCCCCGTGGCCGTAGGGCAGGGGGTCGTCGAAGGTGTAGGAGGGCACCTTGGTCCACTGGCCGGTGGCGTCGTCCTTCACGTTGCGGAAGGTCTTTTTATAGCAGCCGATTTTGCAGAAGTCGTGGCACAGGGCCACAATGGCGATGGACTCGTCGCTGTAGTCCAGGCCGTACAGCTCCTGCACCCGCTCCCGCTGAAGGTAGTCCACCAGGCAGTGGTACACGTTCAGGCTGTGCTCGCACAGCCCGCCCTCGTAGGCCCCGTGGTAGCGGGCGGAGGCGGGGGCGGTGAAGAAGTCGCTCTTGTGCTCCAGGTAGTCCAGCAGCTTGTCGGCCCCCTCCCGGGTGATATTGGCCTTGAAAATCTCAATGAATTCTTCCTTGCAGGACATATGTTTTCTCCTTTCTTCTGTAGGGGCGGGTATTACCCGCCCGCATATTACGGGTCGCAGGGCAGGAGGCGGACAGTATCCGCCCCTACGGTTTTTCTCCCGGCAGGTTCAGCAGTCCCACCGCCCCCAGAATGGCGGCCATACCCAGCAGCTTCCAGGGAGTGACCGCCTCGTGGAAGAGCAGGATGCCCAGTCCGGCGGCCACAAGGGGTTCGACGGTGGCCAGGATAGCCGCCCGGCCCGGCTCGGCCTCCCGAAGGCCGGCGGTGTACAGGTGGTAGGGCAGGGCGCAGCACAGCACCCCCGTCCCCAGCGCCCCCGCCCAGGCCCGCCAGTCCCCCAGGGCGGACAGATTGTTCTGAAGCCCCGACAGGGGCAGTGAGAACAGAGCGCAGAACAGGATAGTGTAGAAGGTGACGGTAGCGGGGGTGTATTTGTTCAGCACGAATTTGCCGAAAATAGAGTACAGGGCGTAGCCAAAGCCGGAGCCCAGGCCGAAGAAGACCACCGGCAGGGAGACGGTCTCCTGTCCCAGGGGGAACAGTCCCGTCACCAGGGCGCAGCCGGCGAAGGTAACCGCCAGGGCGGCCGTCTTCACAGGAGTAATCTTCTCCCGGAAGAACA
The DNA here is from genome assembly GCA_950097245.1 of uncultured Oscillospiraceae bacterium. Taxonomy (GTDB): domain Bacteria; phylum Bacillota; class Clostridia; order Oscillospirales; family Oscillospiraceae; genus Lawsonibacter. Next base: position 26,201 of record CATNCS010000018.1, on the reverse strand, counting down.
GGGCGGACATGAGGATGACGAACACCGGGGAGGTGTACAGCAGCACCGCCGCCACCGACATGGAGCTGCGGGTGATGGCGTTGAAGTAGCACCAGTTGAAAAACAGCAGGGAGCACACCCCGGTGCCGAAGAAATAGTACCAGTCTCCCGGTACGATAAACAGGGCTTTTCTGTCAGTGAAAAACAGGAAGAGCCCATAGCTGACACAGCCCGCCAGGGCGCGCAGGGCCACCCCCTCCATGGAGGTGAGCCCGGCGGCGGTGAGCAGCTTTAAAAACAGACCGATGCACCCCCACAGGGCGGCGGCGGCAATGATTTGCAGGTAGGCTTTTTTCATGGGGGTTGTCTCGCTTTCGTGAATGGGGTATGATGTAGGGGCACATATTATGCGCCCGCCGGTTATCGGCCCGTTTTCGGGCGGATGATATCCGCCCCTACATGATATCGGGAAACAGGAGAAATAGCAAGATGGTCTACAGAAAAATTTTGCCGGGCGTTTTTCGGGCCCGGCCCAACCGATTTATCGCCCATGTGGAGGTGGAGGGCCGGCTGGAGGTCTGCCACGTGAAGAACACAGGCCGGTGCCGGGAGCTGCTCCTCCCCGGGGTGACGGTGTGGCTGGAGGAGAGCGCCAACCCCGCCCGAAAGACGCAGTACGACCTCATCGCCGTGGAGAAGGAGCGGAAGGGCGGCCCCCTGCTTATCAACATGGACTCCCAGGCCCCCAACCGTGTATTTGGGGAGTGGGCGGCGGCGGGGGGACTGGGCTTTGTCCCCACCCTCCTGCGGCCGGAGACGGCCTATGGCAGCTCCCGGTTCGACTTCTACTGGGAGTACGGCCCCCGCCGGGGCTTCTGGGAGGTGAAAGGGGTCACCCTGGAGCGGGACAGCGTGGCCCGCTTCCCCGACGCCCCCACCCTCCGGGGGGTGAAGCACCTGGAGGAGCTCATCGCCGCCCGTGAGGCGGGCTATGAGGCCGGGGTGTGCTTCATTGTCCAGATGGCGGGGATGGACCATGTGGAGCCCAACGACGCCACCCACCCGGCGTTCGGCGAAGCCCTGCGAAGGGCCGCCCGGGCCGGCGTGGCGGTGCTGGCCCTGGAGTGCGCCGTGGAGCCGGGACGGCTGCTGGCAGGAGGGAAAATCCCGGTGCGGCTGTAGGGACTAAAGTTTTGGACAGATCTGCCGATAGTTCTATTGTAAGAACAGAAAGGAGGGTCTGTGTGGAGATTCTCGATACCGTGGAGGGCAAGGCCCCTGCCGCTCCGGCCCCGGCTCCGGACCGGGAGGGCCACAGCTCCGTCGACCGCTTTGAGGCAGTCCGAAGATTTGAGGAGCGGGAAGAGGAGGAGAAGGTGGAGGAGGCCATGGCCCTGTATGAGAAGGCCGCCAGAGCGCGTATGCCGAGGGATGTCTCAGCGCTTACGGACAGCGGCGGGACGGAGGAGGAGCGGGAGGCCAGATCCCGGTGGCTGAAGCTCCAGCAGAAGTGTCAGGACATCGCCGCCCTGATGATGGTGGATGAGCTGGAGGAGGAATAAAAGGAGGCAGCGGCTATGGAGATACAGCGCGTATTGCGGGGAGAAAACACCGGCTTTTCCGCCGCCCGACCGGCGAGGAAGACAGAGAGCGCTCCGGCGGACAGCGCTGTCCGCCCCGCCGCAGACCGGGTGGAGCTGTCCCGGCAGTGGGTGGAGCGGATGGAGGAGCAGAGCGCCCAGATACGGGCCCTTGTGACCCGGCCCGGGGACAAGAGAGAGCAGTCTGAGGGCATTTTGGACATGCTGGACGGAAACAGCGCCGAGGAAGAGGAGCTGGACGCCCTGTCTCAGCAGCTGAAGACCCAGATGAAGTGCCTGGAGATCGCCATGCGCCTCATGAAAGGCAAGAAGATTCCTCCGGAGGACGAGCAGTACCTGATGGAGAACGACCCGGAGGGCTATAAGATCGCTATGGCCTTGCGCAAGCCGCCCAAAAAGGACGAGAAGGAGTGCGAAAGCGTTCTGGACGAGGAGGACAAAAACGGCGGAGCAGAGACCGAGGGCTCCGGCGAGGCCGCCTCCGGCACAGAAGAATAGACAAAATGCCCGGCGCAGGCCGGGCATTTTTTACAGAAAAACGGGACCGGTGCAGGCACCAGTCCCTGGAAAGGATACCTAACTATCCTTTTGAGCTACACCGTTATTATATGCACATCCCGGCAAATTTGTCAACCACTTTTTTAGAAAACTCATAATTGGAAACAAGCAGTTGATTTTTGGAAAAATATTCGCTGTGCTTTGTGAACCGCCCATCCAGCAGGCCCTTTATTTTTTGCATTTGGTGCTGTTTTACCTTGTCACTACTTACAATTGTATGAAAGCAACAGAGCATGGTTACAAAGTCGTGAATAAATCTGTTTCCCATTTTTTTAATCCGTACTTTATTGGAGATATCCGGAATTTTGCCCACAAAGGTGTTCGCTTCCCGATTCTGCGGAAACCCCTGCCCGGAATTGTCTCTTAAATTGTTAATAAGGCAGTTGTTATGGGCGGCTGCGTTCCGCAAAAACTTCACAACGCGCAGATTGCCAATATTAGGGGCCGGTTCCCTGTTTGGCGCTGTGGCATAGTAGAGGGCGGAAAGCTCCAGCAAGTCGCCGAAAGAAAGGATTTCCACAACATTCCACACAGCAAATGCGTCCACATATTTACGGATCAGGTCCTCACAGTAAGAGTTTTTCCGTTTGTCCTGGATTCCCTGCAATATATCCGGCTGGCACGCAAAAAACTTCTCTACAATTGAATAGCCGTCCTCGCCGTTGTTCTCTGAGATATCATTTAACAGGCGCACTTTAAGGTAATGTTCAATGTCTAAGGTCATGGATAAAATTTGTTCCCGCAAATACATATCCAAGGTTGAAAGCTCCTGCAAATAGGCAAACTCGAGGTCGAAATATTTTCCTGCGTTTTCTCCGCTGGCATATTTCTCATAGTTCTTCTCAAAGGCCTTCAGCTTAAAATAATAGTTATTCTTTCTTAAAAATTCTGCGGCGGAATCTTCTGTCACAAGATTGAATTTGATTCCCTTTTCATCCCGCATATATTCAATCTGCCGGGGGATTGTCAGCTTTGGGCGCTTTTTATCCGTCTCCTCTGGCAGTATCTCACCGGTTACGACCTTCTCCATTTGAAGCGCCTCCTTTCCTTTCAAGCCGCCGCTATATCTCCCTCCGGCCCTCCAGGGCCCGGACCAGGGTGGCGTCGTCGGCGTACTCCAGGTGGCTGCCCACGGGGATGCCGTAGGCCAGGCGGGTAACCTTCACCTGGAAGGGCTTAAGCAGGCGGGCCAGGTACATGGCGGTGGCCTCACCCTCGGTGTCCGGGTTGGTGGCCATAATCACTTCCTCAATCCCCCCGGCGGCCACCCGCTCCACCAGGGAGCGGATATACAGGTCGTCCGGCCCCACGTGGTTCATGGGGGAGAGCACCCCGTGGAGGACGTGGTACAGTCCGTTGTACTCCCGGCTGCGCTCCATGGCCACCACGTCCTTGGGGTCGGCCACCACGCAGACGGTGGTCTCGTCCCGCTTGGCGCTGGCGCAGATGGGGCAGGGGCCGTCCCCCTCGGTCAGATTCTGGCAGACGGGACAGGTGTGGATGTGGGCCTTGGCGTCGGTGATGGCCCGGGCGAAGGCGGCGGCCTCCTCCTCGGGCAGAGACAGCACATGAAAAGCCAGCCGCTGGGCGGACTTGACGCCCACCCCGGGCAGCTTGGCGAAGTGCTCCACTAAATTTTCCAGGGCGGGGGGAAAATACTGCATGGGAAGGACCTCCATAGGCGGTTGTAGGGGCGCACATTGTGCGCCCGTATTTTTTGGCAGGCCAAAGCGGCGGGCGCACAATGTGCGCCCCTACACGGTTCCGCGCAGCGCCTGAATAGCCCCGGGAATATCGGCGGCGCCGTAGACGGCGGAGCCGGCCACCAGCACGTTGGCCCCGGCCTCCACGGCCAGGGGGGCGGTTCTGGCGTTGATGCCGCCGTCCACCTCCAGCTCGCAGGCGGGGTTGTATTTCTCGATGATGGAGCGCACCTGGCGGATGGTGTCCAGCTGGGACTCCATAAATTTCTGGCCGCCGAAGCCGGGCTCAACGGTCATGACCAGCACCAGGTCCAGCTCCTCAATGTAGGGCAGGACGGCCTCCGCCTTTGTGATGGGCCGGAGGGCCACCGCCCTTTTCACGCCGCAGTCCCCGATGATCCGCAGGGCGTCGGCGATACGGGCGGGGAGGTCGGCCTCCAGGTGGACGGTAATCAGGTCGGCTCCCGCCCTGGCGAAGGCCTCCGCATACCGTACCGGCTTGTCGATCATCAGGTGGACGTCCAGAAACATGTCGGTGCAGCTCCGGATAGACTTTACCACCGGCATTCCAATGGTGATGTTGGGCACAAAGGCGCCGTCCATCACATCCACGTGGAGATAATCGGCGGTGGAGGTCCGCTGAATGTCACGCTTCAGGTCGGCGAAGTCGGCGGAGAGGATTGAGGGCGCGATCTTTATCATAACAAGCTCCTCCTTTCTATGGACAGGCGCTGGGGACAGCCCCGGCGCATAGGATAATGCAGCGGAGAGAGGCCCCGGGTTGGGGAGGACCGCTCCAGGCCGGACCCACGGCCCAACCCCGTCCTCACCGGCCCGGCCGGCCCGCCGCTTTCAGATAGCCGTCCGTCGGGGGCCTTTGAGGCCTCCGGCGGGCGGCAGAGGACAATTTAATTGTAAAAATCCCCGGTGTCCGCCTCCACGGCCTGGAAACCCTGGGCCCGGAGGGCGGCGAGGATCTGGGCCTTGTGCTCCAGCCCGAAGGCCTCCAGGGTGACCCGCAGCTCCACGCCGGACTGGCGGTTGATGTTGACAAACTGGTTGTGCTCCAGCTTGATGACGTTGCCGTTGTTGTCGGCCAGAATCTGGGCCACCGCCAGCAGGGAGCCGGGCCGGTCGGGGAGCTGGACGGCGAAGGTGAAGATGCGCCCCCGCTGAATCAGCCCGTGCTGGACCAGGGAGGACATGGTAATCACGTCCATGTTGCCCCCGGACAGGACGCAGACTACATTTTTGCCCTCGTAGCCCAGGTGGCGCAGGGCGGCTACGGGCAGCAGGCCGGCATTCTCCACCACCATCTTGTGCCGCTCCATAATGTCCAGAAAGGCCTCCACCAGCTCGCTGTCGTCGATGGTGATGATGCGGTCCACATTTTTCTGCACAAAGGGGAAGACCTTGTCCCCCGGGGTCTTTACCGCCACGCCGTCGGCGATGGTGGTGGCGGAGGGGAGGGTGACCACGTGGCCCGCCTCCAGGCTGGCGTGCATGGAGGCCGCCCCGGTGGGCTCCACCCCGATAACCTCCACGTGGGGGTTGAGCAGCTTGGCCAGGGTGGACACCCCGGCGGCCAGCCCGCCTCCGCCGATGGGCACCAGGATGGCCTCCACGTCGGGCAGGTCCTGGAAAATCTCATAGGCGATGGTGCCCTGGCCGGTGGCCAGGGTTAAATCGTTGAAGGGGTGGACGTAGGTCAGCCCCTCCTCCTCCGCCATTTTGGCGGCCAGCTCGGCGGCGTCGTCAAAGACCTCGCCGTGGAGCACCACCCTGGCCCCGTAGTCCTTGGTGTTGTTCACCTTCACCAGGGGGGTGGTGGTGGGCATGACGATGGTGGCCGCCACTCCGGCGGCCTGGGCGGCGTAGGCCACCCCCTGGGCATGGTTGCCGGCGGAGGCCGTCACCAGGCCCCGCTCCTTCTCCTCCCGGGTCAGGGTGCTGATCTTATAGTAGGCGCCGCGGAGCTTGTAGGCCCCGGTGGCCTGCATATTCTCCGGCTTGAGGTAGACGTTGTTTCCGCAGTTTTTGGACAGATAGGGGGAGTGAATCAGCGGCGTGGGCCGCAGCACGGCCTGCAGGACGCCGCGGGCGGCCTTGAAGGATTCCAGGGTAAGCATGTTTGAAATCTCCTTGTTGTGAAATGGAATAAACTGTCCTCTATCATACTCATTTTATGCTTGCAAGTCAATGAGAACCTGAAAAAAACTGTTTAATCAGCCATTGACATAAAAATTTGATTCCTCTATAATAGTCCTCTGTCATAAGAAGAGAGAAAAAGGAGGAATTGAGGTGGCACAGCCCGCGAGCGAAAATAAAATGGGTATTATGCCCGAAAACAAGCTGCTGCTGAACATGGCCCTGCCCATGATTATTTCCATGCTGATCCAGGCCTGCTACAACATTGTGGACAGCTACTTTGTGGCCAAGCTGAGCCAGGACGCGCTGAACGCGGTGGGACTGGCCTTCCCGGTGCAGAACCTGATGATCGCCGTGGCGGTGGGCACCGGGGTGGGCATCAACGCCCTGCTGTCCCGCAGTCTGGGCCAGAAGGACCAGGTGCGGGCCGACCGCACCGCCATGAACGGCGTGCTGCTGGAGCTGGTCAGCGGGCTGGTGTTTACCGTGCTCGGCCTGACCTGCGCCCGGATGTTCTACACCATTCAAACCGACATCCCCGGCATTATCTCCTACGGAACCGACTATCTGACCATCGTCGCCGGGTGCAGCATGGGCATTTTTGTGTCCGTGGCCCCCGAGCGGCTGGTCCAGGCCACCGGCCGGACGGTGTACGCCATGGTCATTCAGGGCACCGGCTCCGTCATTAACCTGATCCTGGACCCCATCCTGATCTTCGGCCTGGGCCCCTTCCCGCGGCTGGAGGTGGCCGGGGCCGCCGTGGCCACCGTGGCCGGCCAGATTATCGGCGGGCTGGTGGGGCTCTACCTGTCCCTCACCCACAACCCGGAGATCCACATGTCCTGGAAGGGCCTGAAGCCCAGCAGAGACATCATCGGCGGCATCTACAGCGTGGGCCTGCCCTCCATCATCATGCAGTCCATCGGCTCGGTGATGGTCTTCGGCATGAATCAGATTCTCATTGCCTTTACCTCCACCGCCACGGCGGTGTTCGGCATCTACTTCAAGCTCCAGTCCTTCATCTTCATGCCCGTCTTCGGCCTGAACAACGGCATGGTGCCCATTGTGGCCTACAACTACGGCGCCCAAAAGCCGGAGCGGATCATCAAAACCGTCCGGCTGGCGGTGACCTACGCCGTGGGCATTATGGTGATCGGCTTTACCCTGTTCCAGCTCTTCCCCGATGTGTTCCTCAGCCTGTTCGAGGCGGAGGGGGAGGACGCCGGCGACCTGCTGGCCATCGGCGTGCCCGCCCTGAGGATCATCTCTGTCAGCTTTCTGATGGCTGGGTTCAACATCGTGGCGGGCTCGGTGTTCCAGGCCCTGGGCCACGGGGTGCTGTCACTGGCGGTGTCGGTGGTTCGACAGCTGATTGTGCTGCTGCCGGCCGCCTTCCTCCTGGCCCGGCTGGGCGGGCTGCATGTGGTGTGGTGGTCCTTCCCCTTTGCGGAGCTGTTCTCCACCGCAATGAGCGCCCTGTTCCTCTACTGGGTCTACAAAAAAGAGGTCGCCCCCATGCGGGAGCCAAAATAACAGACACAGCCCCGTCCGGTTGGACGGGGCTGTTCCTTGTATTGACAACCGTTTATTGCTCAGGCAGCTCCATCTCGCAGGGCATAGGGACAAATCCGTATGCTTCATACATGGGCCGGCCCATGTCGGTGGCGTCCAGGGAGATGCGGCGGACCCCTCTGCCCCTGGCGTCCTGAACGAGCAGCTCCAGAGTTTTCATGGCAATTCCTTTTCTCCGGTACTCCGGGCGGGTGTACATGTTCATAATGTAGGCGTTTTGACCGGTGGGGTTGTGGTAGGTGGGCATGACGGTGTAGTAGCTGACGGCGCCCGCCCCCACAAAGAGGCCGCCGTCAAATACCAGATAGGCTGTGTGGCTGCCGTCGGCCAGGGCTCTTTGATAGTATTCTCTGGATTCCGACTCCACAAGGGACATGTCGGTATCCGCGTCCAGCCTGTTTGCCGCCCGCAGCACCTCAATCCGGGTTTCGGTCAATAAATCGATGTCCTCCAGTGCGGCTCTTTTGTAAATCAGTTCCATGGTTCAATCCCTCCTGGGGCGAGAGTAACAGGAAATGGAAAGAAAGTCAATGGACGATCCGTCCAGCCGCGGAACATTACCAGTCCAGCCGCAGGACCTCCCGGGCCCTGACCCCCTGGGCCTGGAGGGCGGCCTGAATGTGGTGGTCCTTCCCCTTTGTGAAGCTGTTCTCCACCACGATGAGCGCCCTGTTTTTCTATTGGGCCTACAAAAAAGAGGTCGCCCCCATACGGGAAATGAAATAACAGATACAGCCCCGTCCGGCCGGACGGGGCTGTAAAATTACTCCACTTTAAAATCAACAATTTCTAATGGTATCTGGCCGTCAATGTAGGCTGTCACATTCCTTTGCAGTACAAGCAGGGACTCCGGATACCAACCGCCCACTTCATCCTGTGCAATTCCCAAATGTATAATCTCATTTGGTTGGTGATCCAGATAGAGAAGGTATGCAGATTTTAAAGTCCCAACCCGTTTTACCACCTTTACGGCATCCCCACTGTGAAGCATGGAAATAATATGCTGAAAATTCATAATTTTTTTGTATACTTCCTTGTGCTTTGGAACGCTGGTGACATGCTCCAATGTCAAACTGCCATTTTTTAAAAGGGTATACAATTCGTTTGCAAACCTGCCCCGAACCTGCCGCAGCGGGAGCCGTCCAATCCCCAAAAGATGGGGGACATTTTGCTTCTTGATCCCAAAGGAAATCCTCTCATGATTAGAAAATAAAAAGGTGTAGACATTTCCCATCAAATCCCGTTCGTAATCTTCGATCAACAGTTGCAGATAATCCGACATCATTCGCACATCCGTTCAAAAAAAGCGGCATCCTCAAAAGAAGATGCCGCTAACTATTTTGGCAGCAGAAAAGCACTCGCTTTTCACATTGCAATCTAATTATAAGCCCCAGATGCGACGGGGGAAGGGCGGCTGCCGAGCCCTCCTGAAAGTTTTCTTTCAGCTGACTTTATTATACGCAGTTGTACGAAAAAAAGCAACTATGCAAAACCACCAAAGATTTCGACCTTTTTTTCACCAGTCCAGCCGCAGGACCTCCCGGGCCCTGACCCCCTGGGCCTGGAGGGCGGCCAGGTAGAGCACCAGGGCGAAGACCAGCGTCGCCAGCCCGGCGGGGACGGGAGAGAGGCCGGAGTCCTTGAGGACCCGGAAGAGCAGGTTGCCCGTCAGCCCGGCCAGGGCGGCGGCCAGGCCGGGGGCGGCCATCCACTGGAAGGGCCGCACCTCCAGCCCGGTGGCCCGGACCACCTGCCACAGGCACAGCCCCAGCTCCAGGGCGGTGGAGACCACCGCCCCGGCCACATAGCCCGCCATGCCCACCCCGGGCAGAGGGACCAGGGTCAGGGTAAAGCCCAGCTGGACCGCCCCGCCTGTCAGGGAGATGGCGGCCACCGTCCGCTGACGGCCCACCCCGTTGAGGGCGGAGGCCAGCACCGAGGTGCCGCAGCTCATGGCCATAACCCAGGCCAGGGGCATGAGATACTCCCCCACCCCCTCCTGGTGGAACATGGCCCGGCCTAAATCGGGGCCCACCACCACCATCAGGGCCATGCAGGGCAGGGTGAGCAGCGACACCGCCGAGATGGCCTGGGCGATGAGCCGCCGGGCCTCGCCGGGGCGGTTCAGGGCGCAGGCCCGGGCCAGGCGGGGCACCATCACCAGGTTCAGCGCCCCCAGAAAGACGATGGGCAATGACAGCATGGGCATGGTCATGCCGCACACCACCCCGAACTGAGAGACGGCGGCGGAGCGGTCGACGCCTCCCTCCACCAGCTTTTGGGGGATGAGGGCGGAGTTGGCCGCGCTGAGAAGGTTGCCCAGCAGAGCGTTGAGCCCCACCGGCAGGGCGATGGCGAGGATGCGCCGGCGGCGGACTTTTCCCTCCTCCCCCCGGCCGGTGAGGGGCCCCCGCCGGCGGCGGTAGAGAATCACCAGGGTGCAGGAGGAGAACACCTCGCAGATCACCATGCCCGCCACGATGAGGCCTACCACCCGCTCCGGATACTGGGGCAGAAAGGTCACCAGCAGGGCGATCACCGCGAAGGTACGGACAAACTGCTCCAGCAGCTCCACCACGGCGGGAGGGCGGACCACCCCGGAGCCGTAAAAGAAATGCTTGTGGCAGTTCTCAATTCCGGTGAGGGCCACGCAGGGGATGAGGAGAATCAGCCCCAGCTGGGTGCGGGCGTCCCCCAGGAGATAGACCGAGATGGCGTCGGAGCCCAAAATCACCGCCGTCCCCACCGGGAAGAGCAGAAGAAAGAAGAGCTTCAGACAGGCGGAAATGGTCTGGTCGGCGGCCTTGCGGTTGCCCAGGGCCAGGTGCTGGGAGGTGAGATTGGAGGTGGCCGACACCAGCCCCACGGCGGTGAGGGACATAATCACCGAGTACACCGGCATGATGAGCTGATACAGCCCCATCACCTCCGCCCCCACCAGCCGGGACAGCACCACCCGGTAGCCGAAGCCCAGCAGCTGGGAGATGGCGCTCAGCGCCGTGAGGAACAGCGCCCCCCTCCCGGCGGACAGCATTTTTTCAGACAAAAATATCCCCCCTCTCCTGACACTCTATTCGGGAGGAGGGAGATTTATCCATTTTTGGTTGCACTGCGGAAGGGGTTGTACTATAATGGGGCTATCTGCACACAACTGAAAAGCAGAAGATTCCCCCCTCTTGACCGTTTGGCGCAAGAGGGGGGAGCTTTTTTCGTGGGATTTTGGGCTTAACTTAAGGCAAGGAGGGTGTTTGCGCTCATTTGATGGTCATTTCCTTGACCTCGTCCCCCAGCAGGGCGGCGAACTGGTCCAGGGTCATGGCCCCCAGGTCCTCGCCGGAGCGGTGCCGGACGGAGACGGTGCCATTCTCCATGTCCCGGTCGCCCACCACCAGCATATAGGGGATCTTCTCCAGGGTGGCCTCCCGGATCTTCTTGCCGATTTTCTCGTTGCGGCCGTCCACCTCTACCCGGAAGCCCTGGCTGTCCAGCTGGCCGGCAATGTTTTCCGCATACTCCGCGGCCCGGTCGGTGACGGGGAGCAGCTTCACCTGGACGGGGGCCAGCCAGGCGGGGAAGGCCCCGGCGAAGTGCTCGGTGATGACGCCGATAAACCGCTCGATAGACCCCAGCACCACCCGGTGGATCATAACAGGGCGGTGCTTCTCCCCGTCCTCGCCGGTGTACTCCAGCTCGAAGCGCTCGGGCAGCTGGGAGTCCAGCTGGATGGTGCCGCACTGCCAGGTCCGGCCCAGGGAGTCGGCCAGGTGGAAGTCCAGCTTGGGGCCGTAGAACGCCCCGTCCCCCTCGTTGATGACAAAGTCCTTGCCCATGGCGGTGATGGCGGCCTTCAGGATGTCCTGGTTCCGCTCCCACTCCTCCACGGTACCGATGTGGTCCTCGGGCATGGTGGAAAGCTCGATGGTGTAGCTCAGGCCGAAGACGGAGTAGACCTCGTCAAAGAGGCGGACGGTCTCCTGAATCACGTCCTGCATCTGGTCCCGGGTCATGAACACATGGGCGTCGTCCTGGTTGAAGCAGCGCACCCGGAACAGGCCGTGGAGGGCCCCGGACAGCTCGTGGCGGTGGACCAGCCCGATCTCCCCCACCCGCAGGGGCAGCTCCTTGTAGGAGTGCGGCTCGCTGGCATAGACCAGCATCCCGCCGGGGCAGTTCATGGGCTTTACCGCGAAGTCCACGTCGTCGATGACGGTGGTGTACATGTTGTTCTTGTAGTGGTCCCAGTGGCCCGACCGCTCCCACAGCTGCCGGTTGAGCATGATAGGAGTGGATATCTCCACATAGCCGTACTTCTTGTGGACCTTCCGCCAGTAATCCAGCAGGGTGTTTTTCAGGGTCATGCCCTTGGGCAGGAAGAAGGGGAAGCCGGGCCCCTCGTCCCGGAGCATAAACAGCCCCAGCTCCTTGCCCAGGCGGCGGTGGTCCCGCTTCTTGGCCTCCTCAATCCGGGCCAGATACTCGTCCAGCTCGTCCTTCCTGGGGAAGGCGATGCCGTAGATGCGCTGGAGGGTCTCCCGGCTGGAGTCCCCCCGCCAGTAGGCGGCGTTGCAGGCGGTGAGCTTGATGGCGTTACCCTTGATCCGCCCGGTGGAGTCCAGGTGGGGGCCGGCACACAGGTCGGTGAACTCGCCCTGCCTGTAGAAGGAGATGGTCTCCCCCTCGGGCAGATCGTTGATGAGCTCCACCTTGTACTTCTCGTCCCGCTCCTCCATGAACTTGAGGGCCTCGTCCCGGGGCAGCTCGAACCGCTCCAGCTTCAGCTTCTCCTTGCAGATCTTCCGCATCTCCCCCTCAATCTGCTCCAGGTGCTCGGGGGTGAAGGCGAAGGGGGCGTCCATGTCGTAGTACCAGCCCTCGTCGATGGAGGGGCCGATGGCCAGCTTCACCTCGGGCCACAGGCGCTTCACCGCCTGGGCCATCACGTGGGAGCAGGTGTGCCAGTAGGTCCTGCGATATTCAGGATTTTCGAAGGTGTACAGATTTTCTTCGGACATGATGTTGTTACCTCCCGTAGGGGCCGCCGCCCTCGGCGGCCCGTATGTAATAATATAGCTTGATGCCTGATAAATGCGGGGCGGCGAGGGCGCCGCCCCCTACAGGGGATAAAAAATCACCCCTGCAAATCCAGGGGTGAAGAAATCTCCACGGTTCCACCCTGCTTGCGGTCCACAGACCGCCGCTTGTGTCCTCTGTAACGGGAGGCCCCGGCCCGGTCATCCCGGGCGGCTCCGGAGTGGTACCGGCCCGCTGTCACACAGGGCGTTTTCAGCACAGGACGCCCCTCTCTGGGTGCTTTTGCGAACCTCTTCTCCGTCAAAGCCATTTTGACGGTGACATCATATCACCAGCCGGGAGAAAAGTCAAGCTCCATTCTTTAGAGGACTGCCAGCTCCCCGTCCTGCACATCTACCGTCAGCGCCGCGCCCGATTCCACCTGGTCGGCGATGATCTTCCGGCCGATGAGGGTCTCCACCGTGTGCTGGAGGTAGCGGCGCAGGGGCCGGGCCCCGTAGACGGGGTCGTAGGCCGCCTCAATGACATTCTCCTTGGCGGCGGGGGTGAGGGTGACGGTGAGCTGCTTGTCGGCCAGCCGCCGGTTCAGCCCCTCCACCAGCAGGTCGATGATGTGGGTGATGTTCTCTTTGGTCAGCGGCTTGTAGAAGACGATCTCGTCCAGCCGGTTGAGGAACTCGGGCCGGAAGGACCGCTTGAGCAGCTCGCTCACCTGGTTCCGGGCCTCCTCGCTGATATCCCCGTCGGGACCGATGCCGTCCAGCAGGGCCTGACTGCCCAGGTTGGAGGTGAGAATGAGGATGGTGTTTTTAAAGTCCACCGTCCGGCCTTGACTATCTGTAATCCGGCCGTCGTCCAACACCTGGAGCAGCACGTTGAACACGTCCGGGTGGGCCTTCTCCACCTCGTCGAAGAGGACGACACTGTAAGGCTTTCTCCTGACCGCCTCGGTGAGCTGGCCACCCTCCTCATAGCCCACATACCCCGGAGGCGCCCCGATGAGCCGGGAGACGGAGAATTTTTCCATATACTCACTCATGTCGATGCGCACCAGGTTCTTCTCGCTGTCGAAGAGGGCCTCGGCTAGAGTCTTGGCCAGCTCGGTCTTGCCCACGCCGGTGGGCCCCAGGAAGAGGAAGGAGCCGATGGGCTTGTCGGGGTCGGCGATGCCGGCGCGGCTTCTCAAAATCGCCTCGCTCACCAGCCGGACGGCCTCGTCCTGGCCCACCACCCGCCTGTGGAGGATGCCCTCCAGGTGGAGCAGCTTCTCCCGCTCCCCCTCCATCAGCCGGGCTACCGGGATGCCCGTCCACCGCTCGATGATCCGGGCGATCTCCTCCTCGGTCACCTTGTCCCGGAGGAGGGAGCGGGCCTTGCTCTCGTTGGCGATGGACTCCTCCGCCTCCAGGGCGCGGCGCAGCTCCGGGATGCGGCCGTATTGCAGCTCGGCGGCCTTCTCCAGGTCGTACTCCCGCTGGGCCTTCTCCAGGGCGGCATTGGCCGCTTCCAGGTCCTCCCGCAGCTTTTGTACCTTGCCGATGGCCCCCTTCTCGTTGTCCCACTGGGCCTTCTTGGCGTTGAAGTCGTCCCGCATGTCGGACAGCTCCTTTTGAATCTCCGCCAGGTGCTCCTGGGACAGCTTGTCGGTCTCCTTTTTCAGCGCCGCCTCCTCAATCTCGTGCTGGATGATCTTCCGCTGGATGACGTCCAGCTCGGTGGGCATGGAGTCCATCTCGGTGCGGATCATGGCGCAGGCCTCGTCCACCAGGTCGATGGCCTTGTCGGGGAGGAAGCGGTCAGAGATATACCGGTTGGACAGTGTGGCGGCGGCGATGATGGCCCCGTCGGTGATCTTCACCCCGTGGTACACCTCGTACCGCTCCTTCAGACCCCGGAGGATGGCGATGGCGTCCTCCACCGAGGGCTCGTTGACTATGACGGGCTGGAACCGCCGCTCCAGGGCGGCGTCCTTCTCGATATACTGCCGGTACTCGTTGAGGGTGGTGGCCCCGATGCAGTGCAGCTCCCCACGGGCCAGCAGGGGCTTGAGCAGATTGCCCGCGTCCATGGAGCCCTCGGTCTTGCCGGCGCCCACGATGGTGTGGAGCTCGTCGATGAAGAGGATAATCCGCCCCTCCGACTTCTTCACCTCGTTGAGGACGGCCTTCAGCCGCTCCTCAAACTCCCCCCGGTACTTGGCCCCGGCAATCAGGGCCCCCATGTCCAAAGAGAAAATGGTCTTGTCCTTCAGGGAGGCGGGCACGTCCCCCTTGACAATCCGCTGGGCCAGCCCCTCGGCGATGGCCGTCTTGCCCACGCCGGGCTCGCCGATGAGGACGGGGTTATTCTTGGTCTTGCGGGACAGGATGCGGATGACGTTGCGAATCTCGTCGTCCCGGCCGATGACCGGGTCCAGCTTGTTGTGCCGGGCCCGCTCCACCAGGTCGGAGCCGTACTTTTTCAGGGCGTTGTAGGTCTCCTCCGGGTTGTCGGAGGTGACCCGCTGGCTCCCCCGCACCTGGGCCAGGGCCTGCATCACCGCCTCCTTCTCCAGGCGGTAGGTGCGGAACAGCTCCTTCAGGGCAGCGTTGGGGTGGGCCAGCAGACCCAGGAGGATGTGCTCCACTGAGATGTACTCGTCCTTCATGGCCTGGGCCTCCCGCTCGGCCCCCTGGAGGGCCCGGTCCACATCCTGGGAGACATACACCTTGCCGCTCTCCCGGCCGGAGCCGGACACCTTGGGCAGCTTATCCACCTCGGCCCGCACCGCCGCCTCAAAGCTGGGGACAGTCATGCCCATGGCTGTGAGGAGCTGGGGGATGAAGCCCTCCCCGTCCCCCACCAGGGCCAGCAGCAGGTGGGGCTGCTCAATCTGCTGGTTGCCGTGCTCCAGGGCGATATCCTGGGCCCCCTGAATGGCGGCCAGGGACTTCTGCGTAAACTGATTCATGTTCATAATTAGCACTCCTTTCATGGAACAGCCTGCGGTATGGTTGTAGTATAGGCCATCGCGCGGGGAATTTCATGAACAGAGTGTGAATTTTTAGCACTCTACCCGCTTGAGTGCTAATCCAAATTTTTCTGTCCCGAGGACACAAAAAAACGGCCCCTCGGCCGCTTAAAAACAAAAAAGAAATGACCCTTGACTGTCCGTTTCGTAATCCGTTACAGTCAAGGGTCATTCCTGTTCTGTCTTATTATCTAACATCATATGGCTACCTCCGTTTCTATTGGATACGCTCCGCCTCATTCCCTCCGGCAATCCTCCAGCTCTTCCGCGACCACCATTTTGTTGCCATTATTACGGCCTAACTCCTCATATGTGAGGCCCTTGGTCGGATCACTTTCCTGCTTGCCTTTCAGGCTGGGCTTTGCGCTGGCTGAACCCCGATGTCTTCCGGTCATTTGGAGATCTGAACTTTAAGAAATCCTGAAGCTTTTCTCTCCTTGGCTCCCTCTCAAGGCCGATGGAATATTTTAACACAGAATGATTTGACCAAACATACGGTTTCAGCTGCTGGGACACTTACTTGTACATTGGACTCACCTTTCCTTTGCTTGGTTATAATTTACCACACTAGCGCAATCCTGTCAAGCTTTTTTGTTCGTTTTTTTCAACAAATATAGAGCTCCTTTTTTTACATTTTGAATAGCCGGCGGGACAATCCTGCAAAAATCGCCCCTGGAGGTTTTATCCTCCAGGGCCGTCCCTTATTCGGTCTCCGGCTCGGGGTCGCCGGGCAGGGCGCACAGCAGCCGGTACTGGGGCACCAGGGACTTCCACCCCTCCAGCACCTGGCCGGCCAGCTCCGGGGTAAAGAAGATGCCCTCGCAGTTGCGCTCGCAGGTGAAGCCGATGCCCTTCCGGTTGTACCAGGGGTAGAGCAGGGGGCCGGGGTCCCCCTTGGGGCGCTTGTACTCCCGGCCCTCCAGGGTGAACTCCCCCCGCTTTTTCACTGCCCGGGCCAGCCTTTCAATGGGCTTGGGGTCCCGGTCGATGCGGGCGCGGAGCCTGGCCATGACGGCGGGGGGCATCTCCCAGCAGCCCATGCCGTAGCCGTAGCGGTCGGCGGCGATCTCAAACCAGAAGCAGGGGATCTGCCCGTCGTGCTCCCCCGGCCTGCGCAGGGAGAACCACAGGTGGTCCTTGTAGGGCCCCCGGCCGAAGAGCCGCCGGGCGTCCCGGTAGATGCGGCTCACCTTCAGCTCCAGGCCCAGCCCGGGGTACAGGTCCGTCATCTCGTCCAGGAGCTGCCCGGCCAGCTCCCGGGTGGGCCGGTCCACCAGATCGACGAACTCCTGCCTGTGGTCCTGAAACCAGGACCGCTCGTTGTTCAGGGCCAACCCCCACAGAAAGTCGATGGCGCCCTGCGTGTAGCCTTGAAACATAGAGATTCCTTCTTTCTAAAAGTTCCCGCCCCAACCGGGGCGGGAACTACTGCCAGGTTCAGCCTGCCATCTGGCCGGGGTCGACGGGTGCAATCCCGGTGTCAGCGGAGGGCGGTGTTACCGGATCGGTGGTTCCTGGATCGATGGGGGGTACAGTAGTTCCCGGGTCCATAGGAGGGGTGGTGGTGCCAGGGTCAACTGGAGGAGTTGTTGTACCCGGATCTGTGGGTGGGGTGGTGGTCGTACCCGGATCGACGGCAGCGCCAGGATCGGTGGTAGTGCCGGGCTGGCCGTTCACCCAGGTGGAGGGATCGCCGTCGGCGGGGTTGTAGTGATAGGTGGTGGGCCGCATCTTATACTTGCTGGCTCCCATGTCCTGCTTGGCGATTTCATTGCCGTCTTTATCGTAGACATAACGGTAGGTGCGGGCGCTGAGGCCGGTGTAAGCGTTCTGCTGGCGGTCTTTTACCAGAGTGCCTTGAGGTACGCTGGGGTCGGCGACATAGGCGGTGGTAGGGGTCACCCGGTCAAAGGTACTGCTCTTAGGCACGGCGTAAACTCCCTCCGGGTTGGTGCCGTAGATTTTCACGTTCAGGTACCGGTTTCCGTTGGAATCATAGCTGCTGGTGACGATCTTAATGGGGTAGTCAGTGCTGTTCCTAAAGCGGAAATCCAGGCTGCCAAAGAAGACGGTAGCATCCATGCCGGGGTCCACATAGCCGGTGTTGAACTGGTGGCAGTGGCGCTCCACCACCTCCAAATTGGTGTGGAGGACGGCGTAGTAGATGGTAGAGGAGGTCTGGCAGATGCCGCCGCCGATGTCGTCCACCGACTGGCCCTGCTGGTAGATGGGGGCGTTCTTGTAGCCCTTGTCGGCGGTGCGGCTGCCGGTGGTGCTGTTGTAGGAGAACTCCTCCCCGGGCAGGAGGATCTTCTCGTTGCAGGCCTCGGCGGCCAGCTTCACGTTGCTCTTCCGGTTGGCGGAGCCGGACACCCGGGTGGTGCCCTCCCCCAGCAGGTCCTTGAACAGCTGGCCCCCCAGGTCCTCCTTGGTCACCTTGGGCCGGGTGATGGTCAGGGGGACGGAGACGGTCTCGCCGCTTCCGGCCTTCTGGTAGGCGGTCTTCAGGGTCTGAACGTCGAAGTCCATCCCCACCGCGTGGTCGGTGATCTCCATGGACTCCAGGTCCAGAGAGGCGTCCTTGGCCTCGGTGTACACCTCCCGGTGGATGGCCTCAAAGTCCGGGTCCTTGTTCTGGCTTTGAGATGCCTGGAGCTGCACCCTCATCTCAATGCCCTCCTCCTGGCGGAAGCGGGCCCGGAGCTCCTGCTGGAGGGTGTCTCTGACCTTCTCCTCCGCCCGTCCCCAGTCCACGGTGAGGATGGGGGCGCCCTTGACCATTGTCAGCTGCTCTCCGTCGATCTCATACCCGGAGTTCTCGCTGCTGGCGGCCGTCTGCCGGGCCAGGTCGTCCAGCATCTCCTTCACAGCCGGGTCGTTCTCCGGAATCACCAGGGGCGTCTCGCTGGACATGCCCATCATGTGGCCCACCAGCTGGGGCCCGCCGGCAAAAAAGTTCCCGTGGCTGATCTCCAGGGCATTTTGGGCGCTCTGGCCGGCATCTATGTCCACATCGGCGGCCATCAGCCGGGCGCTGATGCCCCCCTGGTCTCCCACAACCACTTCCAGCTTCACATCGCCGCTCTGCCGGTCCAGGGCAGACTGCACCGTATCCCTGGCCTGCTCCACCGTCATGTTGGAGACATCGATGCCCGCCACCGACACGTTGGGCAGGATGGCATCCCGTCCGGAGGCCCAGGCGCAGGTGCCGATGTAGGCCGCCGCCAGCACCCCCACCACCGAGCCGGTGATGATCCAGGGCAGCTTGCCGCCGCCCCCTTCCTTCTTTGCAATACGCTGTCCTTCCATGCTGAAATCCCTCCCGGCCGGCTCGGGCCGGCGTCACACAATTTGTGTGGTACTTTCATGTAAGATTACGGCTCCCTATTGTGAGCCAGTTTTATATTATAGCACGGGGCCTGTCCGAAAGAATTACAGAATAGTTACAACTCCCCGAAAAATTCATCCAGAACAGTGGCTCTTTTCCAGGAAAAAAACGGGATGAGCCATTTACTTTTTCCCTCCGCTGCGCTATGATAGAGGATACAGGCCCGCGCCCTATTTCTTCACTGAATTTTAAGGAAAAATCAATTTCCTTTTGAGGCGCATTCTGTTATGATAGAGCCATTGACAGCCTGGGGGGTATAACATGTCTGACTATCAGGACAAAAAGAACAGCAGCGACGGATTTTACTGGCTGATTGCCCTGGGGCTATTATGTACCGGTTTCGGCTCCTGGATCGGCGTGCTGATGATCGTTTTAAAGCTGCTGGACGGAGACGGCAAGAAGAAAAAGAAGCGTCAGCAGGGCCGCCACCCCTACTACCAGCAGCGGTACGGCCAGGGGAGCGTGGGTGCCCGGACCACCCGGGAGAGTACATCCTGGGAGGAGTCCTTCCAGGCCGCTCCTCCCTGGGAGGAGCAGGACTCTCTCAAGCCCCGGAACAAGAAGGCCAAGGGCCGGGACCTCATCGCCGAGCTGGACAAAAAGGGCAAGGCCTGGGCCATCGCCGGGGGCGCCACGGCCGCGGGGTGCTTTATCGGTCTGATCGGCAGCCTGGGCGGGCCGCTGTTCTGGCTGTTCAACGGCGACATCGCCTTCTTTATAGAGGAGCTCACCGGGCCGCTGGTGCTGCTGTGCTGCGTGGCCGGGGGGCTGGGCTGCCTGTGGGCCGGCCTGCGCAAGCGGAAGCAGGCCAGCCGCTGGCGCAGCTACCTGGCCATGATCGGCCAGCAGAGCTCGGTGTCCATCTCCGCCCTGGCCTCAGCCACCGGCCGCTCCCCCGCCAAGGTGCGGGACGACCTGGCAGACATGCTGGACGACGGCCTGTTCCCCCAGGGCTTTCTGGATTACGGCGGCGACCGGCTGGTCCTCTCCGGCGGCGGCGTCACCCAGCCCCCCAAGCGGGAGGAGACCGCCCCTCCCCCGCCCCCCAGGGAGGACGAAAACGCCATCCTCAACGAGATCAAGGCGGTCAACGACGCCATCGACAATGAGAAGATGTCCGCCCAGATCGACCGCATCGGGGTCATCACCGCCAAGATTCTGGACTACCAGAAGGCCCACCCGGACAAGGCCCCCCAGCTCCACAGCTTTTTGAGCTACTACCTGCCCACCACCCTGAAAATCCTCCGGGCCTACGGCCAGCTGGAGGACCAGGAGGTGTCCGGCCAGAATATCACCGCCGCCATGTCCCGCATCGAGGGGATGATGGACAAGGTAGTGGAGGGCTTTGAGAAGCAGCTGGACCTCCTCTTCCAGGGGGACGCCATGGACATCACCACCGACGTGGAGGTGCTGGAGCGGATGCTGGCCAAGGACGGCCTGTCCGACCAGGAGGGCCTCACGCTGGGACTGTAAGGAGGTACGCATGGGTTGGAAGGAAGCACTGCCCTCCCTGGCCCGGGAGTGCGGCCTGGACCGGGTTGTCCTCTTCGGCTCCCGGGCCCGGGGGGACAACCGGGAGCGCAGCGACATTGATCTGGCCGTCAGCGGCGGCGACCGGGTCCGGTTTGCCCTGCGGGCCGAGGAGGCGCTGCCCACCCTCCTCTCCCTGGACATCGTAGACCTGGACGGGCCCGTCCAGGCCGAGCTTCTGGAATCCATCCGAAGGGAGGGGGTCGTGCTCTATGAAAAAGTTTGAAAACTTCTGCCGCGCCCTGGACAACCTGGAGCAGGGCGCCCGGTACGCGCCCCCCTACGACACCGTCGTCCTCACCGGGCTGGTGGCCCTGTATGAGGTCTGCTTCGAGCAGGCCTGGAAGGCCATGAAGGACACCCTGGAGCGCCACGGCTACGCCGAGAGCGCCACCGGCTCCCCCAGGATGGTGCTGCGGCTGGCCTACCAGGCGGGGATGATCCGCGACCAGGAGGCCTGGCTGTCTGCCCTGGCCGCCCGGAACAACGTGACCCACGCCTATAATCAGGCCCTGGCCCTGGAGATCGTCCGCCTCACCCGGGAGACCTACCTGGATATGTTCCGGGCTCTGAAGGCCGACCTGGAACAAAACTGGATTTCTATGCTGTAAGCAAAAGCCGCCCCGATGATGGGCGGCTTTTTTCTGTAAAATTTACTTGCGTATTCCGATAAAGTGTGGTATAGTAGCGTTACGAGGCAAATAAAGGCAAGGCGCGGGGCGCTGGAACCGCCCCACACCCCTATGCGGGAGAACGCACCTCCCACACAACAGCGTTTGCTACACCAGCCCTCATTATACCGGAAAGCCTCCTGTTTTACAAGCTCTGGTTGAGGGTTTTATGTCTGGATAAATGCGGTGTGGGATTAAATTGTCCTGCGCCGCTTTTGTTTGTCTCGGCGGTGAGCGCCTTGGGAGGGGATTCCCCATCTCCTCATCGGGCCCCCTCCCCGGGTAAACCGCTGAGAAAAACAAAAAGGAAGGAAAAAACCGTATGAAAAAGAAAATGTTATCCCTGGCGCTGGCCCTGATTATATGTTTGGGCCTGACCGTACCGGCTTTTGCCGCATCGCAGAAAACCATTTCTGTTCAATACGCCGATTCCAAAGACAATTCCGGCCTGACCGTATCCAGTTCACGCACGGCCCCCGCCGGAGAGGAGAAAAATGCCTCCCTCCGCTTGGAATCCGACGGCCTGACAGAGACCGGAGCCTTTTATGAAGCGTGGGGGGACGATCTCACCGGCCCTTATCCGGTCTATTCCTCCACCTCCCCTGTTAAGGTTACGCTGACAGAGGGCTGTACCAAAGAAGAAACGCTTCAATATATCGCGAGCGGCGAGTTTGAGGGCGGTGTGAGCACCCTTTGCGTAGATAAGGTGACTTATAACGAGGCGGACAAGTCTATCACCGTACTCCAGGAAAATGCCGCATTCTTCGAGGGTATGATCTATTTTGACGGAAAGAACCCCTGTACCATCCGGGAGTACTATTCTCAGGATGAGGATACCCACGAGGAATACTTCTGGTCCGCTCCCTCTATTGAGATCGGGTCGTCTGTCACCCTGTCCCAGCCCGGGACCTACCGCGTCAGTGAGAGCTGGTCGAACGCTTACGGTTCAACCCAGGCTCTGATCGTGATCTCTGAGAACCAGCCCGCCGCACCGGGCGGTGTTGACCTGAGCGGCAACAAATATCTCAAGGTTTCCAAGAACCCCATCAGCTGGGTCCACGTTGTGGGGACCGACGGCCTGGGCAATGACTGTGATATTGTTGTCCTGCTTCTGGCTGACGACACCACCGTGAATATCACCATCCCCAAGGGCCAGGAGAGCAAGGGGCACTTCAACTTCTGGGGTGTGGCGGAGGCCTCCGGCGACGGAGCCAACGAGCTGGAGAGCTTCTCTGAGACCGCCCACAGCGACGGCAAGTATCTCTATGAGTTCCAGAATGAGAGTCTGGCCTACATCACTGAGAGCTATGCCTCCCATCTGACCGGCAAGGGCTACAAGGTGGAGAAAATTTCCGCCGGGGAGGCCGCCAGGCTGCTGTCCCAGGCCGAAAAGCCCGCCGATCCCGACCCCGCCGACCCCGTCGTCGAGGTGGAGGACATCCCCGCCAGCGGCACGGCCATTGCCAGCAACCAGACCGTGACGGTGGACGGGAAGAAGGTGGACTTCCAGATGTACGCCCTGAAGGACGGAAATGGAAATCTGACCAACTACATCAAGCTCCGGGACATGGCCTATATCCTCAACGGCACCAAGGCCCAGTTTGCCGTGGGGTATGACGGCACCATCTCCCTCACCACCGGCCAGCCCTACCAGGCCGGCGGCACCGAGATGACCACCCCCTACTCCGGCGACCGGGCCTACTCCGGCGGCGCCCAGACCGTCAAAATCAACGGCAAAGACGTGGCCATGACGGCCATCACCCTCACCGACGACAACGGCGGCGGCTACAACTACTTCAAGCTCCGCGACCTGGGCAAGGCCCTGGGCTTCAACGTGAGCTGGAACAACGGCGTGGTTGTGGAATCCGACAAGCCCTACGCAGGGTAAATAAAAAACCGCCTCGAAAGAGGCGTTGAATAAGAAAACGTCTGTAGGGGCGCATATTATGCGCCCGCGGGCGGCTGATAGCCGCCCCTACATGGTTTCTTAAAGCAACGCCCCATTTCGAGGCGGTTTTCTTATGTACATCGGTAGGTCACATACCGGAATCTGACCCCCTGGTCCTCCAGCTCCGGGCCCTCCTCTTCAACGCGCCAGTCCGGGCGGGCATCCAGGTCGGGGAAGAAGCAGTCGGCCCCGGGGAAGCTCTGCTCGATTTTGGTGACATAGGCGGTGTCACACCGGTCCAGCAGGGCGGCGTACACCGACGCGCCGCCGATGACAAAGGAGTCCTCGGGGGCGGCGGCCAGCAGGGTCTCCAGGTCACGGAAGACCTCCGCCCCCTCCGGGGCAAAGGCGGGGTCCCGGGACAGAATCAAATTCCGGCGTCCCTTCAAAGGCCGTCCGCCGGGGAAGGTGGCCAGGGTTTTCCGGCCCAGGACCACCGGGTGCCCGGTGGTAAGGGCCTTGAACCGCTTCAAATCCTCCGGGAGATAGATCAGCTGGTCGCCGTCCCTCCCGATGGCCCAGTTCCGGTCTACAGCAACGATCACGTTCATGGTGTTCCCCCCTATACCGCCACTGGAATCTTCTGGTCCAGGGGGTGGGCCCGGTAGCCCTCCAGATGGACGCTGTCCGGGGTGAAGGCGTAGAAATTGGTGACGCTCCTGTCCAGACTGAACTTCGGCGCGTCGAAGGGCGTCCGGGCGATGAGCTCCTCCACCACGGGGACGTGGCGGTCGTAGATATGGCAGTCGGCGATGACGTGGACCAGCTCCCCGGCCTCAAAGCCGGTGACCTGGGCAATCATGTGGAGCAGCACGGCGTACTGCATCACGTTCCAGCCGTTGGCGGTGAGCATATCCTGGGAGCGCTGGTTCAGAATGGCGTTGAGGGTGTTCCCCGACACGTTGAAGGTCATGGAGTAGGCGCAGGGGTACAGGGCCATCTCGCTCAGGTCGTGGTGGTTGTAGAGGTTGGCCATAATCCGCCGGGAGGCGGGGTCGTGGGTGAGGTCCCAGAGAATTTTGTCCACCTGGTCCATATCCCCCTGGGGGTAGTGGTGTTTGACTCCCAGCTGATAGCCGTAGGCCTTGCCGATGGAGCCGGACTCGTCCGCCCAGGCGTCCCACACGTGGCTGTTCAGGTCGCGGATGTTGTTGGACTTCTTCTGCCAGATCCACAGCAGCTCGTCCACCGCCGACTTGATAAACTGCTTCCGGAGGGTGAGGACGGGGAACTCCCGGCGCAGGTCGTAGCGGTTGACGATTCCAAACAGCTTTACCGTGTGGGCGGGAGCGCCGTCCTCCCACCGGGGGCGGACCTGGCAGCCGGTATCCCACACCCCTCTGGACAGGATGTCTTTACAGTTTTGAATAAATACCTGGTCGGCGTAGCTCATGGCGGGGCTCCTCTCTTCTGGCAGCTTGCGTCATTCTACCACAAAACAAACGGGAAGGCAAGAAGGACTCATCCGTCTTCCGGCGGCCGGACAGGGACCCCCGCCGCGATAAGGCTGCGGCGCAGCTCATCCGCCCCGCGGAAGACGGCGCCGGACATGCCCACCAGCACGGCCGCCTCAATGTTGATGTTCAGGTCGTCCACAAAGAAGCACTCCTCCGCCTTCAGGCCGTACTCCCGGAGGAGGACCTGATACAGCTCCGGCTGGGGCTTGAGCAGGTGATAAAAGGCGGAGACCACGCGGCCGTCGAAGCACTCGCTGCCCGGAACGCGGTCAAAATACCGGGGGTGGTCCACACCGGCGTTGGACAGCAGATAGATGCCGCAGCCCAGTCCCTTCAGCTCCCGGATGAGCTCCGCCATCCCCTCCACGGGGACCAGAGGGCGCTCCCACCAGCCCCGGGTCAGCTGGTGGACGGCGCTGTGGAGGCGCTCCGGCAGGCGGCGGCACATGCGGTCGGCGGCCTCCTCGGCGGTGACAATCCCCCGGTCCAGCTGGATCCAGTTCACGTCGCCAAAGACCTCCCGCAGTATGAGGGGATAGTCCTCCTCCGGGACGCCCAGCCGCTGAATCAGCAGCTCCGGCCGCCAGTAGATAAGCACATTGCCCATGTCAAATACAATATTACGAATCATACCTGGACCTCCTTGGGTTTTTTTCCGAAGCTCTTCAGCTTCTCCAGCCGCTTGCGGCGGCGATCCTTGATCTCCAGCCGCTCTCCCAGGTCCCGGGCACCCACCCCGTAGACCAGGTACAAAATGATGCCGGAGACAATCATAATGAACACCGTGGAGGCGCACCGCCGGCCCGAGGCGTTGACGTTGTAGCCGTACAGCCCCTCCTCGGCGCACATGGACTGGATGACCATGGCGTAGGTGGTGCCGTAGGAGCTGGCAAAGGTGGCGGACATGTCGTACTCGGTGAACAGGGCGTTGAAGTTCAGGGCAAACACCGCCAGCACCGAGGGCAGGATGATGGGCAGCTTCACCTTGAGGAAGGTGACCAGGGGACTGGAGCCCAGGTTCCGGGCGGCGTCCTCCAGCTCCTCGTCGATGGCGTAGAAGGCCGCCTTGATCATCCGCAGGGAGAAGGGCAGCTTGACCACCGTGTAGGCCAGGATAATCAGCAGCCGCACATGGCCTGCGTAGTACAGGTTGGTCCCGCCCACGTACCACACGTCCTCGCTGTTGAAGTACACCCGGTAGGAGTAGCAGATAAGGATGGTGGGCAGCAGCCAGGGGAAGAGCAGGCAGTACTCCAGAACGGTGCCCGACTTCTTGTTCCGGTTCTTAAAGATGTAGTTGCAGGCCACCACCACAATGACGCAGGCCAGGGCGGCGGCGATGGCGGACAGGACAAAGCTGAGCTTGATGCCCCCCAGGGTGGCCTCGTTGGCAAACAGGCCGGAGATGGACCCCTTCCGGGTTTTGTAGGTGCCCCGGTTGGTGAGATACTGGTAGTCCTGGGTGCCGAAGAAGTTGATGAGGGTCCAGTTGGACAGGTCCAGCTTCTTCATTCGGATGGCCCCGTAGGTCTGGAAGGAGAAAATGATAATCATCACCACGGGGATCATGTAGATAATAAACAGAACGTAGGCGTAGAGGTGGGC
>CATNCS010000017.1 GCA_950097245.1 uncultured Oscillospiraceae bacterium | reverse complement strand
CGGAAATAGCGGCGCGATGATGGCCCATTGGCTGTCGCTTAAATCGCTCGCATATCTGCGTCTCTCATTTTTCTGTATCATACCCTCATTATAACACCTTTTTATCTATTGGTACAGCTTCTAAGACTGTTCGAGGGAAGGGAACGGGAAAGACTAAATCAGCCCCCTCCGCAGATGCCAACATGGAGGGCAACTGTTTCGACATCCATGTTGAGGCAAATGAATGTACGGGCCTTATCTGGGAATGGTGACGGAAACGGCAAATAGCGGAGACGCCGGATAATCAAGGCTTTGCCACCATTTGCTGAGTTACATAAGGTTAGGGCTGGGAATTGCAAAATTTTTAGGTAAACCACTTTTAAGAATGGCACAACAGCTCTGTGAATTCAATAATTTGGAAATAAGACAAGAAATTCCGGCTCATTTTGATAAATGGGCCGAAATTTCTTATCTATGGGCAAATGCTGTTGCATTTTTCGGGGAAGGGGATGAAAAGGCATGAAAAGCCTTTGGGAAGGCATCGTCTGTACCTTGATAAATAGGGTTCGTGCCCTCATAGAGAAAGCAGGTACGTTAGGCATGTGGTCCTGAGGAGGGAAAGCCGTGTGAATGGAGCAGGCCATGATCCCAATCTGAGAGGAGGTTACAGGTGAGCCGCACATTACACACAAATAAGTTGTGGCAACTTAGGGCGATGACCCACATGCTCAATCATGATACGCTGTCTTGGCCATGGTCCGAGCGGTAACCAATCCGTCGCAGGCTGTGGGAGATACCAGTATAAGCCCTGGGGGTAAGACCCGTGGAGCAGTCCAGCCAACTGCCGCCTGCTACTCACTTTCTATAATCATTTTGAAATCAAATATACAGGGAGGGCCACAGTATGGCTGTAGAGGCTGAAAAGGTTCCCATCCATTTGAAAATGACGCTTACAATTAGAGAGGTGGCAGAATATAGTAATATCGGTATAAATAAGATCGAGAGTCTCTTACGTATGCCCAATTGCCCCTTTGCGCTCTATGTAGGTACAAAGAGATTGGTCAAGCGAAAAGAATTCGAAGAGTTCATTAGCAAAAAAATTGTAATCTAGAGGCAGTTCCTATTGAGATATATGGACTTTTATGATAAAATAGAGCCATTGCATTGGCTCTTTTTCTCGTAGTAGGAAAGGAGCGCACCTCATGGGAAAGAACTTAAAAGGGAAAGAATGCGGTAAGGGCATCTGCCAAAGGAAGGATGGTTTTTATTACGCAAGATTCGTAGACAAGCATGGTAAGCGCCACGAGAAGTATGTTCCTACACTTCCAGAGGCACGGAACTGGTTAGAGGAAGCTCGATTTGCAGACACGCATGACAACATTCTTGTTCCATCGGATATGACTGTGGACACATGGTTTGAGTTTTGGCAAGAGAACATGATCGCGGACTTGGCACCGAATACCCGCAGAAACTACCGGGAACGGTATGTTCACAATATTCAGCCTGTGATTGGTGGTATGTTGTTGGCGAACGTCAAGCCCATGCACTGTAAGGTCGTTCTCAACAGGATGGAAGCTGATTATGCTGGATCGACAATTCGCCAAGCATATATTACGATGGGGACCATGTTTAAATCAGCATTGATGAACGATCTGATTATTAAGCATCCTATGAATGGAGTGCGCTACTCTAAGCCTGTTCGGGCTGTGGATGATATCAAGTATCTTACCGTGGAAGAGCAGGGGAAGTTCTTGGAAACTGCGCAAAGGTCACATAACTACGCGCAATACGCACTGATATTAGAAACGGGATTGCGTACTGGTGAAGTAATTGGGTTGACATGGGATGCGATTGATTGGGAAAAACGGACTTTAACTGTCAATAAGACGCTGGAGTATCGGCATAAGCAAGCCTTTTGGAGGGCGGGTCCACCCAAAACCCAGCAAAGTTATCGAACGATCCCTTTGACTAACCGAGCATATGAGATACTTCAGGGCGTGGAATTAAGTCGGGCTTACCGAAAAGAATCTCCAATACTTTCGCAAACTCTGGAGTATATCGACCGGCGAACGGGTGTCAAGTCGCAGCTTGTTATGCGGGATTTAGTCTTCATCAATTTCCGAACGGGGATGCCGAACAAGAATAGCTCCTATGATACTCACCTGTATAAGCTTTGCGACGAGGCGGGAATCAAGCGATTTTGTATGCACGCGCTTCGCCATACCTATGCAACTCGGGCAATTGAGAGCGGTATGCAGCCGAAGGTTTTACAGAAACTGCTCGGTCATGCCAGCATTAAAACGACGATGGACCGCTATGTCCATGTGACGGATGATTCTATGGCGAACGCGGTGAGGCAGTTTGAATCTCACCATAGCACCTGAATCGGATGGTGTGGTGGGATGTAATGCGGATTAGATCACAGAGAGCGGCTGCTGCGAATTTAGCGACAAAAAGTGGCTGGATAGCCATAACTCTATATATCTAAACATACCTAAATGCGAAAATGGTGTATAAATGGTGTGGTAGACATCATTCAAACGCCGGAAACCCTTGAAAAATCAGGAGGTAGAGGAAAAAATGAAATTAGGAATCGTGGGCCTGCCCAACGTGGGCAAGAGCACCCTGTTCAACGCCATCACCAACGCAGGCGCGGAGAGCGCCAACTACCCCTTCTGCACCATCGACCCCAACGTGGGCATGGTGGCCGTGCCGGACGCCCGGCTGGACAAGCTGAGCGAGATGTACCGCCCCAAGAAGACCACCCCGGCGGTCATCGAGTTTGTGGACATCGCCGGGCTGGTGAAGGGGGCGTCCAGGGGCGAGGGCTTGGGCAACAAGTTCCTGGGCAACATCCGGGCCACCGACGCCATCGTCCACGTGGTCCGCTGCTTCGACGACGACAATGTCATCCATGTGGAGGGGGCCACCGACCCCGTCCGGGACATGGACACCATCGATCTGGAGCTGGTGATGGCCGACCTGGAGATGGTGGACCGGCGGATCGACAAGGCCAAAAAGGCCGCCAAGGGGGACAAGAAGTTCCTCCAGGAGGCGGCCGACTTCGAGGGCCTGCGCAGCTGGCTCAACGACGGCAAGTCCGCCCGGAGCTACACCGAGGTGGACATCGGGGCCGAGTACCCCGACTGTGAGCTGCTGTCCCTCAAGCCGGTGATCTACGCCGCCAACCTGGACGAGGACGGCTTCTCCGACCCGGCGTCGGTGGACTACTACAGGCAGGTGGAGCAGCGGGCGAAGGAGCAGGGGGCCCAGGTGATCCCTGTTTGCGCCAAGCTGGAGGCGGAGATCGCCCAGCTGGAGCCCGAGGAGAAGCAGCTGTTCCTGGATGACCTGGGGGTGGCGGAGTCCGGCCTGGACCGGCTGGTGAAGGCCAGCTATACCCTGCTGGGGCTCATCTCCTACCTCACCTCCGGCGAGGATGAGTGCCGGGCCTGGACCATCACCCGGGGCACTAAGGCTCCCCAGGCCGCCGGCAAGATCCACTCCGACTTTGAGCGGGGCTTTATCCGGGCCGAGGTGATCTCCTACGACGACCTGATGGCCTGCGGCACCATGGCCGCCGCCAGGGAGAAGGGGCTGATCCGCTCCGAGGGCAAGGAGTATGTGGTCCAGGACGGGGATATTATTCTCTTTAGGTTTAATGTTTGACCTGTAGGGGGCGGCCTCCGGGCCGCCCCGCCATCCACAGGCAGATCATGGAGCACGGGGCGGCGCGGAGGCCGCCCCTACACAAATCAATAGGAGTGAAACCAGTTGAACATCTATTTCGACCTGTTCCTCACCTTTGCCAAGGTGGGGGTGTGTACCTTCGGCGGGGGCTACGCCATGCTGCCCATTCTCCAGCGGGAGGTGGTGGAGAAGAAGGGCTGGGCCACTGACGAGGAGCTCACCGACTACTTTGCCGTGGGCCAGTGCACCCCCGGCATCATCGCTGTCAACACCGCCACCTTCATCGGCTACAAATACAAGGGCATCCCCGGCGGGGTGCTGGCTACCCTGGGGGTGGTGTTCCCCTCCCTGATTATCATTACCGCGATTGCCGCCTTCCTGTCCAACTTCGCCGACATCCCGGTGGTTCAGCACGCCTTGGCGGGCATCAACGCCGCCGTGGTGGCCCTCATTGCCGCCAGCGTGATGAAGCTGGGCAAGTCCACCCTGAAAAACGGGGCGGCTATCGCCGTCTTCCTGTGTGTGCTGGCCCTGGCCGTGTTTGGCAGACTGGCCAACTTCGATACCGGGGCTTACGGGGCGCTGGGCACCGCGCTGGATATGCTTACCTCCCCGGCGGTGCTCATCGTGCTGGCTGGTGTTGTGGGCTTTCTCCTCTATGGAGGCCGGAAAGGCGGTGAGGGCAAATGATTTTTGTCAGATTGTTTTTTGAGTTTGCCAAGGTGGGCCTCTTCGCCGTGGGCGGCGGACTGGCCACCATCCCCTTCCTCCAGGACATGGGGGTCCGCACCGGCTGGTTTACCAACGCCGACCTGACCACCATGATCGCCGTGTCCGAGTCCACCCCCGGTCCTATGGGGGTGAACATGGCCACCTATGTGGGCTTCCAGACGGCGGGCCTGCCCGGCGCGGTGCTGGCCACTCTGGGCCTTGTCACCCCGTCCATCCTTGTCATCATCATCATCGCCGGCTTTTTGCAAAAATTCCGCCAGTCCAAAACGGTGGACGCTGTCTTTCAGGGCCTGCGCCCCGCCTCCACCGCCCTCATCGCCGCCGCCGGGCTGTCCGTGGCCCTGTCGGTGCTGGTCACCGTGGGCGGCACAGCGGAGCACACCTTTGCCTTCCGCTGGCCCGCCGTAATTTTGTGCGCCGCGGTGTTTGTGTGCATGCGCTATACCCCCCTGAAAAAGCTCCACCCGGTGGCCTTTATCGCCGCCGCCGCCGTAATCGGCGCAGTATTTCAATTTTAAAATGAGGTGTTACCATGGCTGAACAGACGATACACATTGAAACCGCCCTGATGCCGATGTTTTACAAGGACTTCCACTGCATTATGGGGGCCTGTCAGGACGACTGCTGCGACGACGGCTGGCGGATCGAGTTCAACAAGAAGGACTACCTGGCCATAAAGCGGGCGGCGGAGAAGGCGGGCCTGGAGGAGGAGGTGTCCCAGGGCATGCGCCGCCTCCGGGAGCGGGAGCACGACGGCTACTACGCCGAGTTTGTTGTAAACGCCAAGGGCCGCTGCGCCTTCCATACTTCGGAGGGGCTGTGCCGCCTTCAGCTGCAATGCGGGCCTGAGGTGCTGCCCAAGGTGTGCCAGAAATTCCCCCGGCGGAAGGAGTACAGCCCCATGGGCTTTGAGTTCTCTCTGTCGCCCGCCTGCGAGGGGGTGCTGGCCCTGCTGTGGGACCTGCCCCAGGGGATCGACTTTTTGGAGGAGCCCCTGCCCAGAAAAGATTGGCGGAACTCGATTCCCTCCTCACCGGCGGCCGCCCGGTTTGCGGAGATTCGCTCCCTGTGCATCGATACGCTTCAGGAGCGGGCCCTGCGGCTGCCCCAGCGCATGCTGCTGATGGGAGTGATGCTCCAGGGACTGCGGGCGGCGGACTGGGAGGCGGAGGGCGCCCTGGACCGCTGGCTGGAGCACAGCGCCGCCATGCTGGCCGACCCCAGCGCGGCCTCCGCCGCGCTGGACAGGCTGACCGGTCAGCCTGAGATGTGTCTGTGCGAAAACCTGCGGGTGCTGCTGGGCATCTCCTCCGGCAGCAGGAGGGAGCTGGTCTCGGAGCTCTGCGCCGCCATCAACGCCGACTGGAAGGAGGAGCGGATTGACCACTTTACAATTAATCTGGGCCACTACCGTGAGCTGGAAGCCAAGCTGGAGGAGCTGCTGGGCCACTCGGAATATTTCTTTGAGAACCTGATGGTAAGCATTATGTTCTACGAGGGCTTTCCCCGGGTGGACCTGCCGGACAACATGTGGGAGAGCTATGTGGGCCTGTGCAGTCTGTACAGCTTCTACCGGTTTGCCGCCATCTGCGGCTGCGACAAGGAGGTCAGCCGGGAGCGGTTGTTCCATGTAATTGTACAGGCCAGCCGGGCGCTGCTTCACAACAGGGCCGGCCAGGCGGAAATTCGGAAGGAGCTGTTCCAGAACGACAGCGCGACGCTGGCCCATATGGCAATTTTGCTGAACGGCTGAACAAACCTGCCCGCCGCGTAAGAAAACGCCTCCCTGAGCGGGGAGGCGTTTTGACAGGCCGAAGGCCCGCCCCGGGGGGCGGGCCTTTCATTATTTGGGGAGCCGGTTTTTCAGGCCCAGCTTTCCCAGCCCCTTGGCGGGCTTCTCCTTGGGGTCCGGCCGGGCGGTCAGCGCGTCTCTGACCTGAAGCTTTTTTTCCACATCCTCTGTCCGCTTCTGGAGATGCATGGTGCGGAAGATATTTTCCAGCGGCTTCTGGGCCTCCGCCACCGCCTTGAGCATGTTGGGGGACAGGATGCTCCCCACCCGAAGGGAGAGCGCACGGTAGACCATCTTAAAAATGTTGTGCTCGTTCTCATACCGGTCGGCCAGGTCGCTGCACATCATGGCGGTGTGCACCAGCTGGGCGGACAGGGGGATGTCGTCCCGGGACAGCGCCGTGGGAAAGCCGGAGCCGTCATAGTCCTTGTGGTGGAACAGGGCCACTTCGGCGCAATAGGTCAGCAGCGGCTCCCACTCCTGGGGGCCGCCCTTGAAAAACTCGCCGCCCAGCTTGGTATGAAGGAAATACTGGGACCGGCCGGGCTCGGGCTGAGAAGGACCGGCCCAAATGACCTCGTCGGGGAGGGCCAGCTGGCCGATCTCCGCAAAGCCGGAGGCCATACTGATGAGCTTGGCGTCGTAGGGGGTCAGGCCGGACTCAGGAAACAGATCGCAGTAGGCATTGGACAGGGCGCTGGTGATGATGCGCAGCCGCTGAACATAGCCGGCAAAGGTGATGTCGTGATTCTGGCAGAAGCTTAAAAACTTTTTCTGCCACCGCTGAGTCAGCAGCTCGGCCTGGTCCAGGGATATCTTTCCCGGAGGGGAGTCGGCGCTCTGCTCCTCCTCGCTGCCCCAGGTCTCCTCAATGATACTCTTGATCCGGTTCTGCGTGGCCACCGGGGCCAGGGGCTTGACCAGAAAGTCCACGGCCCCCAGCTCCACGCCGCGGTAGACCCATTCCGGCTCCGCCTCGGCGGTGAAGAGGATCACCGGGATGCGGGAGCAGCCATCCAGCTTGTGGATTTTCTCCAGCACGGAGAAGCCGTTGGGACCCCGCTGCAGGCAGATGTCCAGCACGACCAGGGCCAGGTCCGTGGTATTTTTGCGCACCTGGTCCAGGCCCTCGTAGGCGGTGGCGGCGCGGAGGACGCGGTAGTCTTTTTTGAATATTTCGTTGAAAATTGCACGGTCCAGCTCGGAGTCGTCGATTATCAGCAGAGTATTGCGCATAGCTTATCCCCTCCTACTCTGTTTTTTCGCCGGTGTGCTCAATTTCATCAATCTCGCCCAGAGCGGAGGCGAACTTTTCACCCAGGGCCTCGATCTCCTCCAGCAGGCCCTCCAATTTGGTGACGTTGCGGAATTGACTGGCTCTGAACTCGGTGAGGGCGGCCTGGGCGGCATCGGCAATCTCAGTGATGCCCAGGTTGATGGCGAAGCCCTTCAGGTTGTGGAGGTAGAAGTGGAAGGAATCGGCGTCCTGCTGGGCCAGGGCCTCACGGATTGTCGCCAGGTGCAGTTCCTCGGGCAGGCGCTTGATAAACTCCAGGTAGAGGTTGTCGTTGCCCATCAGCCGGTCAACCGCGTTGTCCACGTCTACGTCGTTGTCCCGCAGGACGTCCAGACAGCTCTGCATCTCATCCATAATTAAAGTCGTTCCTTTCTTGGCCAATTTTTACGCTGCAGTCCTTTCCCCTTGAGACGGCACAAGGGAAGTGCCGCTATTATAGCACAGTTTTTCAGGCCGGGCTAGGGGAATTTTCCTCTTTTTATGTGAATATTGTTGGATATTTCGGGGGCACCCCCGATTGGTCCCCTGCAGCGGCCTGGGAGCGAATAAAAATACAGAATATGAAAAATAATATACATTTTTGTGGAAAATATACGGAAGAATCGGGGATAATAATGTATACTCATGCAATACTCCACTTGCATTTTCAGATAATTCGTGGTAGACTTGTCCCATAAACTGCGGAGAGGGTGAAAAAGCGCCCTGATCCGGAAATTTGGAGGGTAAATAACCATGGCTTCTGTAAAAAAAGTTGTGCTGGCCTATTCCGGCGGTTTGGATACATCCATCATCATCCCCTGGCTGAAGGAGAACTACAACAACCCGGAGATCATCGCCGTCTCCGGCGACGTGGGCCAGGGCACCGAACTGGACGGCCTGGAGGAGAAGGCCATCAAGACCGGGGCCTCCAAGCTCTATGTGGAGGACCTCACCGACCAGATGGTGGACGAGGTGATCATCCCCTCCATGATGATAGGGGCCAAGTACGAGGACTACCTCCTGGGCACCGCCTTCGCCCGGCCCATCATCGCCCGGCGGCTGGTGGAGATCGCCAAGAAGGAGGGGGCCGACGCCATCTGCCACGGCTGCACCGGCAAGGGCAATGACCAGGTCCGTTTCGAGCTGGCCATCAAGCGCTTCGCCCCGGAGATGAAGATCATCGCCCCCTGGCGGGAGTGGTCCATCAAGGGCAGGGACGAGGAGATCGACTACGCCGAGGCCCACAACGTCCCCCTGAAGATTTCCCGGGAGACCAACTACTCCAAGGACAAGAACCTGTGGCACCTGTCCCACGAGGGCCTGGACCTGGAGGACCCGGCCAACGAGCCCCAGTACGACAAGCCCGGCTTTTTGGAGATGGGCGTCTCCCCCGCCATGGCCCCCGACGAGCCCACCTACGTCACCCTGGACTTTGAAAAGGGCTGGCCTGTGGCCGTCGACGGGGAGAAGATGAAGGCCAGCGACATCATCCGCAGGCTCAACGACCTGGGGGGCAAGAACGGCATCGGTCTGCTGGACATCGTGGAGAACCGGCTGGTGGGCATGAAGGACCGGGGCGTGTACGAGACCCCCGGCGGCACCATCCTCTACCGGGCCCACGAGGTGCTGGAGATGATCACCGTGGACAAGGACACCAAGCACATGAAGAGCAAGCTGGCGGTGGACTTCGCCGACCTGGTGTACAACGGCAAGTGGTTCACCCCCCTGCGGGAGGCCCTCACCGCCTTCGCCGTGGACACCCAGAAGTTTGTCACCGGCACGGTGAAGCTGAAGCTCTACAAGGGCAACATCATCACCTCCTCCGTCACCTCCCCCTGCACCCTGTACTCCGAGAACCTGGTCACCTTCGAGGAGAGCGACTACGACCAGAAGGACTCCCAGGGCTTCATCAACCTGTGGGGCCTGCCCGACAAGGTCCAGGCCCTGCGGGAGCAGGGGAAACTGTAAGCCGTAGGGGGCGGCCTCTGTGCCGCCCCGCTGTAAACAGATGTGCGATTGGAGCCGGGGCGGCGCAGAGGCCGCCCCCTACAGACGCAAAATGTAGGGGCCGGCCCCTTGGCCGGCCCGCCGTTACCAGAACACTTCCACGGGCCGCCGAGGGCGGCGGCCCCTACAAAATCATCGCAAATTAAGGAGCGATTGCTATGAAACTCTGGGCAGGACGGTTCCAAAAGGAGACCGACACCCTTGTCAACGACTTCAACTCCTCCATCGGCTTCGACGCCCGGCTGTACCAGCAGGACATCGCCGGCTCCATCGCCCACGCGGAGATGCTGGGCAGGACGGGGATCATCGAGGCCCACGAGGCGGAGACCATTGTCAACGGCCTGAAGGCCATTCTGGCCGACATTGAGGCCGGCGGTGTGGAGTTCACCCTGGACAACGAGGACATCCACATGAATATCGAGGCCGAGCTCACCCGGCGGGTGGGGGAGGCCGGCAAGCGGCTGCACACCGCCCGGTCCCGGAACGACCAGGTGGCGGTGGACACCCGGCTGTACGTAAAGCAGGAGATTCCCGTCCTCATCGGCCAGGTGCTGGACCTGGAGAAGGTGCTGGTGAAGAAGGCCAAGGCCAACCTGGACACCGTCATGCCCGGCTACACCCACCTCCAGCGGGCCCAGCCCACCACCTTTGGCCACTACATGATGGCCTACGCCAACATGTTCAAACGGGACGTCACCCGCCTGGAGGACTGTCTGGCGCGGCTGGATGAGTGCCCCCTGGGGGCCGGAGCCCTGGCCACCTCCACCTACCCGGTGGACCGTTTCCAGACCGCCGCCGCCCTGGGCTTCGCCAAGCCCACCGACAACTCCATGGACTCGGTGTCTGACCGGGACTACGCCATCGAGCTGCTGTCCGCCCTGTCCATCCTGATGATGCACCTGTCCCGGTTCTCCGAGGAGATCGTCCTGTGGTGCTCCTGGGAGTTTAAATACGTGGACCTGGACGACGCCTACTCCACCGGCTCCTCCATCATGCCCCAGAAGAAGAACCCCGACGTGGCCGAGCTGGTCCGGGGCAAGACGGGCCGGGTGTACGGTTCCCTGGTCACCCTGCTCACGGTGATGAAGGCCCTCCCCCTGGCCTACAACAAGGACATGCAAGAGGACAAGGAGGCTATGTTCGACGCCATTGACACCGTGGAGCTGTGTCTGCCCGTCTTCGCCGCCATGGTGGACACCCTCACCGTCCGGCCCCGGGACATGGCCAGGGCGGCCGCCGGCGGCTTTATCAACGCCACCGACTGCGCCGACTATCTGGCCAAGAAGGGCCTGCCCTTCCGGGAGGCCTACATGATCGTGGGCCGGCTGGTGAACCAGTGCATCCGTACCGGCGACACGTTGGATACCCTCACCCTCCGGGACTTCCGGGCCATCTCCGGCCTGTTCGACGCCGACGTGTATGACGCCCTGGCCCTGAAGACCTGCGTCAACGGCCGCAAGGTCTACGGCGGCCCGGCGAAGGAGTCTGTAGAGAAGCAGATCGCCCTCATTGAAGAATTTGTGGAGGCGAGAGGATGAGCAAGCCTAAGATTTACATCGACGGCCAGGAGGGCACCACCGGCCTTCAGATTTACGACCGTCTGGGGGAGCGGGACGACATCGAGCTCCTCCTCATCGACCCGGACAAGCGGAAGGACACAGAGGAGCGGAAGAAGTTCCTCAACGAGGCCGATCTGGTCTTCCTCTGCCTGCCCGACGCCGCCGCTGCGGAGGCGGTGTCCCTCATCGACAACGACCGCACCCGGGTGATTGACTGCTCCACCGCCCACCGGGTGGCCCCCGGCTGGGTGTACGGCTTTCCGGAGCTGGCCGGCCAGCGGGAGAACATCAAAACCGCAAAGCGGGTGGCCAACCCCGGCTGCTACGCCACCGGCTTTTTGTCCCTGGCCCGGCCCCTGGTGGAGAAGGGGGTGCTGACCCCCAAGGCGCGGCTGGTGTGTCACGCCCTGTCGGGCTACACCGGCGCGGGAAAGAAGGCCATTGCCGAGTACACCGCCCCCGACCGCCAGCCGGAGCTGGACAGCCCCCGGCACTACGCCGTCGCCCTGCACCACAAGCACCTGCCCGAGATGGCCGCCGTGGCCGGGCTGGACCGCCCGCCCCTGTTCGCCCCCATGATCTGCGACTACCCCCAGGGCATGGTGGTGACCCTTCCCCTGTGGGCGGAGGAGCTGGAGGGGAAGCAGTCCATTGAGAGCCTGCGGGAGCTGTACGGCAGCTACTACGCCGGCAGCACCGTGGTGGAGCTCCGGCCCGCCGGCGCCCCCACCTGCGGCTTTATCGGCTCCAACAACCTGGCCGGCCGGGATATTCTACAGATTTTTGTCAACGGCAACGAGGAACAGCTGCTCCTCTCCGCCCGGCTGGACAACCTGGGCAAGGGCGCTTCCGGCGCCGCAGTCCAGAACATGAACCTGATGCTGGGCTTTGAGGAGACAAAAGGCCTGAATCTGTAGGATTGGCCTGTAGGGGCGCGCATTGCGCGCCCGTCTGAAACGATGCGATATATGGCGGGCGCACAATGTGCGCCCCTACAAAATACGAGGAGAAATGATACCATGATAAAAGAAATTTCCGGCGGCGTGTGCGCCGCCCAGGGGTTTAAGGCCGCGGGCGTCCACTGCGGGGTGAAGGCGGGCAGCAGTCCGGACAAGAATGACCTGGCCCTGATCCTCTCCGCGAAGGAGTGCGCCGCCGCCGGTGTGTATACCCTGAACCGGGTGAAGGCGGCCCCCATCTACGTGACCATGGACCACCTGGAGGACGGCGCCGCCTGGGGCGTGGTGGTCAACAGCGGCAACGCTAACGCCTGCTGTCCCGGCAGCCACGAGAACGCGGAGGCCATGTGCGCCGCCGCCGCCGCCGCCACCGGCCGGGAGGCCGGGGACTTTGCGGTCTGCTCCACCGGGGTCATCGGCCAGACTATCAACATCCAGGCCATTGAGGCGGGCATGCCCGCTGTGGCCGCGGCCCTGTCCGCCGACGGCTCCGATGGGGCCGCCCGGGCCATCATGACCACCGACACGGTGAAAAAGGAGATCGCCGTCTCCTTCGGCCTGGGAGGGAAAGAGGTCAAAATCGGAGCCATCGCCAAGGGCTCCGGCATGATCCACCCCAACATGGGCACCATGCTGTGCTTTATCACCACCGACTGCGCCATCACCCACGAGATGCTGGAGGATGCCCTGCGGGAGGTGGCCGGCAAAACCTTCAACCGGGTCACCGTGGACGGGGACACCTCCACCAACGACACCTGCGTAGTGCTGGCAAACGGCATGGCGGGCAATCCCCTGATCGAGTGGAAGGACGAGGACTACGAGGCCTTCAAGGGGGTGCTGGACCATGTCTGCCGCCACCTGGCCCGGGCCATCGCCGGGGACGGCGAGGGGGCCAGCAAGCTGGTCACCTGCAAAATGACCGGGGCCCGCAGCGAGGAGAGCGCCGAGCGGCTGGCCAAGGCGGTGGTGGGCTCCGCCCTGGTGAAGGCGGCCATGTTCGGCGCCGACGCCAACTGGGGGCGGGTGCTGTGCGCCATGGGCTACTCCAAGGCCCCCTTCCGCCCCGAGCACGTGGATATCGCCTTTGCGTCCGCCGCCGGAACGGTCGCCGTCTGCCGGCAGGGGGACGGCCTGCCCTTCGACGAGGCGCTGGCCAAGCGGGTGCTCAGCGAGAAGGAGGTCGTCATCGCTGTGGACCTCCACGAGGGCGGCGAGCAGGCCGAGTGCTGGGGCTGCGACCTGACCTATGACTATGTGAAGATTAACGGGGATTACCGGACGTAAGGAGCAGTTTTTGTAGGGGCGGATATTATCCGCCCGCAGAGTGCGGCAGAGAATTAACGGACGGACTAATTAAATACCGGCTTACCTGTAGGGGTGCGCAATGCGCGCCCGCGGGCGGATGATATCCGCCCCTACATTCTATCCTGGAGGGAAACAAATGGCTTTCAACGAAATCGACCGGGCCAAGGTGCTGGCCGAGGCCCTGCCCTACATTCAGAAGTACACCGGCAAGACCATTGTGGTAAAATACGGCGGAAACGCCATGGTGTCCGAGGAGCTGCGCCAGGCCGTCATCTCCGATATCATCCTGCTGTCCCTGGTGGGCATCCGGGTGGTGGTGGTCCACGGCGGCGGGCCGGAGATCAGCGAATTTTTGAAGAAGATCGGCAAGGAGTCCCGCTTTGTGGACGGCCTGCGCTATACCGACCAGGAGACCATGACGGTGGTACAGCAGGTGCTGTGCGGTCAGGTGAACAAGGACCTGGTGGCTACCCTGAACCGGCTGGGGGGACGGGCTGTGGGCCTGTGCGGCCTGGACGGCGCCATGCTCCAGGCCAAAATGCTGGATGAGAAGTACGGCCTGGTGGGCGAGGTGACCAGGGTGGACGCCGCCCCCCTGGTGGAAGCCCTGAACGGCGGCTACATCCCTGTGGTGGCCACCGTGGCCCAGGGGACGGACCGGGAGACCGCCTACAACGTAAACGCGGACACCGCTGCCGCCAAGCTGGCCGTGGCCCTGGAGGCGGAGAAGCTGATCCTCCTCACCGACGTGCGCGGCCTGCTCCGGGACCCCAAGGATGAGTCCACCCTCATCCCCGCGCTCCAGCTGTCCTCCGTCCCGGCCCTGGTGCGGGAGGGGGTCATCTCGGGGGGCATGATCCCCAAGGTGGACTGCTGCGTGGAGAGCGTGCGCTCCGGGGTGGGGTCGGCCGTCATTCTGGACGGCCGGGTGGCCCACTCCCTGCTGATGGAGCTGCTCACCGACGCCGGCATCGGGACGATGCTGACCAATTGAACGGACAAATCTTAGGGGGCGGCCTCTGTGCCGCCCCGCTGCAAATAGATTTATGCAGGAGACGGGGCGGCGCGGAGGCCGCCCCCTACATGCAAGACAAGGAGGAATCTCCATGACCTTTGAAGAGATCAAAAACCTGGACGAACAGTATGTGATGCACTCCTACGGCCGGTTTCCGGTGGCCCTGGACCGGGGGGAGGGAGCCACCATTTGGGACGTAAACGGCAGGGAGTACATCGACTTTACCGCCGGCATCGGCGTCACCTCCCTGGGCCACGGGGACCGGGGGTGGCTGGAGGCGGTTACCGGCCAGGCCGCCAGGCTGGCCCACATCTCCAATCTGTTCTACACCGAGCCCTATGCCAAGGTGGCTCAGGCCCTGTGCACCCGGTCCGGGATGGCCAACGTGATGTTCGGCAACTCGGGGGCGGAGGCCAACGAGGCCATGATCAAGCTGGCCCGGAAGTGGTCCTTCGACAAATACGGCAAGGGCCGGGGCACCGTCATTACCCTGCACAACTCCTTCCACGGCCGCACCATCACCACCCTGGCCGCCACCGGACAGGACAAGTTCCACAACTACTTCTTCCCCTTCACCGAGGGCTTCCGCTATGCCGACGCCAATGACATCGGCAGTGTGGAGGCCGTCGCCGGTCACGACGTGTGCGCCGTGATGATGGAGCTGGTCCAGGGGGAGGGGGGCGTGCTGCCTCTGGACCGGGAGTTTGTCCGGAAGGTGGCCGACCTGTGCGCCAAGCGGGACTGGCTGCTCCTCATTGACGAGGTGCAGACCGGCGTGGGCCGCACCGGCACCCTCTTTGCTTTCCAGCAGTACGATATCCAGCCCGACGTGGTCTCCTTTGCCAAGGGAATTGCCAACGGCCTGCCCTTCGGCGGCGTGATGGCCGGCGAGAAGTGCCGGGACGTCTTTACCCCCGGCACCCACGGCACCACCTTCGGGGGCAACCCCGTCGCCGCCGCCGCCGCCTGCCATGTGCTGGACCGGCTGGATGAAAGCTTCCTGGCCGGGGTGAGGGAGAAGGGGGACTACCTCCGGACCCGGATCGAGGCCATGGACCTGCCCTGCCTGGGCAAGACCCGGGGCCTGGGCCTGATGATCGGCATCGAGGTGAAGGAGGGCTGGACCAACCGGGACCTGGCCGCCAGGCTCATCGACAACGGCCTGCTGATCCTCACCGCCGGACCCGGCCTGCGCATGCTGCCCCCCCTGGTTATTACCAAGGAGGAGATGGACAGGGGACTGGCCATTATGGAGGAGACGCTGTCATGAAAAAGGACCTGCTGAAGCTGCTGGACCTGAGCCGGGAG
Organism: uncultured Oscillospiraceae bacterium; assembly: GCA_950097245.1. GTDB lineage: Bacteria > Bacillota > Clostridia > Oscillospirales > Oscillospiraceae > Lawsonibacter. The sequence continues at coordinate 24,571 of CATNCS010000017.1, read as the reverse complement.
GACATCACCACCATCCTGAACACGGCGGACCAGCTGAAATATGAGACCAAGCACAGTATCCACAGGGACTACCTGAAGGGCAAGACCCTGGCAATGATCTTTGAGAAGAACTCCACCCGCACCCGGGTGTCCTTTGAGACGGGCATGTTCCAGCTGGGGGGCCACGCCCTGTTCCTCTCCGGAAAGGAGAGCCAGATCGGCCGGGGGGAGCCCATTGAGGATACCGCCCGGGTGCTGGACCGGTACTGCGACGGCATCATGATCCGCACCTTTGGTCAGGACGAGGTGGAGGAGCTGGCCCGGTACACCACCATCCCGGTGATTAACGGCCTGACCGACTTCTGCCACCCCTGCCAGGTGCTGGCCGACCTGCTCACCGTCCGGGAGTACAAGGCGGTGCTGGAGGGACTGAAGCTGTGCTACATCGGCGACGGCAACAACATGGCCAACTCCCTGATCGTGGGCGGGCTGAAGATGGGGATGGAGGTGGCGGTGGCCTGTCCTGAGGGCTACGACCCCGACCCCCAGGTGCTGGACTTCGCCAGGAGCGACCCCGCCCATAAGTTCTCCCTCTTCCGCACCCCCCGGGAGGCCGCCCCCGGGGCCGACGTGATCGTCACCGATGTGTGGGCCTCCATGGGCCAGGAGGAGGAGAAGGCGGTCCGGGAGAAGGCCTTCGCCGGCTACCAGATCAACGCCGAGCTGATGGCCCTCACCAACCCCGGCTGCATGGTGCAGCACTGCCTCCCCGCCCACCGGGGGGAGGAGATCACCGCCGAGGTCTTCGAGGCCCACGCCCAGGAGATTTTCGACGAGGCGGAGAACCGCCTCCACGCCCAGAAGGCGGTTATGTACCTGCTGATGAAGGAAGCGTAGGGGCCGCCGCCCTTGGCGGCCCGCATATATGAGGCAGCGGACCCCCGGCGTAATGCCGGAGGTCCGTTTTTTGCGCCTATGGACAGCCGCCGTCCTCCGCCGTGGCCTCGGGGACGCTGTCATAGTCCCACTGGTGGTCGGTGTCGGCCAAAAAGTCGCTGGTGACGTTGAAGTAGGTGTACACAAACTCCCCATTTTCGTCCATCCAAGGCCGTGTGTCCCAGGTGGGGTCCACGCAGTACCACTGGCCGTTGAGCTTCACCATGTTCCAGGCGTGGTTCTCCCGGTTGCCGAAGGCCGCCCCGGTGACGGTGGTACACTCAATTCCCGCCATGTCCATCAGCAGCCGGAAGGTCTCGGCGTAGCCCAGACAGACCCCCTTGCCCTGGATCAGCGGGCCGTAGGGCTGGTATGAGGTACGGGGCGCGCCTTTTTTCTCGTAATGAGTCTTGTCATAGTTGACATTCCCGGTGAGCCAGGTATACAGGGCATATTCTTTGGCATAGTCGGTCATTCCTGGGGTGACGTATCGGTCAAAGACCCGCTTTGCCGCGTCCAGAACCTCCTTGTCCTGTTTGGACAGCCCGGAGTCGTCCCCGCTCTCCCAGGCGGCCAGGATGGCGGAATTGTCAAAGAGGGTCATGTCGTCCTTGCCGGGGTCCTTGTAAATCAGACGGCCGTTGGGGCGCAGGTCATCCTCGTCCGGGCCAAGGATGACTGGGATGCCCACGGCATTGATTCCCTCGCCAAAGCAGCTCTCAAAGGCGGATTCGGCCTGGTTCGGGTCCTCACAGACGAGGAGGGCCGCCCATTGCCCCTTGGAGAGAATCAGGGCGTTGTCGATCAAATCCACCTGGTCAGGGAAATAGCCGATGAAGGAGCCCTTCCGGTCCAGCAGATAGTCCTGTAGGGCGGCGGTCACCGTCTCCACATTCTGCTCGTCCACCCGGAGCACCGCCAGCTCAAAGGCCCGGGCCCCTTCCATTCGGACGACAGCTCCGTCGGCCCAGGGCACATCCTCCAGCTTGTAGTAGTCCTTTATGTAGCCGTCTATGTCCGAGGGCTCCAGATACCATGTGAGGGCGTCCGCATCCCGGCTCTCGTCCAGATAGGCCAGTATGACACGGGCGATGGTCCCGGCGTCCTGGCCGGTGGTCACGTCTTCCTTCTTGCCGCACCCCGGCAGCAGCAGGACCAGGGCCAGCAGCAGGGATAAGTATTTTTTCATCGATATCACCTCCAAAGCTGGGGACAGTATAGCAGGGGTTTCTTACAAAAAACAGGGCAAGTTCCTTAAATTTTTCTAAAGAAGGGGCGGCCTGCGGCCGCCCCCTCGCAATTACAGTTTTTGGATGTCAGCAATGAGGGCGTCCACATCCTCATCCCTGGTGGACCAGCTGGTGCAGAACCGGACGGCGGTGTGGTCCTCGTCCGCCTTCTCCCAGACCTCGAAGGAGTACTTCTCCTCCAGGGCGGCCATGGCCTCATTGGGCAGGACGGAGAACTGCTGGTTGGTGGGGGAGTCGACGAAGAGGGGCCAGCCCTTGGCCAGGAAGGCCTCCCGCAGGCGCATGGCCTGGTCCACCTCTTTCTTGCCGATGTCCAGGAACAGCCCGTCCTGGAGGAACGCCTCGAACTGCACCCCCAGCAGCCTCCCCTTGGCCAGCATCCCGCCCCTCTGCTTGATGTGGCAGCGGAAGCCTCTGTTGAGGACGGGGTTGGTGATGACCACCGCCTCGCCGAAGAGCAGCCCCGCCTTGGTGCCCCCCAGGTAGAACACGTCGCACAGCCGGGCCAGGTCGGGCAGCGTCACATCCGACGCCGCCAGCCCGCAGGCCAGACGGGCCCCGTCCACAAACAGGGGCAGCCGCCAGCGGCGGCAGACCGCTTGAATGGCCTCCAGATCCGCCAGGGTGTACACCGTCCCCAGCTCGGTGGGGTGGGACAGGTACACCATTCCCGGCTGGACCATGTGCTCCCAGGCCGCGTTGTCATAGTGGGCCTGGCAGAACTCGTCAATCTGCCGGGCGGTAATCTTGCCGTTTTCGGCGGGCAGGGCCAGCACCTTGTGGCCGGTGGCCTCAATGGCCCCCGTCTCGTGGACGTTGATGTGGCCCGTCTCGGCGCACAGCACCCCCTGGCAGGGCCGCAGGGCGGCGGCAATCACAGTGGTGTTGGCCTGGGTGCCCCCTGTCAGGAAGTGGACCCCGGCCTCCGGGGCCTGACACAGCGCCCGCAGCATGATCCGGGCCCGCTCGCAGTGGATGTCCACCCCGTAGCCGGGGCAGGCCTCCATATTGCTGTTCACCAGCGCCTCCAGAATTTTCGGGTGGGCTCCGGTGGTGTAGTCGCATTCAAAACGGATCATTGGGATACTCCTTTGGTGTGGTATGTAGGGGCGGACATTGTCCGCCCGCAGAAATTGCGGATGCCGGAGACGGGCGCACAATGTGCGCCCCTACAGGATCAGCGCAGCCGGGCCCCGCAGTCCTTCTCCAGCGCCTCCAGGATGGACTTCACGTCCTCGTCCGCCTCCTCGGAGGTGAGGGAGCGGTCGTCCGCCCGGAGGACCAGGTTGAAGGCCACGGACTTTTTGCCCTCGTCAATCCCTTTGCCCCGGTAGATGTCGAAGAGGGAGACCTCCTTGAGAAGGCCCCTGGCCCCCCGGCGGATGGTCCACTCCAGCTTGCCCACGGTGACTGCCTCGTCACACACCACGGCGATATCCCGGGTGACGGAGGGGAACCTGGGCAGGGGAGTGTATTCAGGGTCAGGTCCCGCAATGGAGCGCATCGTGACGAAGTCCAGCTCGGCGCAGTACAGCTCTCCGTCTACGCCGCAGCTTTTGGCCACATTGGGGTGCACTTGGCCCATTACACCTACATAAAGACCATCGCAGGCAAGGACCTGCGCACAGCGGCCGGGGTGATAGGAGGGATTGTCCGAGACGGGAACGAACTCCACATCGCCCACCCGGATTTCCCGCAAAATAGCTTCCACCACGCCCTTCAGGTCGTAGAAGCCGAAGCCCTCGCCGTAGGCTCCCAAGGTGAGCACCTTCTCCTCATTTGCCAGCCCGTTCTCCCCGCCGGGGAGGTAGATACGGCCCAGCTCGTAGAGGCGCACGTCCTTATTCCGGTAGTTGTAGTTCCGGGCGAGAATGTCCAGCATGGAGGGCAGGGTGGTGGTGCGCATGATGGAGGTGTCCTCCCCAAGAGGATTCAAAATCTTGAAGGATTCCCGCCGGGGGTCGCTGGCCGGCCAGCCAATCTTGTCGTACCAGGTGGGGGAGATGAAGGAGTAGGTGATGATCTCGTCGTAGCCACAGGACCGGCACACCGCCCCCAGCCGCTGCTCCAGCCGCTGCTCCGGGGAGTAGCCGCCCAGAGTGGTCTGACCCCGCATCAGGGTGGTGGGGATGTTGTTGTAGCCGTAGAACCGGGCCACCTCCTCGGCCAGGTCGGCCATCTCCTTCACGTCGCCCCGCCAGGAGGGAATGGTGAGGGTCTGGTCATCATGGAGCTCAAAATTGATGCGTTCCATGATCTGCGCCATCTCGCCCTGAGAAATATCCGTGCCCAGCAGGGCGTTGATCTTGTCGGGCTCCAGCTTCAAAACGGTGGGCTGGGGGACGTAGTTGAGGATGTCGATGACCCCATCCACCACCTCACCGGCCCCCAGCAGCTCCACCAGCTCACAGGCCCGGTTGACGGCGGGGAGGGTGTTCATGGGGTCCAGCCCCTTCTCGAACTTGGCGGAGGCCTCGGTGCGCATCCCCAAAGCCAGGGCGCCCTTGCGGATGCAGGTGCCGTCGAAGCAGGCGGACTCGAAGACCACATCGGCGGTGTCGTCCACAATCTCGGAGTTCAGCCCGCCCATGATCCCTGCCAGACCCACGGCCCGGCCCTCGTCGGCAATGACCAGGTGGTTGGAAGTGAGGGTGTGCTCCTTGCCGTCCAGGGTGGTGAGCTTCTCCCCCTCCGCCGCCCGGCGGACGATGATCTTGCCGCCGTTGACATAGCGGTAGTCGAAGGCGTGCATGGGCTGGCCGTACTCCAGCATGACGTAGTTGGTAATATCCACGATGTTGTTGATGGGCCGCACCCCCATGGCCCGCAGACGCTCCCGCATCCACTTGGGGGAGGGGCCGATCTTCACGTTGCGCACCATCCGGGCGGTGTACCGGGGGCACAGCTCGGGGTCGGGGGTCTCCACATCCAGCAGCTCGGGGAGGACGCCCTCCCCGCCCCCCTTGACCTCCGGAGTGTGGAAGCGGCAGGGCTTGTCGAAGGTGGCCGCCGCCTCCCGGGCCAGACCGATGACGGACAGGCAGTCGGGCCGGTTGGGGGTGATCTCAAACTCCACCACGTGGTCGTCCAGTCCGGTGACGGCCTTGATATCGTCCCCGGGCTTGCAGTCTTCCTGAAGGACGAAAATGCCGTCGGGGATGCAGTGGGGAAACTCCTTCTGCTCGGCGTGGAGGTCGGCCAGGGTGCAGATGGTCCGGGCCTTGGTGTCGAAGGCCACCAGGTCCATGGAGTGGATGTTCTGGCAGGCGGTCTCCACCGTGGTGCCCACAGGGGAGCCGTCCTCCGCCCAGACCAGGGCCACCGACCAGCGGCCGTCCCCCAGGGATTTCACTTCCCCCGCTCCTGCGGCCACCACCGAGCCGAAAATTTTGTGTCCCAGTTCAATCTCCTCCGGGATGGAGGGCTTGTCCGGGTCGATGGGGTGGTAGTCGTTGAGCAGGGCGGCGGCGGTGATGACGCCATAGGGGAAATCCCGCTCGTCCAGCCCCAGCTCCTTGAGGGAGCAGAGCATCCCGTTGGACAGCACCCCTCTCAGCTTGCCCTTCTCAATCTTCTTGCCGCCGGGCAGGGTGGATTTGTGCAGGGACACAGGGACCAAATCCCCTGTGTGGATGTTCCAGGCCCCGGTGACGATCTGGACCGGCTCCTCTTTGCCCACGTCCAGCTGGCACACCCACATGTGGTCGCTGTTCTCGTGGCGCTCCATGGACAGAATGCGGCCCACCACCACATTGGAAATCTCCTCTCCCATGTCGTGGGTCAGCTCCACCTTGGAGCCGGAGAGGGTCATGGCCTCGGCGAACTCCTTGTCGTTCGCGTCAATCTCAACAAACTCGTTGAGCCATTTTCTGGATAGATTCATATTGAAAACTCCTCTTGGTATCAGGTTTGTTTGTAGGGGCGCACATTGTGCGCCCGTTCTAAAAGGCGTGAGACATTGGGACGGCGGGCGCACAATGTGCGCCCCTACACATCAAAATTGCTCCAAAAACCGCACGTCGTTCTCAAAGATAAGCCGCAGGTCGGCGATCTTGAACCGGCGCATGGCGGTGCGCTCCAGGCCCATGCCGAAGGCCCAGCCGGACCACTCCTCCGGGTCGATGCCGGCCATGCGCAGCACGTTGGGGTGGATCATCCCCGCGCCCAGCAGCTCGATCCAGCCCTCGCCCTTGCAGGTGGCGCAGCCCGCGCCGCCGCACTTGTGGCACTGCACGTCCATCTCACAGGAGGGCTCGGTGAAGGGGAAGTGGTGGGGGCGGAACCGGGTGACGGTGCCCTTGCCGAAGAGCTCCTCGGCCAGCAGGTTCAGGGTGCCCTTCAAATCGGCCATGGTGACGTTTTTGTCGATGACCATCCCCTCCACCTGGTGGAACATGGGGGAGTGGGTGGCGTCCACCTCGTCCTTGCGGTACACCCGGCCGGGGGCGATGATACGGATGGGCAGGGGCATGGAGTCCATGGCCCGCACCTGCATGGGGGAGGTCTGGGACCGGAGCATCACCCGGCTGTCCTTGTCAAAGTAGAAGGTGTCGGACCAGTCCCGGGAGGGGTGGCCCTCCTCGGCGTTGAGCCGGTCGAAGTTCAGCTCGGCCAGCTCCACCTCGGGGCCGTCCAGCACGGTGAAGCCCATGCCCACAAAGATGTCCTTGATCTCGTCCAGGGCGCTGTACATGGGGTGCTTATGGCCCATTTTAACGGTCTTGCCGGGGACGGTGACGTCGATGGCCTCGGCCTTGAGCCGCGCCTCCAGGGCGGAGGCCTCCAGCTTCTGGGAGGCGGTCTCAATGGCGCTCTCCAGGGCGGAGCGGACCTCGTTGGCCAGGGCGCCCATGGCGGGCCGCTCCTCGGGGGTGAGCCTGCCCATCTGCTTGAGGACGGCGGTCAGTTCGCCTTTCTTGCCCAGGTATTTCACCCGCAGCTCGTCCAGAGCGGCGGGGGAGGCCACCGCCTCAAAGGCGGCCAGGGCCTCGCTTTTGATTTTTGCTAACTGTTCTTTCATCGCTAAAACTCCTTATTGTGGATTGTGAATATAGATTCTGATGTCTCAGGAGGGCAGGAACTTGCTGACCGGCTCGTCCATAGACACGTTGCACCGCTTCATGTTATACAGCCCGTTGGAGATGTCCCAGGAGCCGTGGCGGGTGATGACGGTGACGGCGAAATGCTCCCGGATAAAGTCCCTGGCCCACTCCTCCGTCTTTCCGTTGGGGTAGGCGAAAAACCGGGGGGCTGTCCCCACGTGCTCGGTGATGAGGTCGATGCTGGCCTGGAGGTCGGGGAGGACCCGGGCCTCGTACTCCTCCCGGCTCTCGCCCTTCCGCCGTTTGATGCCGTGCTCGCCCTCGTCGTGGCAGGCGCAGGTGTGGGAGCCGATCTCCACCAGACCGGACCGGGCCATCTCACGGCACATGTCCCAGGTGAGAAAGTAGGGGTCCTCGTCCTGGATGTACTTGACGATGACGGAGATGACCGCCCTGGCCTGGTACTCCTGAAGCAGGGGGTAGGCCAGCTGGTAGTTGCTGCGGTAGCCGTCGTCAAAGGTGAGCATCACCGCCCGTTCCGGCAGGGGTTCCCCCGCGGCCAGCTGGCTGGGCAGCACGGTGACATATCCGTGGCCGGACAGCCACTCCAGGTCCTCCCGCAGCCGGACGTCGGTGACCATCCAGCTGTTGTACTTCCCTCCCTCGGGGATGATGTGGTGGTACATCAGCACATACAGCCTGGTGTTGGCCGGGTTTGGTTCCGGGACCGGCTCCGGTTCCGGAGCCGGCTCAGGCTGGACCGCAGCGGCCGGGGGCGGCTGAGGGACGGGCTCAGGCGCGGGCTGGGCCGGGGAGCCGACATAGGGGAAGACCAGCGTGTTAAACAGAAGCATAATGGTGGAAACAAGCCATTTCAATCTGGGACATCTCCTTTTTGATAGGAAAAATGCCCTTCGACCCCATCGCTGGGACGAAAGGCAAGCCCTCCGCGGTACCACCCGCATTCACGCCCGATACAGGGCGCGCACTCGACCTCCGGTAACGGCGGAGGGGCCGTCCCCCTCTCAGGGGCCGCTCCCGGGCGAACCAGGCGGACCGTCCTCTGGGGCGGCTTTCAGCCGGCGGCCGCCCCTCTCTGATGAGTGTTTCCGCTATTTTCCCGTTCCACACATTTGAACAACCGTATTTATACCACAAATATTCTTGTAATGCAAGAGGAAAAGGGGTATAATTCCAAAAAAGCGGGAATTTCATTTTCCTATTATTGAGATAGGAAAATGCTATGGACAAATGGGACACGCTATGATAAAATAGGCCGAACATGAGAGAAAGGGAGGGTTTTCCCATGCTGGAATTACAGCACATCAGCTACGATGTGGAGCAGGACGGAGACAACAAAGGTATCCTGCACAACATTGATTTAAAAATCAGCGAGCGCTTTGTGGCCATCACCGGCCCCAACGGGGGCGGCAAGTCCACCCTGGCCAAGGTGATCGCCGGCATCCTTACCCCCACTCAGGGGCGTATCCTCTTCAACGGGGAGGATATCACCCGACTGTCCATCACCGACCGGGCCCGGAAGGGCATCAGCTTTGCCTTTCAGCAGCCGGTGCGCTTCAAAGGGCTGACGGTGAAGGACCTGATTACCCTGGCCAGCGGCAAGGACATCGGCGTGCCTGAGGCCTGCAATTACCTGTCAGAGGTGGGCCTGTGTGCCAAGGACTATATCGACCGGGAGGTGGACGCCTCCCTGTCCGGCGGCGAGCTGAAGCGCATCGAGATCGCCACCATTATGGCCCGGGGCACCGCCCTGTCCGTCTTCGACGAGCCTGAGGCGGGCATCGACCTGTGGTCCTTCTCCAACCTGATCCAGGTTTTCGAGCAGCTCCACAAGAAGATCAACGGCTCCATCCTGATTATCTCTCACCAGGAGCGGATTCTCAATATTGCCGACCGGATCATCGTTCTGGCCGACGGCCGGGTGGTCAACGACGGCCCCCGGAAGGATGTGCTGCCCACCCTGCTGGGGGGCGCGCCCGGCGTGTGCGGCGCCTTGGCGGACAAGGTGCGGTGAATATTGCGTAGGGGGCGGCCTCTGTGCCGCCCCGCCGGTATCGAAAATCTTTAACACAGGGCGGCGCGGAGGCCGCCCCCTACAGACAGATTTCCCAAGGAGGAAAACAATATGGACGCAATCCAGAAGAGTTTATTGGAGCAGGTGGCCGGGCTCCACGAGGTGCCCGAGGGGGCCTACAACATCCGAGCCAACGGCCAGAAGGCGGGGCGGAACACCACCGCCAACATCGACATCGTCACCAAGACGGACAAGGACGGCATCGACATCATCATCAAGCCAGGGACGAAAAACGAGTCGGTCCACATCCCGGTGGTGCTGAGCATGAGCGGCCTGAAGGACATGGTGTATAACGACTTCTTCATCGGCGAGGACAGCGACGTTACCATCGTCGCCGGCTGCGGCATCCACAACTGCGGGGTGCAGGCGTCGGAGCACTCGGGCATCCACACCTTCCACGTGGGCAGAAACGCCCGGGTGCGCTATGTGGAGAAGCACTACGGCGAGGGGGACGGCTCTGGGGAGAACATCATGAACCCCACCACCGTTGTGGAGATGGACGAGGGGGGCTACATGGAGATGGAGACCACCCAGATCAAGGGGGTGGACTCCACCGTCCGCACCACCACGGCCAAATTGGGCCCCAACGCCACCCTTATCATCAAGGAGAAGGTCATGACTCACGGCAAGCAGCTGGCCAAGTCCGACTTCACTGTGGACCTGGACGGCGAGGGCTGCCACACCAACGTCATTTCCCGCTCCGTGGCCCGGGGCCAGTCCAAGCAGATTTTCCAGGCCCGCATCAACGGCAACGCCGCCTGCTACGGCCACTCCGAGTGCGACGCCATCATCATGGATGAGGGGGTCGTCTCCGCCATCCCCGAGGTCACCGCCAACTGCCTGGACGCCCAGCTGGTCCACGAGGCGGCCATCGGCAAGATCGCCGGGGAACAGCTCACCAAGCTCATGACCCTGGGCCTCACCGAGAAGGAGGCCGAGGAGCAGATTGTCAACGGGTTTTTGAAGTAAAAAGCCTCCCTTCGCAAAGGGAGGTGGCATTTGCGAAGCAAATGACGGAGGGTTTTCTCTTTCCAATCAGCATTTGCCGTGGGAAAACCCCCACCCGCTTCGCGGGAGCCCCCTTTGCGAAGGGGGCCTTTGGAGCGTCTGAAAGGAGTGCCGCATATGTTCTCACTCGCCACCGCCGCGCAGATGAAGGAGCTGGACCGCCGGGCCATTGAGGAGCGGGGGGTGTCCTCCCTGGAGCTGATGGAGCACGCCGCCCAGGCCGTGGCGGACGCGGTCTGGAAGCTGCTCCACCCGGAGGAGGACGGTTTCAGCCCTGTCCTCAGCAGCTTTTCCTCCATGATGGTTCTGCGCAAAAAGGATGACCCACCTCCCACTGACGAGGAACAGCGTCAGGTAGAGGAGCTGCGGGAGATCATTGAGGGGAAAAACACCGACCCCACCCCCCGGGTGGCCGTCTTCTGCGGCCCGGGCAACAACGGCAGGGACGGGGTTGCCTGCGCCCGTCTGCTGATGGAAAAGGGCGGTTGCCGCGTCCGGGCCTTCTTTGTAGGGGACCGGGCCAAAATGACCCCTGACGAAAAAACCATGGAGAACAAGCTCACTGCCGCCGGAGGCCGTCTGGAGGATTTTTCCGTAGACATGACCGACCGCTCCACCCTGGAGGCCACCATGGACTACGAACAGCAGAAAATCCTCACTTGGCTTTCCACCTGTGACGTGATGGTGGACGCCCTCTTTGGTATCGGGCTGAAGCGCCCGGTGGAGGGGGTGTTCCGCGCCGCCGTTACACAGATGCGGAGCCGGCTGAGCTGTCCGGTGGTCTCCTGCGACGTCCCCTCCGGGGTGAACGCCGACACCGGGGAGATTCTGGGGGAGGCCGTCCAGGCCAAGGTGACAATTACCTTCACCCGGGGCAAGCCGGGGCTGTACGCCGGGGAGGGGGCGGATCGGGCCGGAGAGGTGCGTATCGTGGACATCGGCATCCCCCACGATCTGGAGTATGAGATGTTCCGGACGTTGCCCCGGCTGGAGGTGGTGCATCAGCCGGATTCCCAGCTGCCCCGCCGCCCCGGGAACGCCCACAAGGGGGACTTCGGAAAAATTTTTATCCTGGCCGGCTCCGAGGGCTGCACCGGCGCGCCTGTCCTGGCGGCACGGGCCGCCCTGCGCACCGGGGCGGGGCTGGTGTACCTGGGGGTGCCCCGGGACATCTACCCCGTCGTGGCCGTCAAGTGCGACGAGGCCATGCCCTTCCCCCTGCCGGAGAATTACCCCGCCATTCTGGAGAAAGCCCGGCGCTGTGATGTGGCGGTGATTGGCCCCGGCCTGGGGCGGTCCTCCAGGGCGGAGGAGCTTGTCCTGTCCCTGCTGGCCGATCTGGATATCCCCGTGGTGCTGGACGCCGATGGCATAAACGCCCTGGCGGGGCATATAGATGTACTGGACAGGCGGAGAGCCGCCACCGTTCTCACCCCCCACGAGGGGGAGTTTGCCCGGCTGACGGGCTGCGAATTGCCGGTGAAGGACCGGCTGTCCGCCGCCCGGGACTTTGCCCGGGCCCACGGCTGTGTGCTGGTCCTGAAGGGCCGGGGCACCGTCACCGCCGCCCCGGAGGGCTCCGCCTGGATCAACGCCACCGGTAACCCGGGCATGGCCAAAGGGGGCTCCGGGGACGTGCTGGCGGGGATGATTGCCGCCCTGCTGGGACAGAAGCACCTGAGGCAGGAGCGGGACAACACCCCGGAGCTGGTGACCGCCGCCGTCTGCTTCCACGGTCTGGCAGGGGACCTGTGTGCCCGAAAACTGGGGGAGTACGCCATGCTGCCCACCGATCTGTTGGAGGCGCTGCCGGAAATCCTGCGCCAATGGACGGCGGACGAACCGTAGGGGCGGATATTATCCGCCCGTCATTTCCATTCGGGCTTCTTTCGGGCGGATGGTATCCGCCCCTACAGACCAGACCAATCACAAGTCCCAAATTTTGGAGGTACCACCGTGCGCAAACGTCTGCTTTGCGTACTAATGACAACCCTCCTGCTGGCCGGCTGCGGAGCAGCGGAGGTAAGTGAGGCCGAGGAGCTGGCCCTGACCATCCGGGGGGAGTATCTGGCCATGGACAGCTGCGCCGTTCAGGCGGCCATTACCGCCGACTACGGCCAGCGGGTGTATCAGTATGAGCTGGCCGCCGCGGTGAACGGGGAGGAGACCCTTCTCACCCTCTCCGCCCCGGAGACGGTGGCGGGGCTCACCGCCCGGATCGCGGGGGAGGACAGCCGGCTGGAGTTTGACGGCCTGTCGGTGGAGACAGGGCCTCTGGACGGGAACGGGCTCACCCCTGTCTCCTCTGTCTCCGCCCTGCTGGAGGCGGCCCGGTCGGGGTACATCACCGCCTGCGCCCTGGAGGAGGACGGCGCCCTCCTGCGGGTGGACTGCGGCAGCCCGGAGGGGAGCCCCGGCTCAGGGACGGAGTACGTCCTGTGGTTCGACGCCGCTACCCATGCCCTGAAAAAGGGGGAAATCAGCGTGGACGGCTTCCGGGTGATTGCGTGTGAATTTTCCGGTTTCACCGCCGGTTAATCTGCAGGGGGCGGCCTCGGCGCCGCCCTGATGTCCAATGAACGCACAATAGAAGACGGGGCGGCACAGAGGCCGCCCCCTGCACAAAGGAGCAATGACCCATGACAGACATCCGAACCGCCCGCACCTGGGCGGAGGTGGACCTGGACGCCCTGGCCCACAACTATCATGTTTTGCGGGGGCTGGCCCCGGAGGCCAAGTTCCTGGGTCTGGTAAAGGCGGACGCCTACGGCCACGGGGCCGTCCCTGTGGCCAAAAAGCTGGAGACCCTGGGGGCCGACATGCTGGCGGTGGCCTGCCTGGCCGAGGCCATCGAGCTGCGCCAGGCGGGGATTGCCATTCCCGTTCTCTGCCTGGGCCAGACCCCGCCCGAGCTGGCCCCCGAGCTGCTGGCGTACGGCGTCACCCAGACCGTGGGCGACCTGGAGACGGGAAAGGCCCTGTCCGCCGCCGCTGTCAAGGCCGGGAAGACGCTGAAGATTCACGTCAAGCTGGACACCGGCATGGGCCGTCTGGGGTTTACCGGCCCCACGCTGGAGGAGGAAATACGCGCCCTGTGCGCCCTGCCCGGCCTGGAGGCGGAGGGTATCTTCACCCACTTCGCCAACGCCGACGGGGATGAGGAATACACAAGACAGCAGTATGACGATTTTATCATAACAATTAACGAGCTATATCATGAGGACGGGCTGGATTTTAAAATTTACCATTGCGCCGCCAGCGCCGCCGTGTTAAACTATCCCTATACACATCATAACATGATCCGCCCCGGCATCGCCCTCTACGGCTATGTGCCCGACCCCTCGGTGGCCGACCCCGGCCTACGCCCGGTAATGACGGTGAAGAGCCGGATCGCCCTCGTCCGGGACCTGCCCGCCGGGGCGAAGATCAGCTACGGCAGCACCGCCACGCTGGAGCGGGACTCCAGAATCGCCGTCCTGCCTATCGGCTACGGCGACGGGCTCCACCGGGCGCTGTCCAACAGGCTGGAGGTGCGCATCGGGGACAGGCCCTGCCCCGTCCTGGGCCGGATCTGCATGGACATGTGCATGGTGGACGTCACCGACATCCCCGGCGTAAAGGCGGGGGACACGGCCCAGGTCTACGGCCCCGGCCTGACGGATTGGGCCGCAGAATTGGCCGGAACCATCCCCTACGAATTATTGTGCCAGCTCACCCCCCGGGTTCCCCGCCTCTATTTGGAGAATGGGGCCGCGATTTTCTGAAAAATCCTCCGAAAGCCCGTGGACAGGCCCTCACACCGCCTGTCCGGCCCCGTGACCGACCGGCCCGTCCGAACATAGGATGAGGTGGAGCGCAGGGAGACTAAACCCTGGGATTTGCAGGGCGCGGCGGGCGTTTTGGAGTGAGCCGGGGACGAACCGTCCCTTTGACGGCTCAAATTCTCTTTCCAGGTGAGGTATAAAGCCCGCCGCCCCGTGGGAGAATCATAGTACAGCGTTACATAAGTCCGGTTGAGGCTGTAACGCGGTGCTATCCTTCCAGCGGAGTGTGAGTGTACTTGGATAACAGCGTAAAACGAGGCGACATCTTCTACGCCGATTTGAGCCCCGTGGTGGGCAGTGAGCAGGGGGGCGTGCGCCCTGTTCTCATTGTGCAGAACGACACCGGCAACCGCCACAGCCCCACCGTCATCGCGGCGGCTATTACCTCCCAGACGGGGAAGGCCCGGCTGCCCACCCATATCTCGGTAGCACCCCTGAGCTGTGGCCTGCCCAAGGAGTCTGTCATCCTGCTGGAGCAGGTGCGTACCCTGGATAAGCGCCGTCTGCGGGAGAAAATGGGCCGCCTGGACGACGGCGTGATGAAGCAGGTAGATGCCGCCATCGCGGTGAGCTTCGGCCTCCACCCGGAGACGATGGTATAACGGTAGGGGGCGGCCTCCGCGCCGCCCCGCTTTACCAGAACCGCAGATGTGCAGGGGCGGATAGCATCCGCCCGCGGTCATTGTTTACACAGGAGAACGGGCGGCTGATAGCCGCCCCTACATAAGAGGAGAAAGATCATGAAAAAACCGGACAAGCGTTTATACTTTCGCCTGGGCGCGCTGGCTCTGACGGCAGTGCTGCTGGGCACAGGGGCCGCCCTGGCGGCCGGGGATCAGAGTGACCCCCTGGTCACCCTGAGCTACTTAAACCAGACCGCCATACCCCAGATTGTCAAGCAGGTGGAGGAGAAGACCGCCGCCAGGCAGAAGGAGCTGGAGAAGGCTCTGGCCGACCAGATCAGCCAGTACCTCCAGCAGGGCGGGCAGGTCACCGGCCCTGTGTCCGGCGGCTCCGCCTCCTACACCCTGGTGTCCATGTCCAACGGACAGACCATGTCCCTGGGGGTGGGGTGTGAGATTCTGCCCCGGATCGGCACCGTCACCGTCAAGGCCAACACCGCCCCCGCCCTCATCGACCTGTCCACCGGCGGGACGATCAACAGCGGGACCGCCCTCACCAAAAACCACCTGTACATGGCCACCATCGCCGACCGCACCCTCACCGCCTCCGGCGACGTAAAGCTGCTGGTGCGGGGGAGCTACTCCATTACATGATTATTTGCCGGCAGGACAGCCCCCTTTGCAAAGGGGGCTGTCAGCCGCAGGCTGACTGGGGGTTTCCTTTGGAGAAAACCCTCCACCACCGCCTTCGGCGGCGGTCCCCCTCCCTTTGCGAAGGGAGGCTTTTTTTTATTGCAATTCCAGGTCCCAGCGAGTATAATAGGAAAATCCGAGGAGAAAAGGAGTTTTCCATATGAAAGATATGAGATTACCCCAGGGGTACAAGCCCCTGCTGTCCATCTACGAGACCCAGAAGGCCATCGACCTGGGCAACCGGCTCTTTGCCGACAAGCTGGCCGGGGCTCTGCGGCTGCACCGGGTGTCCGCGCCGCTGTTCGTATCGGTGGCCTCCGGCCTGAACGACGACCTGAACGGCGTGGAACGGGCGGTGGCCTTCGACGTCAACGGCGTGGAGGGGGATGCCGCCGTGGTCCACTCCCTGGCCAAGTGGAAGCGGTACGCCCTGAAGCGCTACCAGTTCCACCCCGGCGAGGGGCTGTACACCAACATGAACGCCATCCGCCGGGACGAGGAGCTGGACTCCCTCCACTCCGCCTATGTGGACCAGTGGGACTGGGAGAAAATCATCACCCGGGAACAGCGCAATGCGGAGTTTTTGAAGCAGACGGTGTGCTCCATTGTGGAGGCCCTCTTCGAGACTCAGTCCTTCCTGCGCACCGTCTTCCCCCAGCTCAACGTGCTGCCCCAGGTTTCCACCGATATCGCCTTTGTCACCGCCCAGGAGCTGGAGGAGCTGTTCCCGGACAAAAGTCCCAAGGAGCGGGAGGACGCCTTTGTCAAGGACCACCCCACCACCTTCCTCATGGGCATCGGCGGGGCGCTGAAGTCCGGAAAGCCCCACGACGGCCGGGCCCCCGACTACGACGACTGGGCCCTGAACGGCGACCTGCTGGTGTGGGACAGCGTGGGACAGCGGTCCTTCGAGGTGTCCTCCATGGGCATCCGGGTGGACGAGGAGAGCCTGGCCCGCCAGCTCAAGCTGGCCGGCTGCGAGGAGCGCCGGGAGCTGCCCTTCCACAAGATGCTCCTCAACGGCGAGCTGCCCCTGACCATGGGGGGCGGCATCGGCCAGAGCCGGGTGTCCATGCTGCTGCTGGGCAAGGCCCACATCGGCGAGGTCCAGTCCTCCCTGTGGGACGAGGCCAATATCGCTGCCGCCGAGGCGGCGGGGATTACACTGCTGTAAGAGCCGAATAAGAAGAAAACGCCCCCTAACAGGGGGCGTTTCAGCATGTCAAAAAACTTCTGTCCCCCGCAGGGGCAAGGCTCCTTTTGAAAGGAGCTGTCGCCGCCGCAGGCGGTGACTGAGGATTGTGTTTTGCGAAGCAAAATGTATGAAATAAACGAGGTTTCTACAAGTTTTGTTTACTTCGTATGTTCAGCTTCGCCGAACGCAATCCTCCGCCCCAGTGTGCGCACTGGGGCACCTCCTTTCAAAAGGAGGCTTATCGCTGTGGCGGGACGGGGGTTAGCGGATGTTCAGCTCCTTCTCCACATCGTTGAGGTTGATGGTGAGCATCCGGCTCACCCCCTGCTCCTGCATGGTGACGCCGTAGAGGACGTCGGCCTCCTCCATGGTGCCCCGGCGGTGGGTGATGACAATAAACTGGGTTCTTTCCGACATATTCCGCATATACCGGGCAAATTTCACCACATTGTTGTCGTCCAGGGCGGCCTCGATCTCGTCCATCACCACGAAGGGGGTGGGCCGGACCTTCAGGATGGCGAAGTACAGGGCGATGGCCACAAAGGCCTTCTCGCCGCCGGACAGCAGGGTGATGATTTTCAGCGCCTTGCCCGGGGGCTGCACCTTGATCTCAATGCCGCAGTTGAGGATGTCCTCCGGGTCCTCCAGCTCCAGGGTGGCCTTGCCCCCCCCGAAGAGCTCCAGGAAGGTCTGGCCGAAGGCCTCATTGATGGTGGCGAACTCCCGCTGGAAGATGGTCTTCATCTCGTCGGTGATGCCGGCGATGATCTCCTCCAGCTCTTTTTTTGCCTTCTCTACGTCGTCCCGCTGGTCGGTGAGGTAGGTGTACCGCTCGTTTACCCGCTGGAACTCCTCAATGGCCCCCACGTTCACGTTGCCCAGCCCGGAGATGGACCGCTTCAGCTCAGCGATGCGGCGGCTGGCCTTGGGCACCGACTCGATCTCCACCCGCTGCTGGCGGGCGGCCTCGTGGCTGAGCTCGTAGTTCTCCCACAGCTTGTCCAGCAGCTGCTTCTCCTCCAGGGAGGCGGCAACTTTTTTCTGCTCCAGCCGGGAGACCTCCCCCTCGGTGCGCAGCAGCTCCTCGTTCAGGGACTGGCTCTCCCGAGTCACCTTCACCCGCTGGCCCTCCAGGTCGATTTTCTCCCGGTTCAGCCGGGAGATGGCCTCGTTCTGACTGCGGCTCTCCTCCTGGAGGGCGGCCAGGGCCTCCTCCTTCCGGGCGATCTCCGCGGTAAAGCCCGCGTTTTTCTCCTCGTAGTCAGCCATCAGGGCACGGCTGTTGTCCCGATCCCCGGCCATGCTGGCCTTCAGGTTCTCCAGCTCGGCCAGGCCGGACCTTGTGGCCTCCCGCTCCGCCTCCAGGGCGGCCTGGGCGGCGGTGAGGGCGGCCGCCTCCTGGGTGATCCGGGCGGACCGCTCCTGCACCTCGGTCTGGCCCCTGGCCTTGCCCTCGGCCTCACTCTTCAGGGCGGCGGCCTCCCCCTCCAGGGCCTGGATGCGGGCCCGGGCCGCCTGGGTGTCCGTCTCAATCTGAGCGGCCCGGCTTTTCAGCTGCTCCAGCTCCTCCCGCTGGCCATCCCCCTGGCGTTCCAGCTCGGCGGCCACGCTCCGCCGCCGGGACAGCTCGCCCTCCGCCTTGAGGATGGCGTCCTCCCACTGGCGCAGCTGGGCCTGGGCGGTCTCCAGCTCGTAGGCGGCGGCGGTGGACTCCCGCTCCGCCTCGGCCAGGGCCCGCTTTCCCTCCTCCAGCCGGCCCCGGATGTCCTGAAGCTGGCTGTTCAGCCGCTCCAGCTCGTTGGCACGGCTCAAGATGCCGGCGCTCCGGCTGGCGGAGCCGCCGGTCATGGACCCGCCGGGGTTGAGGACCTGGCCGTCCAGGGTGACGATGCGGAACTTATAGCCGTACTTCCGGGCGGCGGCGATGGCGGCGTCCAGATTTTCCATCACGGCCACCCGGCCCAGCAGGTTGGAGAAGACATGCTGATACCGGGGGTCGAAGGAGATGAGCCGGTCGGCCACCCCTACAAAGCCGGGCTCGCCGGACAGCTCCCGCTCCTCCCGGAGGGAGCCGGGGCGGATGGAGCTGAGGGGCAGGATGGTGGCCCGGCCGCCGTCCCGGCGCTTCAGGTACTGGATGACGGCCTTGCCGTCCTCCTCCCGGTCCACCACGATGTTCTGCATGGCCCCGCCCAGGGCGGTCTCGATGGCCACGGTGTACCGGTCGGGCACCTTCAGCAGATCGGCCACCGGGCCGTGGATGTTGCGGAGGGTCCCCCGCTGGGCCTCCCCCATCACCAGCTTGACCGCCTTGGTGTAGCCCTCGTGCTCCTTCTCCATCTCGGTGAGCAGCTTGATCCGGGAGGTGAGGGCGTTCTCCTCCATCTGCAGCTTCACATGCTGGTCCTTGGCCTGGTCCCACTTCTTTTTGCGGCTGTCCATCCTCAGCTGATAGCCCTGGATGACGTTTTTGACGGCGTCCCGCTCCTCTACCGCGTCGTCGTACCGGCGCTGGGCGGAGCGGGCCTCCTTCTGGGCCTCTGTGATCCGGTCCTCCAGCTCATGGGCCTCCCGGCGGACGGTCTCGTCCCGGTCCATCACCTCCTGGGCGGCGGCGGCCAGGGCGGACAGCAGGGCTTTGGCCTCGGCGGCCCCGGCGGCGCCCAGGTCGGCCTGGGCCCGCAGCTCCTCCAGCTCTCGGGCCAGGGTGCCGGCGGACCGGGCGGCTTCCTCCGCCTGGCGGCTCTTGGCCTCCAGCGCGGCCCGGCCCTCCTCCAGCTGCCCCTCAATCTCGGCCAGACGGGCTCTCCGCTGGTCAATCTGCTGGGACAGAGAGCCCTCCCGGCCCTCCTGCTGCTCCAGGTCGGCCCGGATGCGCTGGGCCGACTCCAGGTTGTGCTGGATGCTGCTCTTCAGCACGGCGATGGCGGACTCCAGCTCATTGGCCCTGGCCTGGCGGCCCTGGAGCTCAAAGCGGAGCCGGTCGGCCTCCAGGTCCCGCTCCCGCATCTCCTGGGAAAATTTCTCGGCGGCGGCGTAGGCCTTCTCCTGGGCGACCCGTACCTCCTCCTTCCGGCGGGCGGCCTCCTGGTAGTCCGCCTCCAGCTTGATGTTATTGGCTCGGATGCGCTCCAGGGTGTCCAGCCAGACGGAAATCTCCAGCCCCCGCAGCTCGTCCCGGAGGACCAGGAACTTTTTGGCCTTCTCACTCTGCTCCCGGAGGGGCTCCACCTGGAGCTCCAGCTCGGAGATCTTGTCGTTGATGCGCACCAGATTCTCGTCGGTGCGCTCCAGCTTGCGCTCCGCCTCCTCCTTCCGGTGGCGGAAGCGGGAGATGCCGGCGGCCTCCTCAAAGACCTCCCGGCGGTCGGCGGACTTGACGGACAAAATCTCGTCAATCCTGCCCTGGCCGATGATGGAGTAGCCCTCCCGGCCCAGGCCGGTGTCCATGAACAGCTCGTTCACGTCCTTCAGCCGGACGGAGCGGCGGTTGATGTAGTACTCACTCTCCCCGGAGCGGTAGTACCGCCGGGTGACCATCACCTCGCTCTCCTCCATGTCGAAGAGGTGGGAGGTGTTGTCCAGCACCAGGGACACCTCGGCGTAGCCCGTCTGCTTGCGCCTGGCGGTGCCGCCGAAGATCACGTCTTCCATCTTGCCCCCCCGGAGGGCCCGGGTGGACTGCTCCCCCATCACCCAGCGGATGGCGTCGGAGATGTTGGACTTGCCCGAGCCGTTGGGCCCCACAATGGCGGTGATGTCCTCGCCAAAGGTGAGGACCGTCTTGTCAGGGAAGGACTTGAAGCCCTGGATTTCCAATGCTTTTAAATACAATCAGGACACCTCGTATCCGGAAATGACCAGGCTGGTCATTTCCCTTGCTTCCATTCTGCGTCAATAATCACAATAGATGTCAATTATACCAAAAGGGAGGTAAAAATGCAATCGCTATTTCAGTGCAAAAAGCCTCCCCTGCGAAAGGGAGGCTTTTCGTGTCTATGTCCGCACCACCGCGTGGAGCAATGACCAGAGGGACCAGAGGAAGCCGGCCACGAAGATGAAGCCCAGCAGGGGGAACAGCCAGTCGGTGATCTCGTAGGTCCGCCAGGGGAGCACCTGTCCCAGAATCATCGGGGCGAAGCAGATGCCCCAGATGATCCAGCCGCCCTTGGAGCCGAAGCGCTGGAGCACCGCCCCCACGATGACGCCTCCGCCCACAGCCAGGGCAAAGATCAGCAGCCACCAGTACCAGTCCAGGGTGAAACTTTCTACTACCAGCAGGGGCTCCCGTGCCGGGATTGCCGCTCCCGGCTCCGGTGCGGGGGCAGATAGTCCTCCAAAACGCCAGCCGTCCAGCCCCGCCAGCTTTGCCCACAGGGGCGGGCAGAGGAAGCGCTCCAGCGCCGCCAGTACAGCGCCCAGAGCCAGGGCGAAGGCGGACTCGAAGGCGCACAGCCCCAGTGTCAGGCCCAGGGCCCGCTTCCGGGTCTGGCCGAAGCGCAGGGCCTGGTCAAAGCTCACCCCCACATGGGAGATGCCCGCCACCAGGGCGGTAAAGCCGCCCACGATGGGGAACAGGATACAGGCCACGGTGACGCTGGTGTCCGGCCGGCCGAAGTGCATGACGCAGCCGATGATGATCTGGATCAGGAGAAACAGTCCCCCCTCCACCCCCAGATAGAGCAGCAGGTCGTCCAGGTTGAGCCGCACCAGCTTTTTAAACATGTTCAGCATTTTTACTCACCTCACAACATAGCGCTGGATTACCCGCCAGATTACAAACTCGCCCCCAACCGCGCTTACAGCCAGCACAGCCAGCCCCGCCTTGGGAAGAGTGGTCCACAGCCAGCCCCACTCCGTATCCAGAAGGTAGCTCATAAACCTGGTCTCGGAGGAGAGAATCATAACTATGGTGACCCCCACCATCACGAAGACGGACAGAGTGACCAGGATGGTACCGATAATCTTGTTTTTCACCATCA
The DNA here is from genome assembly GCA_950097245.1 of uncultured Oscillospiraceae bacterium. Classification (GTDB taxonomy): domain Bacteria; phylum Bacillota; class Clostridia; order Oscillospirales; family Oscillospiraceae; genus Lawsonibacter. The sequence continues at coordinate 2,944 of CATNCS010000017.1, read as the reverse complement.
CCAGCCCGCTGAGGCAGCCCAGCACCATCAGCACCATGCACACCAGAGGGAAGGCCCACACCCGGCCGTCAAACAGGTCCAGCAAAGCCCATTTGTTCCGGACTTCCCAGTTGGCGAGGGCGGGGAAGGCGGACATAAACAGCTGAAGCCCCCAGCAGACCACCGCGTAGAAGGCCATATTGCCCTGAATGGCCCAGAAGAAATCCCTTCGCCGGGCCCCCATAGACAGCCCCAGATTCAGGTTGTTGGTACACATGGCGAAGGCGTAGAGGAACAGCATCAGCAGGATCATGGTGGGGAACATGGCGTAGTAGGTCTCGAAGAGATTGCCGTTTTCGGCGTTATCAGGCACACCGGTGATATAGCACCCGGCAATCACAACGGCGGCGAAGCCGAAGATGGCCCCCAGGTTGACCCAGGCGAAGTTCAGCAAAAAACGAAAGGATTTTACCACTGTCCCCGCCTCCTCACTGGGCGTCCCCGTGGCCGCACAGGGACACAAAGACGTTTTGCAGGTTCATGGGAGCGATGTCCACGTCGGCCTCCTGAGCCGCCTCCAGCTTCACCATGTTCCCCCGGACGGCCACCGTCTTGTGCCGGCCCATCTGGTGGGTGGACAGAATTTCCAGGCCGTTGCACACCCGGTCCACCACGTCGTCCCGGCCGGAGACATAGCGGAACTGCCCGATGAGCTCCTCGGTGTCGGCGTTCTCGATGATCCGGCCCTCGTCCAGGATAATCACCCGCTCGAAGACGGAGGCGGCCTCCTCGATGATGTGGGTGGAGACGATGAAGGTGCGGCCTGTCTGGGCGAAGTCCTCCAGCAGGAGCTGGTAGAAGCGCTCCCGCATGACCACGTCCAGTCCGGCGGCGGGCTCGTCCAGGATGGTGATGGGGGCCCGGCTGGCTAAAGCAATCAGGATGGTCACCATAGACATCTGCCCCTTGGACAGCTGGGAGATCTTCTTTTTGGTCCCCAGCTTGAACTCGTCCAGCAGGCGCAGGGCATAGTCGAAGTCCCAGTTGGGGTAGTAGATGGCGGCGGATTTGAGATAGTGCTTCACCTTCAGGTTGTTGGGCCCGGAAAACAGGGTGGCCTGAAGCTCCCGGGAGAAGCAGATGTCGTTGAGGGCCCTCTGATTCTCCCACACCGGCTGGCCGTTGTAGGTGACGGAGCCGCTGTTTTTGGTGTTCTGAGCGGTGAGGATGCCCAGCAGGGTGGTTTTCCCCGCCCCGTTCCGGCCGATGAGGCCGTAGATTTTCCCCGGTTCGATGGTGAGGTCCAGGTTGTGGAGGACCTCCTTGTCCTTATAGGACTTGCACAGGCCCTGAGCCTTTAAAATTCCAGCGTTCATTTTTTGTTCTCCTCTCCAATAGCCTGTTGAATCATGGCTGTGATCTCCTCCCCGGTGAGGGCCAGGGATGCCCCCTCCTTCACCAGCGGCTTTACATAGCCGTCATAAAAGGCGGCCTTTCGCTTCTGCTTCACGGTTTCCCCCGCTCCTTTCGATACGAACATGCCGATTCCACGGCGCTTGTACAGAATGCCGTCCGCCACCAGCAGGTTGATGCCCTTGGCCGCCGTGGCCGGGTTGATGTTGTATCCCCGGGCCAGCTCGTTGGTGGAGGGCACCTGCTCCTCCTCCCGGTAGACCCCCCGGAGAATGTCGTCCTCCAGCATTCGGGCAATCTGCAGGTAAATCAGGGACTGGTCGTTTAAGGTCCCGCGCATTTCATCACCTCCGCAGCTTGTGTGCCTGGTTGTTTATTGGTTCATTACTTGTGTAACTAACCATATCACCAATAAAGCCCCCTGTCAAGGGGGTTTGAAAAATTTTTTGAAAAAGGCCGCCGTCCTGTAAGACGGCGGCCTTGCCCTTTAGAAGGTGAGGATTTCCCTCCAGACGTCCTGGGCCATCTGATCCACCCGGTGGAAATCCACATGGGGGTTGTAGATCGCTTCCAGCTCGTCATGCATCGCTTTGGCCTGGGCCAGAGAGGACACCGCCTCCTCCTCCAGAGCGGCGGACACCTTTTTGGCGAACCGCAGCCGGGGCCGGCTGCGCCCCGGAGCTTCCCCGTCTGCCATCCCGTCCAGCCGGATGCGGCGGTAAGGTTTTTCATCGAGAGGCAGACCTGAGGAGACAGTAAGAAAAGCCAGCCCCAGTTGGGGGATCAGCAGGTGGGACAGCCGGCTGGGGGCCATGGGATCGGGACAGGCCACTACGTCATAGCCGTTCTCCGTAATCCCGGGCAGCAGACGGATGAGCAGCTCGTGGGCCAGACCGCAGTCATCCGCCAGAGCATAGACGCGTTGGCACTGGGACAGGGCCGTATGGTACAGGCAGACAGGCCCCTGATGGGTGACTGCGCCTAAAAAGCGCTGCTTCACCCGGCCGGGAGCTTCCGACTTGCGCCGGGGGATTTCCCGGCTCAGGATGCCCTGAGCCCGCTTGGCCAGCTTTCGGGTCAGCGCCTCGGTGAGGAAAGTGGTCCGCTGGTCCTCTATGATCTCCGCCGCCGCCCCCAGACACCGGTAGGCCCGCTGATAGCAGCCCTTGTAGCCCTTCATGCAGTTCATAATCTCCTGGCGCAGGGGCCAAAGGGCCTGCTTGTCGTAGCAGTCACCTAGATTTACATAACGCTCTATTGCTCCGGGATATTTGGGCTCCACCACGTGGGGCGTCGTTCCATAAGGACACGGGACAAGCTATTTGAATCGGCGTGACTGCTCATTTTTACAACCAAATAGGGAGGGCCAACAATACTTCATGACTTGGTTTGAATCCTGTACACTTTACGGATGATAGTGCTATATTAGGCTCTGCTCCGCAACCTCGGCAAGACAAACAGCAGAAGCATAAGGCAAAACAGAGCGAGAGCGGCCCTCAGGGATAAGGAAAGGTTTGAGAGCAGCAGTGCAACGCCAATCACACAGATAGCA
>CATNCS010000016.1 GCA_950097245.1 uncultured Oscillospiraceae bacterium | reverse complement strand
CTGCGTAGGCGTTATACTCCTCCAGCTTGCGCACCCCCACCTCGGAGAAGGTACGGTAGCGCTTCATCATCTCGGTAACCGCCCACTGGAGGGCCCCGGCAGCCTTCTTTGGGTCTGTCACTACGGGGATGAGCAGGTGGGGGATGCCGTTGTAGATGCCCAGCTCCACCATTTTGGGGTCCACCATGATGAGGCGGACCTCCTCCGGGGTAGCCTTGTACAGCAGGGAGGTAATGATGGTGTTGGTACACACCGACTTGCCCGAGCCGGTGGTGCCGGCGATAAGCAGATGGGGCAGTCTGCCGATATCGCCAATGATGGCCTGTCCGCTGATGTCCTTGCCCACGGCGAAGGAGGTCTTCGACCGGCTGTCGGTAAAATTCCGGGAGCCGATGACCTCATGGATGCTCACCGGGGAGACCACCTTGTTGGGCACCTCGATGCCCACCACCGAAATTTTATCGGGGATAGGGGCAATCCGCACACCAGTGGCCCCCAGAGCCAGGGCAATGTCATCAGCCAGATTGGTCAGCTTGTTCAGCTTGACCCCCTGCTCCAGGGCCAGCTCATACCGGGTGACCGAGGGGCCCCGAACCACATTGATGATGTTGGCGTCGATCCCGAAGGAGTGGATGGTGTCCCCCAGCCGCTGGCGGTTGGCGTTGAGCTCGCTGAGGGCCTCGCCGCCCAGACTGCCGGCACTCTCCCGCAGAAGGGACAGGGGCGGATACTGGTAGGGAGCTGTCCCCTGCTCCATGGTCTGCTGGATTTCCGCCTCCAGCTGGGCGGCCTCGCTGGCGGCATCCTGCGCTGTCACCTTGGTCAGAACCGGCTCCGCCGGGGCAGCTGGCGCGGGCTTGGGGGCGGCGGGCGGGACCGGGGGCGCGGGAGGCGCTGTCTCCTCCTCCGGAGGACTGTAGGAGCGGATATCATCCGCCCCTTTCTCCGGAGGCTCCTCAACATTCTGCGGACGGACAACGTCCGTCTCTACAGGCAGAGCCTGTCCCTGGCCGGGCTTGGTGATGGGCTCCGGCTTGGAGATTGTGGGGAACTCCACCTCCACAGCCTCAGGCTCATCCTCTTCCTCCACCGAAACGGGCTCCGCCGTCTCCTCTCTGGGCCGGAGCATCTGGTCCGGAGTGGGCACCCGGGGGCTGCGGTTGAAAAAACCTCTCTTTTTTGGGGGCTCCCTGCCCACCAGCGGGCCGTCCTCTACAGGAATGTCAATGGCGGAGCGGGTTCCGGCACGGGATGGTGCGGGCTCCTCATACCGCTCCCGGCTCTGGGACTGGCGGCGGTCCCGGCGGGGAGCGGGTTCTGGCTCATACTCATAGCGGGGACGGTTGAAAACCCAATCGGCCACGTCTACAATGGAGCGATCAAAGGCAGCCAGCCCGACAAAAACCCCGGCGATGACAAAGACGATGGTGGCCCCCAGAGCGGTGAACAGGGAGACAAAGCTCTGGGCGATAACCCCTCCCAGCGCTCCTCCGGACCGCAGTGCCCGTCCGCTCTCCATCAGCCCTCCCCAGAGCCCGGCGTTCCACTCCATGGGATCAATAAGCATGCCATGGATCAGACAGGAAAAAATCAGAGGCAGCAGCAGAGCGCAGGTGAGCCGGAGCCGCACCGGACGGCCCCGGTGAAAAGCCAGGATGAAGGAGCCCAGCAGCAGGGCCGGAGGTACAAGCAAAAAACCGTAACCCAGCAGTCCCTTGAGCAGGGAGCAGAACCAGGTAATAAAAATGGCCTGCATGTTGAAATAGCCCAGGGCGGAGAAGACAGCCAGCAGCAGGCATACCATTGCCCCAACCTCCCGGCGGACAGGCCGCTGGGAAGCGGACTGCCGGCTCCTGGACTTGGTCCGGCTGCTGCCGGAGGCAGCCCGGCTCCCCCCTGTTTTCTTTTGTGTCGCCATTATGTAAACTTCCTTTCAACACTGTAGGGGGCGGCCTCAGCGCCGCCCCGCTGCACCAGATATCTTGGGATAGGGCGGCACAGAGGCCGCCCCCTACTTTCGTATTATGCCGCCGGGGGCACAAAGGTCCAGCCCATGATATTCAGCAGGATAAACAGTGCGCCCGCCCCCCAGCAGTAGAAGGCGAAGGCCCCAAAGCGGCCCTTGTCAGCCAGCAGCTTCACCAGCTGGATGGAAAAATAGCCAACCACAGCGGCCACAGCCATCCCCAACAGATACCTGGGGATATTTTCCGCCGGGAAGCCGCCCTCCACCTCCATCACGTCCAGCACCTCCAGCAGAGTGGCTCCCAGCACGGCGGGCAGGGACATGAGGAAGGAGTAGCGCACGGCAAACTTCCGGTCAAACCCCCGGGCCATACCGGCGGAGATGGTGCAGCCCGACCGGGACAGTCCCGGGATGGTAGCTGCTCCCTGAGCCACCCCCACCAGCAGCACGTCCAGCAGAGTGGCGCTCCGGGCAGTCTTGTGCCCCCTGGCCATCTGGTCGGAGAGAAACAGGATACAGCCGGTGACCAGCAGTGCCCCGCAGACAAAGAAGGGATTATTGCCGAAGGACTCCACCTTGTCCTTGATGGGCAGCACCAGAAACAGAGGCAGTGTACCCACAATGATGAGCAGCACCAGCCGCCTGGCCTCCGGGGGATTTCCCCGGTAGGAGCGGTGGGAGAACAGATCGGCAAAGAAGGAAAAAAACTCCACAATCATCTCCCAGATGTCCCGCCAGTAGACCACGCACACCGCCAGCAGGGTGGCAAAGTGGAGCAAAACGTTGAAGAGCTGGTCGGGCTCCGGCATGCCGAAAAAATGCTGGAACAGGGTCAGGTGGCCTGAGCTGGAGATGGGCAGAAATTCGGCTACGCCCTGCACAAAGCCCAGAACAGCGGACATGAAATAGGTCAAAGGTATGTACCCCCTATAACGGGCAGATGCCCATAAAATCACTAATTACTATATTAGCACAAGTCGGGGAAAAATTCCAGTGTTTTTATCATGTTATGTGGGGGACGGCGCCCTCGCCGCCCCGCCCGGTATTAAAACGGGCCGCTGAAGGCGGCGGCCCCTACATTTTCTTCTCCTCAATCATCCCATACAGGCACTCCAGGGCGTCGGACAGTCCGCCGATGCGGTCGATGAGGCCCAGCTCCACCGCCTCCTCGCCGTAGATGACGCTGCCCACGTCGGCGGCCAGCTCCCCCGTCTGGAGCATAAGCTTGGTAAAGGCCTCCCGCTTCACATGGCTGTTGGCGGTTACAAACTGCAAAATCCGCTCCTGGATGCGTTCAAAGTAGTAGAAGGTCTGGGGCACGCCAATCACTAAGCCGTTGAGCCGCACCGGGTGGATGGTCATGGCCGCCGAGGGGGCAATAAAGGATTTTTTTGCCGACACCGCCAGCGGCACCCCGATGGAGTGGCTCCCCCCCAGCACCAGGGAGACGGTGGGCTTGGACATGGAGGCGATCACTTCCGAGATAGCCAGTCCCGCCTCCACATCTCCTCCGCCGTTGTTCAGCAGGATGAGCAGGCCGTCAATTTCTCTGCTGCCCTCGATGGTGGCCAGCAGGGGCAGTACATGCTCGTACTTGGTGCTTTTGCTGGTGGGGGGCAGCAGCTGGTGGCCCTCGATCTGGCCTACAATGGTCAGCACATAGATGGTTCCCCGATCTGTACGGATCAGAGACGACCCCAGGTCTACAATGGGCTGGATGTCCCCCTCCTGAGGCAGCTGGTTTTGTTCCTCATCCATGGATGTTCCCTCCTTTTGTGCAGGGGCGGATATTACCCGCCCACTCTGACAGAATACTCCGCATGACCGCCCGGGCGGATGGTATCCGCCCCTGCATAGCCCTATTAGGATACGCAGAACGGCGGATTTTAGCCACTCTACTTTTCGTAGGTTGCTTTTCTTGCGGCCCTGCGTTAAACTTGGGACTATGAAAGGAGCGAACTACATGGACAACGAACGCTTTGGGGCATTTATTGCCCAGCTGAGAAAGGATCTGGGCCTGACCCAGAAGGAGCTGGCCGACAAGCTGAATGTCACCGACAAGGCCGTCTCAAAGTGGGAGACGGGCAAAGGGTTTCCCGACGTGAAGCTGCTGGAGCCCCTGGCTCAGGCGCTGGGGATATCGCTGGTGGAGCTGATCCAGGGGAAGCGCCAGGAGGCGGACACCCTCACTGTCGCCGAGGCGGACGCGGCGGTGTCTCAGGCCATGGGGCAGTCGGAAAAGACCACCGCCCGGCGGTATCTGCGCCTGTTCCGGTGGTGTCTGACGGCGGTATGCGGACTGTGCTTGCTGTTTGGCTGGCCCCTGATTACTTATGCGGTTCTGGTGCTGAAAGGTTCTGTTATATCTGTTATCTCAACGAAAGACCTGGGTGTCATCGGCGGTGCAGACGGACCGACCGCAATTATTACCGCTTCTGCACCAACCAACACGCCACTGGATATGTTTCTGCTGGTTACCATACCTCTGCTGCTATTGATCGTCTGTATCGTTATGGCCGTCAAGGTCTGGCGGCTGGAGAAGAAGCTGAAATAAAATTCAGGGCCTGCCATCTGGCAGGCCCTTTCCCTTTACACTTCCTCAAAAATCGCCTTCATACCCTTGAAGGTCATATAGCAGTCCAGCTTGCCCACCGTCTCGAAGGGGGCGTGCATAGACAGGACAGGCACTCCGGCATCCAGGGTGTCGATGTTCCGCTCGGCCATATAGGCGGCCACAGTGCCGCCGCCGCCAGCGTCTACCTTGCCCAGCTCAGCCATCTGCCAGACCACATTGGCGCTGTCCAGAATGCGGCGGACCTTGGCCACCAACTCGGCGGAGGCGTCGGAGGCCCCGGACTTGCCCCGGGCTCCGGTGTACTTGCACAGGCCCATGCCGTAGTTGACGAAGGCGCTGTTGCGCTTCTCGTAGACGTCGGCAAAATTGGGGTCGTAGGCGGCGGTGACATCGGCGGACAGGCAGAAGGACTTCTCGAAGCACACCCGCAGCGGCACCCCCTGGGCCTGACACAGGTCCTCCATAAAGGTATCGAAGGCGGCGGACTTCATACCGGTGACTCCCTCGGAGCCGATCTCCTCCTTGTCAGCCAGCATACACACGGCGGTGTACTCCGGGGCCTCCAGCTGGAGGAGGGCGGCCAGGGCGGCGTAGGCGCACACCCGGTCGTCGTGGCCGTAGGCGCCGATGAGGGAGCGGACAAAGCCGATGTCCCGGGCGTTGAAGGCGGGGACGGCACACAGCTCAGCGGAGATAAAGTCCTCCTCCGTGATGCCGTACTTTCGGTTGAGCAGCTCCAGAGCGGCCAGCTTCACCCGGTCCTTGCCCTCGTCGTCGGCCAGGGGACGGCTGCCCACCAGAATGTTCAGGTTCTCGGCGGGGATGGCCTCCCCCAGAGGCTTTTTGGACTGCTCCACCCCCAGGTGGGGCAGCAGGTCGTCGATGGTAAACAGGGGGTCGTCCTCCCCATTACCGATGGACACCCGGACGGTCTGGCCGCTCTTCAGGGCAATGACCCCGTGGAGCTCCAGAGGGATGGTCACCCACTGGTATTTGCGGATGCCGCCGTAGTAGTGGGTCTTCAGGTAGGCCAGCTCCTCCGCCTCGTAGAGGGGGTTCTGCTTCAGGTCCAGCCGGGGGGAGTCGATATGGGCCGCGCCGATGTTGGCCCCCTCAGACAGGGGGCGCTTGCCGATGACGGCCAGCGTAACCGCCTTGCCCCGGTTCACCCGGTACACCTTGTCCCCCGGCTTCAGCTCGCCGCCCCGGACGTAGGGCACAAACCCCGCCTTCTCCGCCAGAGCCACCGCCCGTTCCACGCACTCCCGCTCGGTCTTGCCCGCGTCCAGGAACTGCTTGTAGCCGGTGCAGTAGGCGTCTACCGCCTCCAGTTCGCCGGGGATCAGCCGGTCGTAGCCGTTTTTCTTGTCATACAGCAGCGCCTTGCGCAGCTGTTCGCCTCTTGTCTGTTCCTTTTTTTCCTCGCTCATTGTGGTTTTCCTCCTTTTTGTAGGGGCCGCCGCCCTCGGCGGCCCGGGTGTACCAGGTAGCGGGCCGGCCAGGGGGCCGGCCCCTACAGATTTTTCAACAAAAACTCCTGTGCCCTTTGAGCAAACTCTTCCGCCGTGGGGCAGTCATTATATAAAGTATAGTCACAGTTTTGGGAAAAATACTCGTCCGGCTTCTGGGCCTTCACCCGGGCCCAGGCGTAGTCCTCCGAGATGCCCTCCCGGGCCATGATGCGGCGCACCCGCACCTGAGACGGGGCCAGGACGGCCACTGTAAGTTGACATAATTCTTTCAGGGGGCTCTCCAGCAGAGCGATGGCATCCACCGCCGCAAACTGCTTTCCCTCCCCCCGGCACATCTCAATGAGCGCCTGGACGCGGCCCACCACCGCCTCCCAGGCGATGGCGTTGAGCCGCTCCAGCTTGTCCGGGTCGTCGAAGACGATGCGCCCCAGCTTCTTCCGGTCGATGCGGCCTTTTTCATCCCGCAGGGGGCCGAACTCCCTCTCCAGAGCACTCTGTAAGGCGGTATCCCTTTCCAGAAGCCCGTGGTAGACGGCGTCGCAGTCGATCACCGCTCCCCCCAGCCGCTCCACCTCTTGGAGCAGCGTGGTCTTTCCCGCCCCGGTGGGGCCGGTAATGCCCAGCACAACCATAGCCTACGCCTCCACAATATGGAATCCCGCCGCCTTGCTCAGCCGGTTGACCACCGCCAGCCCCATGCCTTCTGTGCCGGGACACTGGGCCCAGATATGCTTCACACTGCTGTCATCCATGGCCCGCAGGGCCCGAAACAGCCGCCGCGCGTGCTCAAAGCTGTCCAGTGAGCCCCCCAGCCGCTCTACCGGATGGTCCTGGAACCAGTGGGCAAACTCGTCAAAGCAGATGATTCCCTCCCAGTAGCTGTTACCGGCGTGGTCCAGGATATACTGAGCGCTGCGCAGGGGGTCTCCCCGGACCACGGTAACCGGGGCCTTAGGGGCATAGTGGCGGTACTTCATGCCCGGAGCCCGGGGATGCTCCCCATCCTCCAGGGGCCGGGTGACGGCGGGATCCACCTCCACCTCCTCCAGCACATCCCTCAGCTGTTCCAGAGGAATCCCGCCAGGACGGAGCAGGCGGGGCGGCACGCAGGTCAGGTCGATAATGGTGGACTCCACCCCCACCTGGCAGTCGCCGCCGTCCAGAATGGCGTCGATCTTCCCCTCCATGTCGTCCAGCATATGCTGTGCGGTGGTGGGACTGGGTCTGCCCGAGGTGTTCCCCGAGGGGGCGGCGATGGGCACCCCCGCCGCCTGGATAACCGCCCGGCAGACCGAGTGGGCCGGGCACCGCATCCCCACCGTGTCCAGCCCGGCGGTGACCACATCGGGAATGATGTGCGGGCCCAAATGGGTCTGGGAACAGACAGGGCCGTTTTTCAGCTCCTCCAGCTCCGACGGCGTCCTCCTTTTGCACTTGAGGATCATGGTCAGCGGCCCTGGCCAGAAGCGCTTGGCCAGCCGCCAGGCCGCCTCCGGGATGTCCTCACAGTAGGTCTCCAGCCAGGAGGGGTCCGGGATGTGGAGAATCAGCGGGTTGTCCTGGGGCCGGCCCTTGGCCTGAAAGATGGCCCGGACCGCCATAGGATTCAGTCCATTGGCCCCCAGGCCGTACACCGTCTCGGTGGGGATGCCCACCAGCCTGCCGGATCGAATCATCCCGGCAGCCGTTTCGATCTCATTTGGGGTCAAAAGTTGAGTTTTCATGGTTCTACGCCCTCAAAATCAAGGTCCCCAGCTCCTCCGGGGTCTCCACGATGTAGTCCGCCCCCTCCTCCTCCAGCTCCTGCCGGGTGCGGAAGCCCCAGAGCACCCCGCAGCCGGTGAGGCCGCCGTTTTTGGCGGTGCGGATGTCCACATTGCTGTCCCCCACGAAGAGGGTGTCTTCCTGTGTTGCCCCCAAGTCCGCCATCAGCCGGCGGAGCAGGGTGGGATCTGGCTTGACGGGCACCTCGGGCAGCGCCCCCTGGACCCGGTGGAACAGGCCGGGGTAGTACCGCTCCACCACCGGCCAGGCGGCCTCGTGGGGCTTGTTGGACAGCACGGCCAGGGTCAACCCGGCCTCCCGCAGCCGTCCCACCAGCTCCGGCACGCCGGGGTAGGCGGTGGTCCTGTCCTCCTTGTGGGCGTTGTACCGCTCTGTGAACTCCGCCAGGGTCATCCGGCGCAGCTCGTCGGTAACGGGCACCCCCGCCGGGACCACCCGCTCCAGCAGCTTGGGGGCGCCGTTGCCCACAAACTGCTTGTACTCCTCCACCTGATGGGCGGGCCAGCCGTGCCGGGCGCACACCCAGTTGGTAGCGGCGGCCAGGTCATCCAGGGTGTTCAAAATGGTGCCGTCCAGGTCAAAAATCACATGCTTATACATTGGAATCCTCCCTATGTAGCGGGCGGACATTGTCCGCCCGCGGGAATTTGGACATGCCCGCCGGCGGGCGCACAGTGTGCGCCCCTACTCGTATACCCCAATCTCCATGCAGCCGATCTCCACGGTGGTGTCCCGGGGGAACTGGGCCCGCTGGAGGTAGGCCTTCACCGCCACCTGGGCGTGCTTGGGGTTGACCCGCTCGTCCTCCAGGTCCAGGTCGATGCGGCCGGCCTCGCCGCCGCAGACAGTACCTACATCCTCCAGCACCTCGTTCAGCTCTCCAATCACGTCGTGGAGGTCCTTCCCCTCGGGAAGGGCTTTGTAGTGAATATACATTTCCATGTCGATGTTCTCCTTTTCGTTTTAAACGGGCCGGTGTGGGCGCCGGCCCCTACGTTTTTTGTATCGTGTTGTAGGGGCCGCCGCCCTCGGCGGCCCGCACATCATTTCAGGCCGGCCCCTGCTCCTTCAGCAGCTCTGCCTGGTGGTCGGCGGCCAGGGCGTCGATGATCTCGTCCAGCGCCCCGTCCATCACCTGATCTATTTTATACAGCGTCAGTCCAATCCGGTGATCGGTCACCCGCCCCTGGGGGAAGTTGTAGGTGCGGATGCGCTCGTTGCGCATGCCGGAGCCCACCTGGCTGCGGCGCTTCTCGGTGTACTCGCTGGAGATCTTCTCCTGCTCCGCCTCATACAGCCGGGAGGCCAGCAGCCGCATAGCCTTGTCCCGGTTCTGGAACTGGCTGCGCTCCTGCTGGCACTCCACCACCGTGCCGGTGGGCTTGTGAATCAGCCGGACGGCGGAGGAGGTCTTGTTGACATGCTGGCCCCCCGCCCCGGAGGAGCGGAACACCTGCATCTCGATGTCCGCCGGGTTGAGCTGGACATCCGCCGTCTCCATCTCAGGCAGGACGGCCACCGTCACCGTGGAGGTGTGGACCCGCCCGCCGGACTCCGTCTCAGGCACACGCTGGACCCGGTGGACGCCGCTCTCAAACTTGAACCGGGACCAGGCGCCGTCCCCCTCTACCGTAAAGACGATCTCCTTCACACCGCCCAGCTCGGTCTCGCTGGCCGAGTCCACTACAGTTTGCCACCCCCTGGACTCGGCATACATGGAGTACATCCGAAACAGGGAATGTGCGAACAGGGCGGCCTCCTCCCCCCCCACTCCGGCCCGAATCTCTACGATGACGTTCTTGCCATCGTTGGGGTCCCTGGGGAGCAGCAGAATTTGCAGCTCCTTCTCCAGCCGGGGCAGGTCGTCCAGCGCCGCCTGGTACTCCTCCTGGGCCAGCTCCTTCAGCTCCGGGTCGGACATCATCTCCTCCGCCTGGGCCTTGGCGTCCAGGGTCCGCCGGTAGGCCCGGAAAGCGTCCACCAGGGGCTGGAGCTCCGCCTGCTCCTTGTTCAGCTTTGCCACCAGCTCGGGGTCGGCGTACGTCTCCGACGCCCCCAGCCGGGCCTCAATCTGAGAATATTTCGCCTCGATGGCGTTCAGCTTGTCCACCATGGACAGCCCTCCTTGTGAAAACTTACGTCCCCCGCAGGGAAAAGCCTTCCCCTTTAGGGGAAGGTGCCCCCGAAGGGGGCGGATGAGGCGTTTCGCGGAGCGAAACATACGAAGTAAATGAGGTCCTGCGGGGACGACCTCATCCGTCACGGCTTCGCCGTGCCACCTTCCCCTAAAGGGGAAGGCTTTTGGTGCCCTCTAGGGCGTGTCTGTCCGCCCTGTCAAGTAGTCCAGGCTTACACCAAAGAAATCGGCCATTCTAACCAATGTAGTCATCTGTGCTTCCCGTTTTCCATATTCGTAATCCTGATAAACGCGGGACGAAACACCCACCTCTCTTGCAAGAGCTGCCTGAGATATTTTTTTGTCTTTGCGAAGCTCGCGCAGCCGATCAGAAAATACAGACATTTTTTCACCACCCGCTTGACACGCTGATATTCACGTGTTATAATAGCATTACGTTAAAATTCACGCAATACTGTTTTGGAGGTAACGCTATGGAATCCCTATTTGAAGCTCTCTACACCTACGCTTCAGAAAACCTGTATCTTCCCCCGGAGGAGCTGGAAGAACAGGAGCAATGCGAAGAAATGGCGCGCCTTGCCATGGAGGAGCTCACCGCCAAAGGCTGCGGCAGCCAGGCCCAGCGGGTGGAGGAAGGGCTGGAGACCATGTGCTGGTTCTGCCAGCGCAGCTTCTTCCGGGCTGGGCTGTCCATTGGCCTGGAGCTGAACCGTCTCTAGCGGTCAAATACAAAGGACTTCACCAGGGCCAGAGGCTCCCGGACATACATTTTCAGCCGGGTGGGGGTGTGGCTTGAGGGGGCAGCCAGGACGGACACATTCTCATAGCCGATCCGCCCGGCCAGCATCTTGGCCCGGCTGAGGTGGAAGCCGTTGGAGACGATAATCACCCCGTCCTTGATATCGATGCCCGCCTCCTCCAGGTGTTTGGCGGAGTAGGTGAGATTCTGCCAGGTATTGTGGGAATAAGTCTCCAGAATGATATTTTCCCGGTTGACGCCGTGGTCTGCCAGGTAATCGGCCATCCCCTGGGCCTCGGAGGTGGGCTCCTCCGGGCCCTGGCCTCCGGACACCACTACCGTGATATCCGGGTGTTCCTCCAGGTACTCCAGCGCCTTGTCCAGCCGGTCCTGGAGCATAATGGACGGCCCCCAGTCGTGGAGCTGACAGCCCAGAATTACCATCACCTGCGGGTCGCCGTCCACGTCGTCGTGGGCGCCGCCGAGCACCTGCCCCAGCAGAGTCCCAAAAATTGCCATTCCCGCCAGAACCAGGGCCAGAAATATCCTGAGCCACAACCCCAGCCGTTTTCCCTTGTAGCTGCTCACCTCAATTTTGGACCGCTTATGCGCCTTCTGTATCATCCCCGCGCCTCCTCCAGGTCTGCCGCCAGCCGCTCCCAAACAGCGTACAGGTGGGCCAGCTCGTCCTCCAGGGCCTCCCGCTGCTGATAGAGCTCCTGGAGCTTCAAATAGTCCGCCGACGCCTCCTGAATGGCCTGCTCCAGATCGTACATCTTCTCCTCAGCGGAGGCCACCGCCCGCTCAGCGGCGTTGACCTCCTTCTCCAGGTTCTTGGTGCCGCCGGGGCGCTTTTTCGGCGGGCCGGGGTCGTCCCGCCCTACAGACTTCCCTTTGGCCGATGGCCCGCCCAGGTGGTCGGGCCCCACAATCTCTCCGTTCAGCCGTCCTTTCTCCTTGGCGGACAGATACTCCTGATAGGTGCCCTTGAAGTCGGTGATTTTCCCGTCCTCCAGCATCCAGATCCGGGTGGCGAAGCGGTCGATGAAGTAGCGGTCGTGGGAGACGAAGAGCAGGTTGCCCTCATACTCCTCCACCGCCTCCTCAATCCACTCCCGGCTCTGGATGTCCAGATGGTTGGTGGGCTCGTCCAAAATGAGAAGATTGATTTTGCTGTCCATGAGCATACACAGCCGCAGCCGGGACTGCTCCCCGCCGGACAGAGCGGACACCGGCTTGAACACGTCCTCCCCCCGGAATTTAAAGGAGGCCAGCCGGTTCCGGGCGGTCTGGGCGGTACAGTCCAGGTCATAGAGCATGGTGTCCACCAGGGTGCGCTCCGGGTGGTCAAAGTGGATAATCTGTGGCAGGTAACCTACCTTTACAGTCGGTCCCTTTCTGAGCTTTCCGCTGTCCGGCTCCTCCTCCCCCATGATGATTTTGATGAGGGTGGACTTGCCGGCGCCGTTGTCCCCCAGCAGGGCGATGCGCTCGCCCCCCTCCACCTCCAGGTTCACGTCCCCGAACAGGGTCCGCTCCCCGAAGGCCTTGGACAGGTGCTTGATGGACAGCACCTCGTCCCCCCGGAACTCCCGTTCGCGGAAGCGGACGGCCATCTTCCGGTCCTTTTTGGGCTTGTCCGTCTGGCGGATGCGCTCGATGCGCTTCTCCATGGACTGGGCCCGCTTGAAAATCTTGTCGTTGCCCGAGTAGGCCCAGATGCGCAGCTGCTCCGCCGCCTTCTCCAGCTGCTGAATCTTGGCCTGCTCCTTCTCATACTGCCGCAGCTTCTCCTCGTACCGCCGCTCCTTCTCCACGGCATAGAAGCTGTAATTGCCGGAATAAAACTCCGCCTTCCCCTCCTGAATCTCCACCACCCGGCGGACCACCTTGTCCAGGAAGTAGCGGTCGTGGGAGACGGCCAGAACGGTGCCCTTGAACTTGTCCAGATACTCCTCCAGCCACTCGGTGGCCCGCAGGTCCAGGTGGTTGGTGGGCTCGTCCAGCAGCAGGATGTCGGTGTCCTCCAGGATGAGTCGGGCCAGGTTCACCCGGGTCTTCTCCCCGCCGGACAGCATGTCGAAGGGCCGCTCCCGCATGTCCTGGGGAATGGACAGGCCGCTGCACACCTTGTTCTTGCTGGTGTCCGTCTCATAGCCGCCTCCGGCCTGGAAGGCGGCGGACAGCTTGTCGTAGCGGGACAGTAAAGCGGAATCACTTTCCCCCTCCGCCATCCGCTGGGAGATAGCGGACATCTCCTCCTCCATCTCGCGGAGGGGGGTGAAGGCGGTGTCCAGCACATCCTCCACGGTGTAGCCCGCCGGGTAGACGGGGATCTGAGAGATCAACCCCATCCGCTTGTTGGGGGCTACCACGATATCCCCCTCGTCGGGGTGGACCTCGCCGGTGAGGATGCGCAGGAAGGTGGTCTTGCCGCAGCCGTTGGGGCCCAGCAGGCCCACCCGCTCCCCTGCGTCCACCTGGAAGGTCAGCCCGTCCAGTATTTTTTTGCCGACCTCGAACTCCTTCACAAGGCCGGATACTGATATATCGATCATGGTTTGGGTTCCTCGCTTGCTTTTGTATTTACGCCTCCGCCGTCAGCTCCAGCAGCTGGGCGGTGAGCTCCTCCAGCTTCATCCCCCGGGAGGCCTTCACCAGAATCGTACTGTCCGGGCAAACCACTTGGGACAGAACGGCTTTGGCCTCCTCCCGGCTCCGGCAATGGATCACCTGGGGCACTCCCCCCTCCCGGGCGCCCTCAGCGATATAGCCGGCCAGGTCGCCCACGGCCACCAGGCAGTGGATTCCCACTGTGCCCAGATACTCTCCCACACCGCTGTGGAGGGCGGGAGCAAAGGGCCCCAGCTCCAGCATGTCGCCCAAAATGGCCGTCTTACGGCTCCCGCGGCTGTCGGCCAATACACTGATCGCCGCCCGCATGGACTGGGGGTTGGCGTTATAGGTGTCGTCCAGAATTGTAATGCCCTCCCCACGGCGCAGCACATTCATCCGCATCCGGGTGGGGACAAACTGACTCAGCCCCTCCTCGATCTGATCGGGGGTAAGGCCAAACCGCTCCCCCACCGCCGCGGCGATGAGGGTGGGATGTTCCCCCAGAGCGGGAATTTTTACCTCCCGGTCCATATTGGGGGTAGTCAAGCGGCAGTGGATATAGCTGACCCCGTCGCCGCCGGTGACCTGAGCCCGGTAATCACACCCCTCCTCCTGGCCGCAGAAAACGGTGGAGACAGGGGTATTTCCCCTCAGGGTAGACAGCAGGGGGTCATCTCCGTTGAGCACCAGCAGCCCCCCCGGCCTGACGTGGGGCAGCAGCTCGCACTTGGCCCTGAAGATATTCTCCCGGCTGCCCAGCCGCTCAATGTGGGCGTCGCCGATGTTGGTAATGACCCCCACGTCGGGCCGGACGATGCCCGCCAGGTAGTCGATCTCTCCAAACTTGTCCATGCCCATCTCCAGCACAGCAATCTGGTGGCTGGAGTTCAGCTCCAGCAGGGTGAGGGGCAGGCCCACGTTGTTGTTGTGGTTGCCCTCCGTTTTGAGTACCTTGTATTTCACGCCCAGCACGGCGGCCAGCATATCCTTGGTGGTGGTTTTGCCCACACTGCCTGTTACGCCGATCAGCGGGATGGCAAACCGGCTTTTATACCAGGCGGCCAGGTCTCCCAGGGCCTTCTCGGTGTCGTCCACCTTCACATATAATTTGCCGGGCCGGCAGTCGTCCCGTTCCCGGGCAGTGATGCAGCCGATGGCTCCCCCGTCCAGGGCGGCGTTAATATAGGTGTGGCCGTCAAAGCGCTCCCCCACCAGAGGGAGAAACAGGGTTCCGGGATGGATGGACCGGCTGTCTGTCTCCACCTGAGAGATGGGGGTATCCAGGCGGTCAAAGTCCCCTAAAAGGCGGCCATGGACCGCATTCAGCAGCTGCTCCAGGGTAATTGTTTCCATTTACAGTCCTTCCTTCCGGGCCTCCAGGGATTTTTGGATGATAGCCTCACAGAGCTTGCCGTAGTCCAGCCCCGCCGCCGCCGCCTCCTGGGGTACCAGGCTGGTGGGCGTCATGCCGGGCAGGGTGTTGATTTCCAGAAAGTAAGGGGTTCCCTCCGGGGTGACAATAAAGTCGGCCCGGGCGTAGACCGACAGGCCAATGGCCCGGAAGACGGTCAGAGCCGCGTCTCCGATGGCCCTCTCCCACTCCCTGGGGATACGGGAGGGGCACACCTCGTTGGCCGCCCCCGGCTGGTATTTGTTGGCGTAGTTGTAAAACCCCTCCTTGGGGATAATCTCAATGGAGGGCAGAGCCCGGTCCCCCAGCACCGCCACCTGGATCTCCCGGCCCCTGATGTACTCCTCAATAACCGTACGCCCCCCCAGCTTGACGCTCTCGGCTAGGGCATTCTCCAGCTCCGTGCGGGTCCTGGCGATGTACACTCCGATGGAGGAGCCGCTGGCAATGGGCTTCACCACCGCCGGGAGCCGGGTCCGCTGGAGGATCTCCTGGATATTCTCTTCCGTGACAGTGACCGTCTCCCACCGGGGCGTCTTTACCATGTGGGACACCAGCCGCTTGGTCAGGTCCTTGTCCATGGCGATGGCGGAGCCCAGATAGCCCGCGCCGGTGTAGGGCACCCCCAGCAGGTCCAGGGCGGCCTGGATTCGGCCGTCCTCGCCGCAGGCGCCGTGGAGAGCCAAAAAGACTATGTCCGCCCGGGCGCAGGTCTCAAGCACCCCAGGGCCGATGGCGGAGGGGTCATTTCCGCCCCGCTTCACCTTTACCTGCTCCAGGTCAGGGGCCTCCCGGGCCACCCGCTTAAAGGACTCCGGGATGGGGGCTACATACAGGTTCTCCCCGTTGAGCGCCCCGTCCAGGCCGAAGTACAGGTCCATCAGCGCCGCCTGGTGGCCCTGTTTCCGCAGCGCCTCGCACACCATGGCCCCGGAGGACAGAGAGACGTTGCGCTCCGGGCTCAGGCCGCCCGCTAAAACTAAAACTTTCATTCTAATACCTCATTTCAGAATATGGGAAGCCGGCTTCCCTCACCATGGGCATAACAACCACATTTTATCATTAATAAGATATTCTAACACATTCCCGGATAATACTCAACCCGGAGAAGAAATTTTTTCCGGACATTTGACATCTGCCCCATTTTCCGGTAAAATAGTCAGGCAGTAAGCTGGACAGCCGCGCGGGCGGGGCGAAAGGCCCGCCTGTGAGGAAAGTCCGGGCTCCGCAGGGCAAGGATAACGGGTAACACCCGCCGGGGGCGACCCCAGGAAAAGTGCAACAGAAATAGACTGCCCGCCTAATCTCAGACGGGCACAGGTGGAAAGGCGAGGTAAAAGCTCACCCGATGGCGTGGAAGCGCCCATCGCTGTAAACTCTATCCGGAGCAACGCCGTGGAGGGACACACAGGCCGGCCCGGCCGTCCCGGGGAGGCGGCTTGAGCGCGTCAGCAATGGCGCGTCGAGATAGATGGCTGTCTTAAAAGACAGAACCCGGCTTACAGGCTTACTGCACCAGAAAACCGCCGTCCCATTTCGGGACGGCGGTTTTTGTCTGTTCAGCTGATGGGGGCGAAGGTGCATTTCGCGCCTTGGGAAATCTGGCGGTTGACATAACCCTCAATCACCGACCCGGCGGGGGCGTGGATGGTCACAGACCGGCCCAGGAAAGACCCAACCCAGTTCTTCACATGGTCCATGTCTGTATCCCCCAGGAAGGTCACGTCTGTCAGAGGCCCACCGGTAAACAGCGAATTGTCCCACAAGTCCGTCACGCTGGCGGGGATGGTGAGCTGGGTGATAGGACAATCAACAAACGGACATTCTTCTATGGAAGTCACTCCATCGGGGATGGTAATTGAAGTCAGCCCGCTTTCTCTAAACGCATCATCTTCGATTCTGGTCACGCTCTCGGGAATCTGGATGCTGGTCAGGCTGGCACAGCCCCGAAACGTTTCTTCAGGAATTACAGTAAGATTTTTTGATAGGGTCACGCCTCCACGCTGATTTCCGGGGCGGGAGCGGGCTCTGTGCTGGCCGCGGCGGCGGCATACTGCTGGACGGCGGCGTCCACGGCGGACTGGGTGCTCTCCGTCAGCTGCTCCATCTGCTGGCGCATCTCCTGCTTTGTGGCGGCGATGTGGTCCTGCATCTGGTTGTCGATGTCCGCCTCCCGCAGGTAGCCGGACTCCCGGATCATCCGCATGGTCTGTTTATTTTTCAGCTGCTGGCGCAGGCGCTTGGCCTCCCGGGTGCGCTTCTCCTTCTCCAGCTTGGCCTGGCGCCTGGCGGTGAGCTTCTCCTGAGAAATTTCCCGCTTCTTCCGTCCCGCCCGATTCACCGCCTTCTGCAGCTGGTTGATGGCCGCCTGAATGCGGTCGGCGTTGTCGCTGTCGCTGCCCTTGGCGGCCCGGAGCTGGGCGATCTGCCGCCGGGCGTAGCCCGATGCGGCGTCCACGTCCCCCAGGCTTCTGGCCCGGGCCAGCTTGGAGTAGGCTATTATGGCGGCGTCGCCGTAGCGGCGGCTGCTTTTGGTCTTTTTCAGCAGGTCGTCCCGCTGCTTCGCCACCTCTGCGGCCTTCTCCTGGGCCTCCTTCATCATCTCTGCCAGATCGGGCTGGCCGTCCTGCTCCCTCTTCAGGGCCTCAGCCAGGCTCTCCTGCTCCTGCTGGGCGGGGACTGACTGCTGAGGGACAGCCGGACTCTGATAGTAGGTGCTTCCGCCAACCCCTGATATCCCCATACCGCTCATAGCGCTCCCCCCTCAAATAAATCTGATATAACAATATCGACCAAAACCCGGGCAGAAATAACAGAATCTTTCCAACAATTTTATTTCAGCTCCGCCACAGTGACCCCGTCCTCCCCCTCGCCGTAGCGCCCGGGGCGGAAGGACTTCACGTAGCGGCTGCGCTTCAGATAGGTCCGCACAGCGGAGCGCACCGCGCCGGTGCCCTTGCCGTGGACGATGGTGACGGTCTCCAGCTTGCCCATCATGGCGGTGTCCAAAAACCGTTCCAGAACGATGAGGGCCTCGTCGGTCATCATGCCCCGCAGGTCCACCTGAGAGGGGACGGCGGCGGTGCGCAGGGTGTGCTCCGCCCGGGCGATGATTTTCCGGGTCTCCTTCTGGGACTGGGTCTCCCCCTCCACCACCCGGACCTCCTCCTGTTTGGCGGAGACCTTCAAGATACCCGCCTGGAGCTGGAGGGTGCCGTCCTTGTTGACGGACAGCACGGTGGCCCTTGTCCCCATGGACAGCAGCTCCACCGTGTCCCCCTTCACCGCCGGACGGGTGGGGGGCGGGGCCTCCACCTCCGGGGCGGAGCCGCCGATGTTCCGCTCCGCCTCGTTGAGCAGCCGCCGGGCCTCGGCCCGGCCGTCGTTCACCTGCTGCCAGTCCAGGTCCTGGCGCTTTTTCAGCTCCTTCAGCTCGGAAATCGCCAGGTCGCTGGCGGTGCGGGCCTCCTCGATAATGGCCCTGGCCTCGGCGTTGGCCTTTTCCACCACCTTGGCCCGCTCCGCCTCCAGCTTCTCCCGGTACTCCCGGGCCTTCTCCGCACTCTGCTCCATGTCCAGCTTGAGCCGCCGGGCCTCCGCCCGCTCCTTCTCCATCTCCTGCCGCTGCTGGTCCAGACGGGTGAGCACGTCCTCAAACCGGACGTTCTCCGCGTCCAGCCGGGCGGCGGCCTTTTCGATAATATACTCGGGCAGGCCCAGCCGCCGGGAGATGGCAAAGGCGTTGGACTTGCCGGGGATGCCCAGCACCAGCCGGTAGGTGGGGGCCAGGGTCTCCACGTTGAACTCACAGGAGGCGTTTTCCACCCCGGGGGTGGTCATGGCATAGACTTTCAGCTCAGCGTAATGGGTGGTAGCGGCCACCTGGGCGCCGATGCCCCGGGCGCTCTCAATAATAGCAGCGGCCAGCGCCGCCCCCTCCACCGGGTCGGTGCCCGCCCCCAGCTCGTCGAAGAGGATGAGGGTATTGTCGTCCGCCTCCCCCAGGATGCCCACAATGTTGGTCATGTGGGAGGAGAAGGTGGACAGGGACTGGGCGATGGACTGCTCGTCGCCGATGTCGGCCAGCACACGGGAGAACACCCGAACGGTGGAGTCGTCCCGGGCCGGGATGTGCAGCCCGCACTGGGCCATGAGGGTGATAAGCCCCAGGGTTTTCAGGGTGACTGTCTTGCCGCCGGTGTTGGGCCCGGTGATGACCAGGGTGTCGAACCGCTCCCCCAGCTCCAGGTCGTTGGCGACAGCCTTTTTCTGGTCCAGCAGGGGGTGCCGCGCCCCCCGGAGGTGGAGGTACTTGTCAGACAGTTTCGGCTCGGTACACTCCAGCTTCAACGACAGCTTGGCCCGGGCGAAGATGGCGTCCAGCCAGATGAGCAGCTGGTAGTCCTCGGCGATGTCCTCCTTGTGGGCGGCGCACTGGGCGGACAGCTCAGCCAGAATGCGGTCGATCTCCTTCTTCTCCTTGGCCAGAAGCTCCCGCAGCTCGTTGTTAGCCTTCACCACCCCCATAGGCTCGATAAAGAAGGTGGACCCCGAGGAGGACACATCGTGGACCAGGCCGGGGATGGCGTTTTTGTGCTCCGACTTCACCGGCACCACATACCGGTCGGAGCGGATGGTGATGATGGACTCCTGCAAATATTTGGACTGGTTGGAGGAGATCAGCTTTTGCAGAATGTCCCGCACCTTGGACTCGGTGGCCCGCATGTGCCGGCGGATGGAGGCCAGCTCCGGACTGGCGGAGTCGGCCAGCTCGTCCTCCCCCACAATGGAGTTGGTGATGGTGTCCTCCAGAAAGCGGTTGGTGGTGAGGGCGCGAAACAGGTGGGATATGGGGGTCTTCTCCTCCCCCGCCCCGTAGTCGGAGGCGGTCCGGGCCGCTCTCAGAACGGCGGCGATCTCCAGCAGCTCCCGGGTGTTCAGGCTGCCCCCCATGTCCGCCCGCTGGAGGCTGGCGGCCACCGGCTTGATTCCCGCGAAGCCGGGGGTCCCCCGGAGGACCAGCAGCTTTACCGCCGCGGTGGTCTCCGCCTGGGCCCGTTTTACGTCGTCTATATCGTCCATGGGACGCAGCGCCCGGGCCCGCTCCCGGCCCTCGTCAGTGACGGCGCACCCGGACAGCAGCTCCAGCACACGGGGCAGCTCCAGAGTGGCCATGGATTTTTCAAATAAGTCGCTCATATTCAAACTCCTGTTTTTTTCACTCGTTTCTCAAATTTTTCTTTTGCAAACATATAACTCTCCAGAATGAGAGGTTTCATGCTTTCAAAGGTTTGTACAGAAGGGTTCAGAACGCACACCCAGCCCATCCAGGCGTAAACCGGATGAGGCAGCAGGGTATCCGTCTGGGTAAAGTCCATATCCCCCTCCACTGCGCCGCCTTTCGGCGGACGCTTGGGAGCCGGGCCAAACAGGTTGACATAAGTTTGCTTTCTCGGTCCCAGGTTCACCCGGTACACACCAGGGCGGTCCAACTGGGACGCCCGGTCGTTGTCCCCGTCCTTCTCCTTGACCGTGAGGACATAGACGCCCCGTTTCAAAACCTTTCCCGGGTTATAAAAGACGCCTGTCTCTCCCCAGCTGTTCACCAGAACAGTGCCCTCCAGATCAGCCAGACACCAGTCCAGAATTTGTTTTGGTTCCATCGTCATCCCTTCTCCCACTCCGCCGTCAGTGCCCGGAACTGCTCCGGGACCTGCTCCGGAGTGAGGCTGTCATGGACAGCGCAGGTGCCCGCCTCCTGGGCGGTCTGGTAGTACCAGCGCTTGTAGTCCAGCATGAGGAGGGTATCCTCCAGCTGCTTCTGCTGCTCCAGCACCGACTGGCGCTGCTTTTCCAGCAGCTCCAGCCGATGGCTGATGGTGGCGTCCCCCTGGCGGGACCAGTCCAGGAAGCTGCGGATCTCCTTCAGCGGCATTCCAGCCTTTTTCAGGCAGCCCAGCAGCCGCAGCCACTCCATATCCTCGTCCTTAAACATGCGGATGCCCCCGCTGGACCGCTCCACAAAGGGCAGCAGCCCCTCCTTGTCGTAGTACCGCAGGGTGGACGGGGCCACATTCAGCTTCTGGGCCATCTCGCCAATGGTATAAAACATAAAATCTCCCCCAAAAGGCTTGACTTAAAGTTGACTTCAAGTTGTATAATCATTCCATACTTACAGGGCTATTATAGCGCTCTTCATCTCACCCGTCAATGGAAAGGAAGATTTTATGATTTACAAGCAGTTTCAGGATGTGCGGCTCTCCGCCCTGGGCTTTGGCTGCATGCGCCTGCCCACAGTGGACGGCAACGACTCCAACGTCGACGAGACGGAGGCCGCCCGGCTCATCGCCCGGGCCATGGAGGGAGGCGTCAACTACTACGATACCGCCTGGGGCTACCACGGCGGCAACTCCGAGCTGGTGATGGGCCGGATTTTGAAGGCATACCCCCGGGACAGCTTCTTTCTGGCTACAAAATTCCCCGGCTACGACCTGTCCAATATGAATAAGGTGGAGGAAATTTTCGACATGCAGCTGGAGAAACTCCAGGTGGACTACTTCGACTTCTATCTCTTCCACAACGTATGCGAGATGAACATCGACGCCTACTTAGACCCCAAAAACCACATCTATGACTCCCTCATGGCCCGGAAAAAGGCGGGACAGATACGCCACCTGGGCTTCTCCGCCCACGGCAATCTGGACACCATGCGGCGTTTTCTGGAGGCCTACGGCAGGGACATGGAGTTCTGTCAGATTCAGCTCAACTGGCTGGACTGGGGTTTTCAGGATGCCAGGGGCAAGGTGGAGCTGCTGAACGAGTGGAACATCCCCGTGTGGGTGATGGAGCCCCTCCGGGGCGGCAAGCTGGCAAAGCTGTCCGATGAGTACGCCGCCAAGCTTCAAGAGCTGCGTCCCAACGAAAATATCCCCGCCTGGGCCTTCCGGTTTGTCCAATCCGTGCCTACGGTGACCATGGTCCTGTCCGGCATGTCCACTATGGACCAGGTGGAGGGCAACCTGAATACCTTCTCGGAGGAAAAGCCCCTGTCTGAGGAGGAGCGGAGGACCCTGCTGGCCGTTGCCGACAGCATGACGGGCCGCACTTCCGTCCCCTGCACCGCCTGCCGGTACTGCACCACTCACTGCCCCCAGGGGCTGGACATCCCCATGCTGCTGGAGCTGTACAATGAACACTCCTTCACCGGCGGCGGCTTTATCGCCCCCATGCGCATTGCCCAGCTGCCCGCTGAAAAACGGCCCTCCGCCTGTGTGGGCTGCCGCAGCTGTGAGGCGGTGTGTCCCCAGCAGATCAAGATTTCTGAGGCTCTGGCCGATTTTGCCGCCAGGTTGGGCGGCTGATTTCCCCCGGCACAGGAGAGAGGCCGGGTACGTAAAGTACCCGGCCTCCTCTTTTAATATGTAAGCAAAAAATCGTCGATAAACCGCAGGGCGGTGCCGGCGCTGGCACCGTGGGAGCCGAAGTGGTCCAGATGGAGGAAAAAGCTGTCCCCGTCAAAAAGGGTCTTCTCTCCCAGCTCCCAGCAAATCTCCGGGAGCAGTCCCTCCAGGTAGGGGGACAGGGCGCCACCCAGAATGATGTCGCAGTCGAAGCAGGTGCGCAGATTAACCAGAGCGTCGGTGAGGTGGGCCCGGTACTCCTCCCAGACGGCGGCCGCCTGCTTATCTCCCGCCTGAAGCTGAGCAAAAAACTCCTTCAGCGTCAGCCCCAGATCCACACTGAGCCGGGAGGTGGAGCAGTAGGCCTCCACACAGCCCCGCCGTCCGCAGTTGCACTGCCGCCCGTTGGGGACCAGCCTCATGTGGCCAAACTCGCCGCCCCGGCCATGGTCGCCCATATACTGCTTGTCTCCCTGTATGATGGCGCCCCCAACTCCCCGGTCCAGAGAGAGATAGACCACATTGGTCTGCCCGCTGTTGGCCCAGCGCTCGGCGTAGCCGCTTGCATTGGGGGTATTTTCAATAAAGGCCGGATAGTGGGAGAAATGCTGGTAAATTTCCTCCAGCGGGATGTCCCACAGCTCCAGCGTGGGGGACATCACCAGCCGCCCCTCCGCCTGGTCGATGATGCCGGGAATGGCGATCCCCACCCCCAGCAGCCGCTTTCGGTCCAGGCCGCAGCTGTCAATAAACTCCTCCAGATGCCGGGCGATTTCCTGATAGTACTCCGGGGTGTGGGCGAAGGGAATGGGCAGCTCCCGGCAGCCCAGCTCCTCTCCCCACATGTCGATGGCCAGCAGCTGGGCGCCGTCGTCCAGCAGGCACATTCCCACCGCCACCCGGGCCCTGGGATTCAAGACATAGGTCTGCGGCTTTCTGCCCCCGGTGGACTCCTGGGTCCCGGAACAGGACACCAGCCCCTCCTCCAGCAGCTCAGCCAAATTGCCTGTCACTGTGGGCAGGCTGAGGGACAGCTCCCCGGCAATCTCCTGCTTGGTCACCGGCCTGACACTCTCGTAAATGTACTGGCAGACCCGCCGGCGGTTGGTCTGCCGCATGACGGTGGTATTCATCGTCTGCTCCATATTTTTCGCCTCTTTTACAAAAGTCTCTGCTATTGTTTAGAGTAGCACAAACCCGGCCGAAATTCAAGAGGCAGCGGCAAACTTCCGGCAAGAAAACAGCGGCGGCGCAGGGGTGGCCCCGCGCCGCTGCTCTCTCAGCTCTTTCGTCCCGCCGCGCTGGGAATTCCCAGCTCCTCCCGGTACTTTGCCACAGTCCTGCGGGAGATGGGACAGCCCTCCCGGGCCATCTCCTCCGACAGCTGCTGGTCGGACAGCGGCTTTCCCTTGTCCTCCCCGTCAATAAGCCGCAGCAGAAGCTTCCGGGCTGCCGTGCCGCTCAGGCTCTCCCCTGTCCCGGCGGAGCGGGTAAAGAACCAGCTCAGCGGGTAGAGGCCCCGGGAACACTGGAGATACTTCTCCCGCACCGCCCGGCTCACTGTGGACTCGTGGAGTCCCAGCTCCTGGGCCACCTCCCCCATCCGCAGGGGGAGCAGCGCCTCAGGTCCGGAGCGGAAAAAGCCGCTCTGCCGCTCCACAATCACCTGGGCGCACCGCAGGAGGGTGCTCCCCCGCTGCCGGGACGCCCACAGCACGTTTTCGGCCTGGCGCAGCTTCTCTGAGAGGTACTCCCGCACCTCCCTGTCCTCTGTCTGCCCCAGCAGCTTCTGATAGTAGCGGCTCACCTGGAAGGGCGGTCGCTCTCCCCGGGCAGACTTCACCACCAGCCTGCCCTCCTGCTCCTCCACCACCAGGTCGGGCTGGGTATAGCACACCTGCTCGGTCCGCTGGAACACCGCGCCGGGCCGGGGGTCCAGCTCCCGGATGGTCTTCCGGGCCTCCTCCACCTGGGCGGGCGTGATACCCAGCTTAGCCGCGATAACCCTGTCGTGGCGTCTGGCCAGAGCCTCCAGGTGCTCCCGGACAATGGTCAGGGCGGGCCCTGTCTCGCCGATGCGCTCCAGCTGGAGCTCCAGGCACTCAGACAGCTCCGCCGCCCCAACCCCCGCCGGCTCCAGGGTCTTCAGAACAGACAGCGCCCTCTCCAATCCGGGCAGAGGGATCGCTCCATGGCGGGAGAGCTCCTCCAGAGGCGTGCGGAGATAACCGTCGTCATCCAGGCAGTAGATCAGGTAGCGCACCAGCCGGGCGGTCTCCTCCTCCGGCTTCAGCCGGTCCAGCTGGCGGGACAAAAAGCTGACCAGGGTCTCCTCCAGTCCCCCGCCGGTGCCGATGCGGGCCAGAGGATCCAGCTCCTCATCGCTGAACCGCTGGTAAAACCAATTCTGGCGGTCGTTGTCCTCCAGCCAGCGCAGGCGGCCCAGCAGGTCGCCCCGGTCCTCCGCCTGGGGGGCGGGACTGGTCTCCTCCAGCTCTACCAGGGGATTTTCCTGGGCCAGATCCCGGACATAGGCCTCCAGCTCCAGGGTGCTCAGCCGCAGCAGCTCCACGCTGTACAGCTGCCGCTGGCTTAATTTCTGTGTCTGTGTCTGCTGGAGTTCCATGGGCGCGCCCTCCCTTATTTTCTCTGTCAATATTTTAGGGCGGCAGCGTAAAATTGTCAAGAAAAAACGAAAGGCAGCGCCCGGTGGGACGCTGTCTCTTCGCCGTCAAATAGGCACCCGCAGAGGACAGTCCGACAGAGACACTCTCTCCGCCAGGCGGTTCAGGCCGTTGTCCCGCAGGTAGTCCTGAAAAATAGCCACAGACTGGGTGGAATCCGGACCGATAATCAGCTCGGTAACCAAGTCCTCCATCCCAATCCCGGCCGTCTCACACATGGACCGCAGGTCCAGAGGGTAGTATTTCTTAATCCTCTCCTTGGACACGTGGTAGCAGGGCTGGATGTCCAGCTCCTCCTTGCCGAAGGGGGAGACCACCAGCCGCATCTCATACTCTGAGCGGAAGGATGGGTGCTTGAAGGACACCGAGCAAGCCCAGGCGTCGTGCATGGCCCGCCTGATCTCCTCCCCGGACAGGTCCGCCCCCTGTCTCATCAGGTTGTAAAAGACCTCTACCATAGGGTGCCCGGTCATGTCGTTCTGATAGAACACCATCTGCAGGGACAGGGCGCCCACTGCCATCTCCTCCAGATACTCCCGCCGGAAGGCGATGCACACGCCCCGGCCCCGGTTGCCGTACCGCTCCCACTGGGCGGCGTCGTCCCGGTGGAAGGAGAAGCAGGCGGCAAAGGCGGAGTACTCCTTTTTCATCTCCTCCCGGAACAGGGCGTGGATCTGTCCGGCCCGCTCTCTGTCTCCGTTCTCCTCCAGCCGCTGGGCCACCGCGGTAGACAGTCCGTTCATGAAGTGGCGCATCTCCGCCGAGTCATTCATGCGCAGCACGTTGTTCACCCGGAGCTGGGCCTGGCGCAGAATGCCGTCCACTGCCTTAAAATCAGTATAGTGATAGAGGATATCTTGGCAGTTCATAGGGCCCCCCTTCCGTTACCGTCCGATGCCCATGTTTTTCACCCGCAGGCGGTTCAGGGCCCGGGCCATGGTGGCCTGGGCGATCTGGTGCTCCTGGCGGCTCCGCTTCTGCAGCAGCGCCTCCCGGGCCTCCTCAATCTCCCGCTGGGCCCGAACCACGTCGATCTCCTCCGGCCGCTCGGCGGAGTCCACCAGCACCAGCACGTCGTCGTCCTCCACCTTCACCATCCCCGGCGAGACGGCGGCCAGCCTGGTCTCCTCCCCCGGCGCCTGGTAGCGCAGGGTGCCGGGCTGGACAGCGGCGATCATGCTGCTGTGGTGGGCCAGAATGCCCTGCTCCCCGTCGCTGGTGGGGATGGTCAGGCTGACGCAGGGGCCCTCATAAAAGGTCTTGTCCGCGGCAAGGATATGCACCTGAAAGGTATCCATCAGGCCTCACCCGCTTCCAGCTTCCTGGCCTTGACGGGCACGTCCCGCCAGGTGCCCACGTTGTAGAAGGCCGCCTCCGGATACTGGTCCAGCTCACCGGAAATAATGGCCTCAAAGCTCTCCAGGGTGTCCCGCAGGGGGACATAGACCCCAGGCAGACCGGTGAATTTCTCCGCCACATGGGTGGGCTGGGCCAGGAAGCGCTGAATGCGCCTGGCCCGTCCCACAACCTTGCGGTCCTCGTCGCTGAGCTCGTCCATACCCAGGATGGCGATGATATCCTGAAGCTCCCGGTACTTCTGCAGAATTTCCTGAACCCTTCGGGCGATGCGGTAGTGCTTCTCCCCCACGATATCCGCCTCCAGAATCCGGGAGGAGGACTCCAGGGGGTCCACCGCCGGGTAGATTCCCTGCTCGGAGATGCGACGGCTGAGCACCGTGGTGGCGTCCAGATGGGCAAAGGTGGTGGCGGTGGCCGGGTCGGTCAGGTCGTCGGCAGGGACATACACCGCCTGGACGGAGGTGACAGATCCCGCCTTGGTGGAGGTGATCCGCTCCTGAAGCTCCCCCATCTCATTGGCCAGGGTGGGCTGGTAGCCCACAGCGGAGGGCATACGTCCCAGCAGGGTGGACACCTCGCTGCCCGCCTGGACAAAACGGAAGATGTTGTCGATAAACAGCAGCACATCCTTGTGCTCCACGTCCCGGAAATACTCCGCCATGGTCAGCCCGGACAGGGCCACCCGCATCCGCACGCCGGGTGACTCGTTCATCTGGCCGAAAACCAGAGCGGTCTTGTTGGACACGCCGCTCTCCCGCATCTCCCGCCACAGGTCGTTGCCCTCCCGGGACCGCTCCCCCACGCCGGT
This sequence comes from uncultured Oscillospiraceae bacterium, assembly GCA_950097245.1. GTDB lineage: Bacteria > Bacillota > Clostridia > Oscillospirales > Oscillospiraceae > Lawsonibacter. The sequence goes on along the minus strand of CATNCS010000016.1, from coordinate 13,327 downwards.
GAAGATGGAGTAGCCGCCGTGCTCCATGGCCACGTTGTGGATCAGCTCCTGAATCAGCACCGTCTTGCCCACGCCGGCACCGCCGAACAGGCCGATTTTGCCGCCCCGGGGGTAGGGCTCCAGCAGGTCGATCACCTTGATGCCTGTCTCCAGAATTTCCACCGCCGGGCTCTGCTCCTCAAAGGAGGGGGGCTTGCGGTAGATGGGCTGCACCGGGGTGTGCTCCGGCATCGGACCCCCGCCGTCGATGGGCTGGCCCAGCACGTTAAACATCCGCCCCAGAGTGGCGGGCCCCACCGGCACCTGAATGGTATGGCCTGGGATGTCCACGGCCAGCCCCCGGGCCAGTCCCTCACTGGGAGAGAGCATGATACAGCGCACCGTATTGCGGCCCACATGCTGGGCCACCTCCATCACCCGCAGGGTGCCGTCGATCTCAACGGTGAGCTCCTCCTGGAGCCTGGGCAGCTCGCCCTCTACGACCTCAACGTCCACAACGGGGCCGGATATCTGCGCGATAATTCCTCGTTCCAAACCCCTGTCACTCCTTCCTCTGGCGCTGGGCCCTGGCCCCGGCGGAGACCTCGGTGATCTCCTGGGTGATGGCCGACTGGCGCACCCGATTGTATTTGAGGGACAGCTCTCCCAGCAGCTCCTCGGCGTTCTGGTTGGCGCTGTCCATGGCCGACATACGGGCGTTCTGTTCGCAGCAGAAGCTGTCGATCAGGGCGCTGTAGATATAGCCGGACACGTAGCTGGGGATCATGCTGTCCAATACCGCCCTCACATTGGGAACAAACTCAAAGGGCTCGGTCACCGCCCGCTCCCCGGCGGGGGTGTCGAAATAGGTGCGGTGGAAGGGCAGCACCCGGGCGGACCGGGCCTCAAAGGACATGGCGCTGGCCATGTCGGTGTAAATTACAAAGATTTCCTTCAGCTCTCCCCGGTCGAAGCCGTCCAGCAGCATGGCGCTGATCTCCCGGGCCCGGGCCATGGTGGGGTTCTGGGCCGTGTAGAGAAAGCTGTGCTCCATGGGGATGTTGTGGGAGGCAAAAAAGCGCCGGCCGTACTCCCCCACCACAAACAGCTTGGTGTCAGGATGCCACTCCAGCAGCTTCATGGCCTCCTTGATGGCGTTCTGATTGTAAGCCCCCGCCAGCCCCTTGTCTGCGGTGATGAGCAGGCAGCCGTAGGTCCCCTCCCGGGGGGTGTCGTTGTCGATGGGGTAGAAATAGCGGCTGTTCACGTCGTTGGCGGTGCGGAAGATCCGCTTGATCTCCGCCCGCAGGGCCTCAAAGTAGGGGCGGGTGTTGTCCAGCTCCAGCCGGGCCTTCCTCAGCTTGGTGGAGGCGATGAGATACATGGCGTTGGTGATCTTCCGTGTCTCCTGCACGCTCTGGATGCGGGTCTTGATCTCCTTTGTTCCCGCCATCTCAGCCACCGCGCTTTCCGCCGGACTGGAAGTCCTCCAGGAACTCCTTCGCCAGCTCCACAATCTCCTCCCGGTCCTCCGGCTCCAGCTGGCCGGTCATGTCGATCCGCCGGCACAGGTCCGGGACCTGCTCCTCAATAGCGGCCAGCAGGCCGTCCTCAAAGCGGTCGATATCGTCCAGGGGAACATCCTGCATCACATGGCCCAGGGCGCTGACCAGCAGGATCACCTGCTGGTGCTGAGCCAGGGGATGGTACTGGGGCTGGCGCAGCAGCCGCATCAGGCCCTGGCCGTAGACCAGCTGGCGTTTGGTGGCCTCGTCCAGGTCGCTGGAGAACTGGGTAAAGACCTCCATCTCCCGGTACTGGGCCAGCTCCAGGCGGAGGGTGCCCGCCGCCTTCTTCATGGCCTTGGTCTGGGCGTCGCCCCCCACACGGGAGACGGACAGGCCCACATTGACGGCGGGCCGCTGGCCGGAGAAGAACAGATCGCTCTCCAGAAAGATCTGCCCGTCGGTGATGGAGATGATGTTGGTGGGAATATAGGCGGACACGTCCCCCGCCTGGGTCTCGGCGATGGGCAGGGCGGTCATGCTGCCGCCCCCCAGCTCGTCGCTGAGGTGGGCGGCCCGCTCCAGCAGCCGGGAGTGGAGGTAGAACACGTCGCCGGGGTAGGCCTCGCGGCCGGGAGACCGGCCCATGAGCAGAGACAGCGCCCGGTAGGCCACCGCGTGCTTGCTGAGGTCGTCGTAGATGATAAGCACATCCCGGCCCTGGTACATAAAGTACTCCCCCAGGGCGCAGCCGGCGTAGGGGGCGATGTACTGCAGAGCGGCCGACGCTCCCGCCGGAGCGCTGATGACCGTTGTATAATCCATAGCTCCCCGCCGGGACAGATTTTCCACCATCTGAGCGATGGAGCTGGTCTTCTGGCCGATAGCCACATAGATGCACACCACGTCCTTCCCCTTCTGGTTCAGGATGGTGTCCAGCGCGATGGCGGTTTTGCCCGTCTGACGGTCGCCGATAATCAGCTCACGCTGGCCCCGGCCGATGGGAAACATGGAGTCGATGGCCAGCAGGCCGGTCTCCATAGGGGTATTGACGGGCTGGCGGTCCAGAATACCGGGGGCCGGGGCCTCAATGGGCCGGCGGCCCTCCGCCTGGATGCGGCCCTTGCCGTCGATGGGGACGCCCAGGGCATCCACCACCCGGCCCAGAAAGCCCTCGCCCACCGGCACGCCTGCGGTCTTCTTGGTACGGCGGACAATGCTGCCCGCACTGATTTCCTCCGCGTCGCCAAAGACGACACAGCTCAGCTCCCCCCGGCGCAGGTCCTGGACCATGCCCCGGATTCCGCCGGTAAACAGCAGAATCTCGCCGTACTGGGCGTGCTCCAGCCCCCCCACCGTGGCAATCTCGCTGTCCACAGTGAGCACTGTTCCGATCTCCTCAGGCACCACAGCCAGGGACCAGTCCTCCACGGCCTGGCGCATCAGGGGCATCAGGTCCTGCTGTCCCGGCTGAAGCTGGCGGAGATAGTCCTGGAACTGGCGGATTCGTCCGTCCAGACTCCAGTCGTAGACGTCGGAGCCCACCTGAAGGCGGAAGCCGGACTTCAGAGAGTCATCCTGCTCCCAGCGCAGGGGAACCTTGCGCCTGTATTTCTTGGACAGGAAGTCGGCAAAGCGCTGCTTCTGCTCTGTAGAGGGCTCTTTGGCGCTGCGCAGCTCCGCAGTCAGGCGGCTTCTGTCACTCCTCATACTCTTCCCCCTCCTCCGCCAGGTCTAAGAACTGGTCGAAGGGATCAGCATGGAAGGCCAGCTTCCGGGTAGCCTGGGCGGCCAGCTTCCGCAACTCCCGCTGAGACTCCCGGAGCGCTCTCTCCCGGCTGTGCTCCGCCTCGGTCTGGGCGTGGGCCACAATCTGCCGGGCCTGCTCCTTCGCCTGAGCCAGCTGGTCCTCGGTGGACTGCTGAATGGACTGCTGGGCGCGAACCCGCTCCTGGCGGATCTCCTCATCGGCCTCGTCCAGCTTGGCCTGGCACTCCGCCTTGATCCGCTCCGCCTCCGCCAGCCTGGCGGCAGCCTCCTCGTCCAGCTTGCGGTAATACTCCTCCCGCTTGACCATAAACGCCTTCACCGGCTTGTACAGCAGAAAGTACAGTCCGCCGGTGAGGATAGCCAGATTCATCCAGTGCAGTAAAATCTGCTGCAAATCAATATTCAAAGGCATTGTGTACCACCTGCCTTACAACACGAAGATAATCAGAATGACCACCAGCAGCGCGTAGATGATGGCCGTTTCAATGAAGACCAGACCCAGCATCATCATAGTCCGGATCTTGCCCTCCGCCTCGGGCTGGCGGGAGATGCCCTCCGCCGACTTGGCGGTGGCCAGTCCCATGCCAATTCCGCCGCCGCCGGCGGCGATGCCGATGGCCAGAGCCACAGCGATGGCCTTCAGGCCCACGGTGTTGTCCTCCCCCGCCTCAGAAACGGCGGTCTCCCCCTCTGAGGCGGACGCCTCGTCGGCAAAGGCGGGAACCGCCAGGGCCAGAGACAGCATCAGTACCAATCCAAAGAAAAATGTTCTTTTCAACAGCCTGTTCATAGGTGAACCCTCCAAATTGATTAGTTGTTTTATGGAATCTCAATGCTTCTTTTTATGTGACGGCTCAGACACCTCGCCGTAATACATAGAAACCAGCATGGTAAGCACGTAGGTCTGAATCAGGGCATGGAGCAGCGTAAACAGCACCCCGACAATCACCGGAAGAATAAAACTTAACGTGATGTAGTAATACACCAGCTCCGTCACCAGAAGGCCGCTGAGCAGCGCGCCGAACAGACGGAAGCTCATGGAGATGGGCAGTGAGAACTCCTTCAGCGTTTTGCCGATTCCCTTCACGCCGTTGCCGGCAATGCCGCCCGAGAGGATGACCAGGTAGGACAGGGTGCCCATGGCGATGGCGGCGTTCACGTCAGACAGGGGGGCGGGCAGGGTGATGGGGTGGCCGTGCACCGTAATGGCCTGGATCCCCAGCAGCTCAAAGAGGGTCCCCACAAAGATAAAGGCGCCGGCGGCAAAAATATACGCCCCTAAAAAGCCGCAGCGGTGGGGGCTCCCCTCCCTGGCCATGCCGCTGAACAGGCTGACAGCCTCCTCCAGCACCAGCTGAAATTTTCCCGGCTTATACCGGAAACGCGGAATTACCAGAACCCGTATGACAGCAGCGGCCAGCAGCAGCGCCGCCGTCACCAGAAAGGCGGAAATCAAGCCGGGATTTACCGCCTTCAACCCCAGGAGGTCAATCTGGTTGACGTTGTGCAGAACCGCGTCCCGCATGGCCTCCTGAACACTCTCTGACCGCCCTGGCGATCCGGCCAGCAGCGCCCCGGCCAACAGGACCAGCGTCGCCCCGATCCATACTGCCAGAGCTTTTTTGTGTTGCTTCATAACATCCCTTCTTTTGCACACTTGTTGGCGGCCCGCCGACGCGGGACCTCAATCCTCCCACATTATAACAACATTGGCGGCAAAGTCAAGGGCGTGTGCCTCCGACTAAAGAGGAAACGCTCTATTTTATACACTTTCTTAACATGCTGCCCCGCAAGGGTTTTCCTGATTCACAACGGCGAAGGGCCCCCCGACCTGACGCGGAGGGCCCCGGCGTTACTCCTGTTCCGATTTGATTGCCTTAATCAGGGACGGGATCATCTGCTTTTTCCGGCTGACCACACCGGGAAGGACAGCGATTCCATCCTCAACGGCGGTATGGAAGGTCTTGGCAACCAGCTCCTCTGCCCCCGCGCCCGCCATCAGCAGCTCGGTGCTGGAGTTGCGCACATCGGTGAACATATAAAAGATGTAGTCCAGCCCCTGCTTCTCCAGGGCCTGGGGCAGGTAGGGCCCCACAAGTGCCTGGGCGGCCTTCCGGTTTTTCTCCATCATGTAGCTGCCCTGGCCCACCCCAAAGCGGACGTCGCCGCTGGTAAAAATCTTATAGTCGCCGTTGAAGACCTCCGCCGCCGTCTTGCCGGTCACATCGCCCCCGTGGGTAAACATGTCGTCGGCGTACCCCTCCAGGTCCACCTGGGCCAGCGCCGCCAGCTCATGGGCGGCCCGCTCGTCCACCGGGGTGCAGGTGGGGCTGCGGAACATCAGCGTGTCAGACAAAATGGCGGACAGCATCAGTCCCGCCATTGTGGGGCTGATCTCCACCTCATTTTCCCGGTACATCTGATAGATAATGGTACAGGTGCAGCCCACAGGCACATTGCGGAAATAGACCGGCCCGTCCGTCTCCAGGGTGCCAATGCGGTGGTGGTCGATGATCTCCAGCACCTCGGCCTCGTCGATGCCCTCGGCGGCCTGGCTCTTCTCGTTGTGGTCCACCAGAATCAGCTGCTTTTTGTGCAGATTCAGCATATTCCGGCGGGAGACCACGCCGATGTACTTGCCGTCGTCGTCCAGCACGGGAAAATAGCGGAAGCGAACAGAGGCCATCACCCGGGTGGCCTCCTCCACAGGGGTGTGGAGGGTGAAGGTGAGCAGCTTGCCGGAGGTCATGTAGTGGCGGATGGGGGCGGCCTGGCTGAGCATCTGGCCGGCCACATAGGTGCCGTTGGGGGTGCTGATGACAATGCAGCCCCGCTCCTCGGCCAGCATCTTCATGGTGTTGGAGAGTTTGTCGCTGGCGCAGACGATGATGCAGCCCGCCCCCATCTCCAGGGCGGCCAGCTGGCTCTCCACCCGGTTGCTCACAACGGCCACGTCCCCCGGGGAGATGGCCCGCTCGATCTGCTCGGCGCTGCCCGCCCCGATGACGATACGGCCCTCCACCGTCTTGCCGGTGATATCCCCCACCAGAACAGTGCCGTCCAGAATGTCCACAATGTTCTGGTAGCTGGTCCGGGCGTTCTTCAGGGTGTAGGGATCAATGCCGTTCATATTGGCGGTGGCCACGTCCTTGACGGTGATAACTCCCCTCAGATACTGCTCCTCGTCCACCACACACAGGGTGTCCAGCTCCTGGTCCCGCATGGTCATCCAGGCCCGGCGCAGGCTGGTCTCCCCGTCCACCCCTTTGGCGGGGCGGATGTCCACGTCCCGGATGTGGGGGCTCACGTCGGTATACAGCTGAGGCAGCGGCACCTTAAAATAATTCAGTACAAATTCCGTCTCCCGGTTGAGCAGGCCCGCCCGGCAGGGCTTGCAGGGGTGCTCCGGATCCAGGATATTTTTCAGGTTGCTGTAGGTAATGGCGGCACAGATGGAGTCGGTGTCCGGGTTGCGATGCCCGATCACCTTGATGGCCCGGGGATTGATTTTTTTACTGTTCATAATTTCCCTCACTTTTCTGCCGGAGAGCCGGCCGGGCTGGCGGCTCTGTTTTGTCTATCATACCACGCCCGCCGCCTTTTCGCAAGAGATATCCTGTCAGCCAAAACGGTGCTCAGCCAAAACGGTGAGAAATTTTTTCGACAAACTTCAACATTTTTCTTGATTTTTTCACCAGTGCTGTGTTATACTATCAGTGAGCTAAAGCTCGCCCCATTTCCCAGTCCCAGTTAAAGAGAGGGGGCGCAAGCCGTTGTGTTGATGGGAGAATTCAAACAGGAAATTTTGCGCATCAATAATAAGGTCAACATGGAGGTCTTCAAGCAGGGCTTACTGACCCAGCGGGTGGACGTTATGCACAACCGGGCCGTCATTGTGGCCAAAAACCGCCGCGTCAGCCTGCTGTCCCTCCCCTACGAGATGGACAGGGCCTCCACCGAGATCATGGACCGGACCCTGATCAATATTTTCAAACAGCGTTTTATTCAGTTGATGCAGGAGGAGCTGGGGGTAACCGTTGTCGCCCACCTGAAGGACTACGACCCCGACCACGAGATCGCCGCCAGTGTCTCCTTCTTTGAAAAGCCGGTGGAGGAATTCCTTCCGCAGTTGAAGTCCCCTCAGCGGCAGGCCAGCAAACCGAATAGAGCCGGGCAGGCACAGAGTTCACAACCTGACGGTGAGGGCTGAGGGCGGCGAAAGCGCCGGCCGGGGCCAGCGCCAAAGCTCATGGCAACGAAAGCTGTAATTGACCGCAGAACATAGAGAAGCGTACGCTTCCTGTATGTTTTGCGGTCTTTTTTATTCCAGCGAAATTTTTTCAGAAAAGAGGAGAGGACTATGGCAAAGGTAAAAGACGTATTGGCCGCCCTGGACGACCTGACCAATGGCCGCTGTCTGAAGGGGCCGGGCGACTGGGCCGGGGGAAAGAACCCCTGGGTGGTCACCAAATCCTCCAGCATCCCCGGCAAGGCTGTGGTGGAGATGCCTGGTCTGGTATGGGGAGATCCGGAGATGGAGGTCAAAAAAATCGCCGTCTGCATGACCATGACGGAGAGCGTCATTGAGTTGGCCGCCGCCACCGGGGTCAACGCCATCGTGGCCCACCACCCCATCGCCGACGCCTCCAACTCCGGCGGTGTGCTCATCAAGTACTACCTGGGCATCTACAACCTGGCCTGCTTCGAGCTTCACGAGGCCTTCCACGGCACCCACCCCGGCATCCCCTGGCTCCACGGGCACAAGCCCTTCTTCTCCAGCGTCTGCTACGACGGCATCCCGGGCAACATCGTCTATGTGGGCGATGTGATCCCTGAGATTAAGACCGTGGGCGACATGATCTCCCGGCTGGACACCCTGATGAACGCCCAGATGGACGAGGATATGCTGGTTCTGGAGCGGAAGACCCGGGGCTGCGACGCCATTGAGGAGACCGCGGTGGCCGCCCGGGCCAAGATTCTGGTGGGCAAGGCGGAGAACCCCATGAAGAAGGTCATCCACATGTTCCCCCACTGCGGCTTCACCCCCGCCCACCTGGAGCAGCTGGTGAAGGAGTACCCCGACGTGGACACCCTGATGGCCACCATCAGCCGGGTGTATCCGGGCCATCCCCTGGTGGCCAAGGCGGAGGAGCTGGGCCTCAACTTTGTGTGCGGCAACTCCCACGCTCTGGAAATTTTTGAAAACGGCGTTCCTATGGCCCGGGCCCTGAAAAACCACCTGCCCGACTGCGACGTCGTCATCTTCCGCGAACGCCAGACCAGCGTTCCCCTGGACTGCTTCGGCTCCCCCGAGATTCGGGACTACGGTGTGAACATCGCCAAGGAGTACCTGCACCGTAAGTAAGCGTCCCTTTCACAACGGGCAAACTGGCACTTCCGGAGCTTGCTGCCCCGTCCGGGGAGAGACGGGGACATCACCGGAGGCTGTCTGCCAAAATATTTTAAATGGGAGGTAAACTATGGAAAACAAGAAAGAAAACCCCGGGAAGGCCGGCACCCCAAAGGGCGGCGACGACCGCACCAAATGGCAGCCCATCGAATGGATTGGACTGATTCTCTTTATCGCCTTCCTCGCCTGCATCTTCTTCGCCCATGAGCAGTTCTCCGGCGCCTTCAACGCCATGTTCGCCAGGGCCTACAAGATGTTCGACTTCTACCTCTTTGGCACCTCCATGCTGGGCGCTACCATCGTTGTGTCCATCATGACCGGCCGTATCTTGGAGCGGCTGGGCTTTACCGACGCCCTGATGCGTATCTTCCTGCCCATCATGAAGTATCTGAAGATCAATGCCGCCGTGTGTGTGGGCATCATCTACAACATCCTGGGCGACGTGAACGCCGCCGGCCGCATCGCCGGCCCCGTGGTCATGAAGTCCGGCTGTACCAAAGACGAACAGAAGATCGCCATCGCCACCCTGACCAACGCCCCCTGCTCCTTCTCCATCATCGTGCTGGGCATCATCGCCCTGTCCGCCTCCGGCATCAACCCCTTCCCCGTGATGATCGTGGGCATCTTCCTGCCCATCTTCATCGTGCCCGCCTTCCTGCGGCTGTTCTGGCGCGACACCCATGCCGCCGACATCCACGACCTGCCCCGCTTCACTCCCGACACCGGCGCCATGGACCTGATCTTCGGCTCCGCCCGTGAGGGCGTGAGCATCGTACTCACCGTCATCCTGCCCGCCGGCTGCGCCGTGTTCACCATTGTCGGCCTGCTGGAGTACTTCGGCATCTGGGGCGCCATCGTCAGCGGCCTGGGCGGCCTGCTGTCCGCCATCGGCATTGAGCCCGAGACCGGCATCCAGACCATCACCGTGGCCGGCACCCTGGCCACCAAGACCCTGGGCACCATGGTATCCGGCCCCACCGCCGATGCCGCCGCCGGCGCCCTCTATGCCACCCTGGCCGACCCCAATGTGAAGAAAATGATTGTCGGCTCCTTCATCCTGGCCAACTCCTCCTGGCCCATCCAGATTCCTCTGGGCCAGATTCCCGCCGTGTGGAGTGGCGTGGTAGATCTGAAGACCCGGGAGATCATGACCTCCGCCCTCATTGGCTGCTTCATCCGCCTGGTCTACGCCGCCATCTGCGCTCAGCTGTTCGGCCTGTACTTCGCGGCTGTGGCCTGATTTTAATCTGCTTTCCTTCCTCTCTCCCTATAACGCGAAACGCGCCGTTGGCCAGCTAGCCTGCGGCGCGTTTCGCATAGCCGGGCCCCCTTGAATCTGTTGACAAATTATACAGCATGCTGTATAATTTATTCTGTCGAAATCACAGGGAAGGAGGCGGCCGCTGTGCTGAACCGCCGGGAGGACGAATTGGGCCGGCTGATCCTGAAGCTGTCCCACCAGATTGTCAAAAATCGGGGCCGGCACGCCCTGGCCGCCGGGCTGACCGCCAGCCAGGCCGACTGCATGCTGTTCTTCTCCTCCAGGGACGAGGCCTCTGTCACCCAGCTGAAGGACTACCTGGGGGTTACCCATCAGACCGCCCAGGGCCTGGTCCAGCGCATGACGGCCAAGGGTCTGCTGACCTCCCGCCGCTCCCCCCAGGACTCCCGGGTGGTGCTGCTTTCCCTGTCCGCCCAGGGGCGCGCCCTGACCGAACAGCTGACCCACAGCCGGGAGCACACCGTGGGCCAGCTTCTGTGGGACATCTCCCCCCGGGAGGAGGAGGAGCTGCTCCGCCTGCTGGAGCTGGTTTACCGCAGCGCCCGGAGTACATATGAAGAGGAGGAATCAGGATGAATGAAAAAAAACAGGCTATCTTTGAAAGCTTGCCGGTGAAAAAGGCGGTGCTCCTTCAGGCCATGCCCGCCGTGGCCAGCCAGATGGTTACGCTGATCTATAACCTGGCCGACACCTATTTTGTAGGTCTGCTCAACGATCCCAATCAGACGGCGGCCATTACGGTGGCCTTCCCCTCCTTCCTGATGCTCACCGCCATCTCCAACCTGTTCGGCATCGGCGGCGCCAGCGCCATCGCCCGGGCCTTGGGGAAAAAGGACGAGCAGGGGGCCCGCCGCATCTCCACAATCTCCATGTGGTTCGGCCTGCTGGCCGCCTGCAGCTTTTCCCTGGCCTTCACCCTTCTGATGGATCCCATCCTCCACCTGTGCGGCGCCACTCAGGACACCTATGCCCTGGCCAGCGGCTACGCCCGGTGGGTGGTAGCTCTGGGCGGGCCCTTCACGGTGATGAACACCCTCTTTGCCAACCTGGTCCGGTCCGAGGGGGGCGCCAACCACGCCTCCATCGGCGTATCTCTGGGCGGTGTGATGAACATCTTTCTGGACCCGCTGTTCATCCTCCCCCAGTTTCTGGGGCTGGGCGCAGTGGGGGCGGGCATCGCCACCGCGCTGTCCAACGTGGCCGCCACCGTCTACTTTGTGGGCTACCTGGCCGTCAAGCGGAGCACCACGATCCTGAGCCCCTCCCCCGCCAATCTGCGCTACACCCACCTCTACCTGAAAACCATCCTGTCCATCGGCTTGCCCTCCGCCCTGCAGTACGCCTTAACAGTGGTGGCTGTGTCCGCCCAGAGCAAATTTGTCTCCAAATACCCCACTGAGGCCGTGGCTGCCCTGGGCATCATCAAAAAGATTGACATGCTGCCCCTCTACTTCTCCACCGGCGTGTCCAACGGACTGCTCCCCCTGCTGGCCTACAACCACTCCTCGGGCAACCGGGAGCGCCGGAAGGCGGTGTTCCGCTTCGGCTGTACACTGACCGTGGGCTTCTCCCTGACCTGCGTGGTTGTATATGAGATCTTTGCCGTACAGCTGGCCTCCCTGCTCATCAAGGACCCCGTCACCATCACCTACAGCGCCGCCTTCCTGCGCCGCATGGTCACCTGTATGCCCCTTATGTCCATGTGCTACCCCATGCTGATCCAGTTCCAGGCTATGGGCCAGGTCAAGGCCTCTCTGGTCTGCTCCATCCTGCGCAAGGGCATTCTGGATATCCCCCTGCTGTTCCTGATGGACGCGCTGATCCCCCTATACGGCTGCATGTGGGTGCAGCCCATAGTGGATGCCATCTCTCTGGTGGTCGCCGCCGCCTTCTACCGGAGCATTATGCGAAAGGAGGAGCAGGCCTCCCCCGCCTGAATGCCGGTGGTCCTTCTCGCCCGCTCTAAGTACGGTGCAGGTAGGGATAGACCGCCCGAAAGATGGACGAGGTCATCATCGCTCCCACCGCCAGCGCCGCCGCCATGCCAAAGGTGTGGAGCAGGGTGTCCAGAAAGAGCTGGATATCCCCTTCCATACAGTAGCTCATGGCAAAATAAATTCCCCCTCCCGGTACCAGGGGCAGCAGTGCTACCAGCAGATAGCCTGTCACCGGACAGCGGCGCAGCCGCGCCATAATCTCTGAAAACAGCCCGATCACCGCCGAGGCCAGAAAGGCGGCAAAAATCGTACTGCCGGCCACCAGGTAGACCAGCCAGCCCAGCGCCCCGCCCACACCGCAGATCAGCTTTCCCATACCATGGATATTGAACACCAGCGTGAAGGCCATACAGGCCGCAAACGAACACAGGCAGGGCAAAAAATAATCCATCCAAAGTCCGCTCATTTCGGAACCTCCCGTCAAAATATTCCGCCGATGGCCACCCCCACCGCTGAGCCGATGGCAATAGCCGTCGCTGTCAGGATGGATTCCGCAGCCCGGCTCAGACCGGAGATGATATCTCCCGCCATGATCTCCCGCATGGCGTTGGTCAGCGCCACTCCGGGGACCAGTACCATCAGCACGCTGATGGTTACGGTGTCCACGCTCTGTCCCCAGCCCAGCCGCACCAGCAGCAGGGACAGCAGCGAGCCCACGGCGCTGCATATGGCGGTTCGGAAAAAGCCGTTGGAGCCAATCAGCCGTCCTCCGTACAGCAGGCATGCTCCCACCGCCAGCCCGCCCAGCAGGGCACACAGGGCGTCTGACGCCCCACCTCCAAAGATGGGGGCAAAGCAGGCCGGAGCAATTCCATATCCGAAAAGCACCTTCCATAGGGCGTACCGCGGCGTATGAAGCAGCTCTGTCAGCCGCGCCTGGGCCTCCTCCACAGGCGGTGTCTGAACACAGAGATGCCGGCACAGGTCATTGCACCGCTCCAGCAGCTCAATGTCAGTGCCGTGGGCTCCAATCCGGCGCATGCGCGTGACAGGGTGACCCTCCGGCGTGGTGATGCTGACAATGACGCAGTTTGGGATGGCAAACACCTCCGGAGACTCCAGACCGTAGGCCTGGAGCAGCCGCCGCACCGACTCCTCCACCCGGTAGATCTCCGCTCCGCTGGACATCAGCCGGCAGCCCAGCTCTACAGCGGCATTCAGCAGCTTGTCATAATCCATGGCACATTCTCCTGACAGAAAACAGTTTTTTCATTATACATGAACAGAAAGGGCCCCGTCAAGTCTCATCGGCCGGCCGGGAGTGTCCTAATGCGCATTTTATCAATTCTGCTTGAGGCCATGTAGGGGCGGATATTATCCGCCCGCTGCTCCAGAAGTTCCGGCTTTTCCAGAAGCGGGCGGCTGATAGCCGCCCCTACATAAA
>CATNCS010000015.1 GCA_950097245.1 uncultured Oscillospiraceae bacterium | reverse complement strand
CCTGGCAATCTTGGCGGACAGCTGCTCTTCCTTCTTCTCGATGTTTTCCATCTTGCGGTCCAGGTTTTCTTCCTTCTGCTGAAGGCGGTTCTCCTGGCGCTGGAGCTCAGAGCGGCGGTCCTTGACCTCCTTCTCGTGCTCGTTCTTGGCCTTGAGGATCTCCTCCTTGGCCTCTACCAGGGCCTCCCGCTTCTTGCTCTCGGCGCTCTTGTAGGCCTCGTTGACAATGCGGGTGGCCTCGTCCTCGGCGGACTTGATCTCCCGCTCCGCCGTGGCCTTGCGCCGGTTCCAGCCAAAGACCGCCCCGCCCAGAGCGCCCGCGATCAGAGCGGCCGCAATCAGCACAACTGCTAAAATTGGGTCCATTGGGTCTTGTAACACCTCCAAATTTTTTCGTGGCCGCGGCGGACCGCCGCGGCGCCCGCCGCCGGAGCTTCCTCCGGCGCGGGCTTGCAGTAAAAGGCCGCAAGGGGCTGGACAGGCGGACAGCCCTCCTCCCCCGCGGCAACTGAAAAACATCCCCACAGGTTTTTCAATACTTGTCCACCCAACATTGTAAATGCAAAGGGCTTTTCTGTCAAGATTTATTCACATTTGAAATGGAGGGTTTTTTGAAAAAATTTTCCAAACAAGGGGACAGAGCGGGGATTTTCCCCGCCCTGTCAAAAAACCACCGCCCTGTAGGGGTGGATACCATCCGCCTGCGGGTGCATAATATGCGCCCCTACACGCCAATTTTCTCTTTACCAGAGCTCCCCCACCTCAGCGCCGGTGTAGTACCAGGTGAGGATGTCCTCAAAGGAGCTGCCGTTTTTTGCCATGGCGTTGGCCCCGTACTGGCTCATCCCCACCCCGTGGCCGTAGCCGGTGACGTCAAAGGTGAAGCTTGCCCCGTCCCAGGCCACGGTGAAGCAGGCCGACCGCAGGGAGAACAGGGACCGCACCTGTCCCCCGGTGAGGGTGACGCCCCCCAGGGGGACGGAGATCACTCCGCCCCCCTCGTTCCGGCTGGCTTCTCCAAACCAGGTTGACGGGTCGCCGGACAGGTCGGCCCCGGGGTAGGCGGCCAGGGTGAGGGACTTGACCTCCTCCGCCCCCAGCGCCACCTGGGTGCGGTAGTTGGGCACCTCCTCCCCCTCGGGGCTGTCCACGCTCTTCAGATAGGCCACCGAGTTGCCCCACACCTCCGCCGCGTCCACCGTCCTGCCGGCGGCGGAGGAGAAAAACAGGGCCTGGATGGGCTTCCCCTCATACAGGACGCCCAGCCCGTCTGTCTCCGCCACCGCCCGGTCGATCTTCTCCCCGTACTCCCCGGCGTTCAGCCCCCACCGGGCCTCCGCCGCGGAGCGCTGGATGTAGGCCTGACAGCAGGTGCTGTCGCCGCAGATATCCGCCTCCGGGTGCTTGCCGGAGCTGCCGTTCTGGCGGATGACGGTGTAGGTCCGGGCGGCACAGGCCTGGGCGGCCAGCGCCTCCTCCTCGAAGGAGGCGGGCATCTCCGCCGCCACCACCCCCCACAGGTACTCCTCCATGGTCAGCTCCACAACGGTGCCCTCCCTGGTCAAAAGGCGCACCGCTCTCCCCTTGTCCCGGGTTCCGGCGGGCACGGCGGGGGGCAGGCGGTCCGCAGACAGGACGCCCTCCCCCTCTCCGCCGGACAGGCCGCCCGGCTCCCCGCCCCGGTAGACGGGCTCCCCCCGGACTGCCAGCGCCGGGAGAAAAAACAGGACCAGCGTGAAAAGCAGGGCCGCACTCACCGTCTGCCGGATTCCCCCTCCCGCTCTCTTGTCCTCTCGCACCAACTTCGCCGCCCCCTTTGCCTCTATTCTATGGGACAGGCGGTTATAATATGCCGCAAATCCACTTGCGCTTCTTTTCGTTGTGCTGTATAATAAAGGATAAATTGATGTCACCGCATCGGAAAGAAAGGAGCAGGACTATGGAGACACAATTTGAATGGCGGGATGAGTACAGCATCGGAGTGGACGCGATCGACAAGGAGCACCAGCGTCTTTTTAAAATCATCAACAAGCTCTTCACCTTCAGAGAGGAGGAAAAGGACAGCCAGTGGACCTGTCAGGAGGGGATTAAATACTTCAGAAGCCACGCGATGAAGCATTTTGCCGATGAGGAGGCCTATATGGCCTCCATCGGATACGAGGGGCTGGAGGAGCACCGGCGCATCCACCGGGGCTTCCGGGAACACACCCTCCCGGCCCTGGAGCAGGAGCTGGAGCAGGCAAACTACGCCCCCGATGCGGTGGAGCACTTTCTGGGCGTCTGCAGCGGGTGGCTGATCGGCCACACCCTGACGGAGGATCAGGCCATTACCGGCAGGCATGAGAGAAAGTGGGAAAACCTCCTGCCCGGCGAGGAGCAGGAGGCCATGAAGAAGGTGATCGTCCAGCTGGTGTTCGACATGTTCCACCTGGAGTCCCAGCTGGTCAGCGACGCCTACGGCGGAGAGAAATTCGGCAAAGGGGTCTACTACCGCCTGGTCTACGGAACGCCGAAGGACGATTTGAAGCAGGAGATCATCCTGGTCTTTGAGGAGAAGCTGCTGGTCAACACAGTGGGAAAAATCCTGGGCGTGCAGACCAGCAAGCTGGACTCCATGCTGGTCCACGCCTCCCGGTATACGGCCCAGCAGTTTGTGGGCCGGGTGCTGGATCACCTGCCCGCCGCCGAAAGCTACTCCCTGAAGGAGGAAAACCTCCTGTCCTACGACCAGTTCCGCCGGATCCTCAAAAGAGAAAAGCTCCAGATCAGCCTGCTGTTCAACACAGGCGGCTCGGGCTACTTCGCCTACTGCGCCATCGCCCCCCACCTGACCCAGAAGGGCATCGCCACCCCCATCGGCCAGGAAAACGCCCGGGCCGAGGTGGAGAAGTATCTGATGGAGCGGAAGGAGCAGGAAATTCAGGACAAAATCCACCACAAGCCGAAAATCCTCGTGGTGGACGACTCCTCCACCATCCGAAAGAGCATGGAGGGCCTGCTGAGCGAGGACTACGACATCTCCATGGCCGAGTCCGGAGTGGCCGCTATCCGGGCCATCACCCTGAACCGGCCCGACCTGATCCTGCTGGACTACGAGATGCCCGTGGTGGACGGCAAGCAGACCCTGGAGATGCTCCGGTTTGAAAAATCCTTCGCCAAAATCCCGGTGATTTTCCTCACCGGAACAGACGACCCGGCCATCGTGCGGGAGCTGCTGGCTCTCAAGCCGGCGGGTTATCTGCTGAAATATTTAAAGCACGCGGAGATCAAATCCAAAATCGACGCCTTCTTTGAAAAACAGCGGGCCGCGGGGCTGATCTGACACGGCCCGCGAAGCAATCAGCATTGGAGAGGGACCGGTCCTCCGGGGGCCGGTCCCTTTGTTGCCCTGAAACGTACAACAATCCCCACAAAACAGCCTATAGAGAAATAAAAACAGGAGGCTGAAGCATGCAGGGAACAATTTACGGTTATATTCGGGTATCCAGCGCCGACCAGAACGAGGACCGGCAGCTAATCGCCATGCGGGAGCTGTCTATTCCGAAACAGAATATCTTTCTGGACAAGCAATCCGGCAAGGACTTTGAGCGGCCCCAATACAAGAGGCTGGTCAAAAAGCTGAAGCCGGACGATTTGCTCTACATCAAGAGCATCGACCGGCTGGGGCGGAATTATGAGGAAATCCAAAATCAGTGGCGCATTCTCACCAAAGATAAAAAAATTGACGTCATCGTGCTGGATATGCCGCTTCTGGATACCCGCCGGGGCAAAGATCTGATGGGGACCTTCCTCAGCGATATTGTCCTGCAGGTGCTGTCCTTCGTGGCGGAAAATGAGCGTACCAATATCCGCCAGCGTCAGGCGGAGGGCATCGCCGCCGCCAAGGCCCGGGGCGTCCGCTTTGGCAGGCCGCCCAGGCCGCTTCCGGAAAACTATCACAGCGCCTATCAGCGGTGGAGGGCGGGAGCCATCACCGGCACCCAGGCCGCAAAAGAATGCGGGATGCCTCTGTCCACATTCCGCTACCGGGCGGAGATTTACGAAAAGGCCAGGTTGCTGTAAAGGGGCATATTTGCAGGAAGGTGTACCTTCCTGCAAATATACCCCACTTCAATCCATATACAGCCTATCAGAAAAATACTTGATTTTCAATATTTATACGAAAAATTATTTGAAAAAAATGCCTTACATAAAGGTACACCATCCTGCAAATACAACGCACAGCGGGAGGCGCACCTGGTGGAGGCATATTCCAGAAAGAAATTGAATCTGACCGGACAGAGATTCGGCCGTCTGACCGTCATTGAGCCCGCGCCCAATATGGGAAAACGGACAGCCTGGCGGTGCCGGTGCGACTGCGGACGGGAGACGGTGGTCACAACCGGCCGCCTGCGCAGCGGGAAAACAGCCAGCTGCGGGCAGTGCGTGGAGCGGGGGCTCTCCTGCCTGACCTACATAGACGGCACCTGCGTGGAGATGCTGGAGGCCAAGACAGTGCGGCGGAACAACACCAGCGGCGTGCCCGGAGTGGACTGGCGGGCATCCAAAGGGATGTGGCGGGCGTCTATCTGCTTTAAAGGAAGACGGCAATATCTGGGCAGCTTTGCCCGCTTTGAGGATGCCGTAGAGGCCAGAAAACGGGCGGAAGAGAATCTGCACGATCAATTTTTGGCCGAATTTGGCCGGAACGGCTCCGGAAAAGGGAAGGGTCCCGCGTAACCGCGGGACCCTTTCCTCATTCCTCATCCAGCTTCAAAACCGCCATAAATGCCTCGGTGGGCAGCTGGACGGTGCCCAGGGTGCGCATCTTCTTCTTGCCCTCCTTCTGCTTTTCCAGGAGCTTCTTCTTCCGGGTGATGTCGCCGCCGTAGCACTTGGCCAGCACGTCCTTCCGCATGGCTTTGACAGTCTCACGGGCGATGATCTTGCCCCCGATGGCCGCCTGGACGGGCACCTCGAAGAGCTGGCGGGGGATGTTCTCCTTCAGCTTCTCGCAGATGCGCCGGGCCCGGCCGTAGGCCTTGTCCCGGTGGACGATGAAGCTGAGGGCGTCCACCTGGTCGCCGTTGAGGAGCAGGTCCACCTTCACCAGGTCGCTGGGCTCGTAGCCCTCCAGCTCGTAGTCCAGGGAGGCGTACCCCTTGGTCCGGGCCTTGAGGGCGTCGAAGAAGTCGTAAATGATCTCGCCGATGGGCATGGAGTAGTGCAGCTCCACCAGATTGGTGTCCAGATACTGCATATCCTTGAAGATGCCCCGGCGGTCCTGGCACATGGGCATGATGTTGCCCACGTAGTCCGGCGGGGAGATGATGGACACCTTGGCATAGGGCTCCTTGGCGGTGGAGATGGAGCCGGGGTCGGGGTAGTTGTGGGGGTTGTCCACCCGGACCACAGTCCCGTCCGTTTTGGTGACCTCGTATATTACCGAGGGTAATGTGGTCACCAGGTCCAGGTCGAACTCCCGCTCCAGCCGCTCCTGGATAATCTCCATGTGGAGCATCCCCAAAAAGCCGCAACGGAAGCCGAAGCCCAGGGCCACCGAGGACTCGGGCTCGAAGGACAGGGAGGCGTCGTTGAGCTGGAGCTTTTCCAGGGCGTCCCGCAGGTCGGGGTACTTGCTCCCGTCCTCGGTGTAGATGCCGCAGTAGACCATGGCCTGGGCGGGGCGGTAGCCGGGCAGGGCGTCACTGGCCGGGTTGTCCGCCCCGGTGATGGTGTCGCCCACGCTGGTGTCCTTCACGTTCTTGATGGAGGCGGTGAACCACCCCACCTCCCCGGCGGACAGCTCCTCCGCCGGCTCCATCCCCAGGGGCTTCAGATAGCCGCAGTCCAGCACCTGATAGCTGGCCCCGGAGGCCATCATTTTCACGTTCATCCCCTTTTTCAGAGAGCCTTCCATAATCCGGAAGTAGACGATTACTCCCACGTAGGGATCGTACTGGCTGTCGAAAATCAGGGCCTTCAGGGGGGCGGCGGGGTCCCCCTCCGGGGCGGGGATGTTCGTGACAATGTCCTCCAGCACGGCGGGGATGTTGATCCCCTGCTTGGCGGAAATCTCCGGGGCGTCCATGGCGGGAAGGGCCAGGACGTTCTCAATCTCCTCCTTCACCCGCGCCGGGTCGGCGGCGGGCAGGTCGATCTTGTTCACCACCGGGAGAATTTCCAGGTCGTGCTCCATAGCCAGGTAGGTGTTGGCCAGGGTCTGGGCCTCGATGCCCTGGGAGGCGTCTACAATGAGCACCGCCCCCTCGCAGGCCGCCAGGGAGCGGCTGACCTCGTAGTTGAAGTCCACGTGCCCCGGTGTGTCGATGAGGTTCAGGTGGTAAATTTCCCCGTCCTCCGCCTGGTAGTCCAGCCGCACCGCCCGGGCCTTGATGGTGATCCCCCGCTCCTTCTCCAGGTCCATGTTGTCCAGCAGCTGGCTCTCCATCTGCCGCTGCTCCACCGCCCCGCACAGCTCAATCAGCCGGTCCGACAGGGTGGACTTGCCGTGGTCGATGTGGGCGATGATGGAAAAATTACGAATTTTAGATTGGTCGGTCATATGCAAAACCTCTCTGGTTTGGAATGTAGGGGCGGACATTGTCCGCCCGCTGGCTATACGTATTGGGGAACGGGCGCACAATGTGCGCCCCTACAGCGCGCCAAAATCCCGTCCCCCGCAGGGCAGGGCTTCCCCTTTAGGGGAAGCTGGCACGGCGAAGCCGTGACTGATGAGGCATTTCGCCGCAGGCGAAATATGCGAAGCAAAAAAGGGGTGCAAACCTTGTGTACTTCGTATGTTCGGCTTCGCCGAACGCCTCATCCGCCCCCCTTCGGGGGCACCTTCCCCTAAAGGGGAAGGCTTTTGTGCTCCCCTACAGTCTATTTCTTCTCCTGTTTGGCCTTCCGTCCCCCGCTGATGGCGGTGACCCGCTCGCCGGTGGAGTGGACCACCTGGAGGATGGACTGGTAGAGCACCGGGTAGTCCCGGGCCAGGGCGTCGTTGGTCATCTCGGGCATAGGCCCCTTGTCCTTCACGTGGGCGGCCAGGGCGTCGGCCAGCTCGGCCTCGCAGCACTTCATATCGGCCTCCGCCAGGCCGGCCTGGAAGTGCCGGGGCGGGACGGAGAAGAAGTCCGGGTTGTTGTCCGGGTTGGCGTCGTAGAGCCGGCGGTAGACGGTGTACACCGCCGTGGACAGGTAGCCGGCGGCGGCCTGGATGGCCTCCCGGCTGCCCGTTTTGCCCAGCAGGCCGAAGAGCACGCCGATGGAGTTGACCAGCAGCTTTTTGCTCAGCAGGGCCAGCACGCCTCCCCGCAGGGAGTTGTTCTTCTCGTCGCTGATGTCGTAGAGCTCGTCGGGGGAAATGGTGGCACCGTCCCGGGTGAGGGTGCGGCCCAGCAGGAAGTCGGCGGACACGCCGTAGTAGTCGCAGGCCCGCACCACAAAGGCCAGCCCCGGCTCCCGGACGCCGTTCTCATAGTGGCTGAGCAGGGCCTGGGAGATGCCCAGGACGTCGGCGGCGGTGCGCTGACTCACCCCCTTCTCCTGCCGCAGCAGGGAAAGGGTGCGGGGAAACTCCGGATTGTCTATCTTCATAATCTCTCTCCACCTCAACTTGAATGGGATAAAATACACTTGGTATAGTATAACTGACCCATTACCGTCCGTAAAGAGGAAATTTCAAAATTCCCTTGGAATTTTTCCCGGCCGCCCGGCAGAAAACTATCATACGGCTCTTGCATTTTTCTCCGGGAAATGCTACCATGATAACTGTGATTCTGGTGAGATACACCAATTTTGATTTGGAGGCATGATGTAAAATGTTTGGATTTGGAACCCTTATCAACATCCTGAAGAAGAGCCCCAAGCGGATCGTCTTCACCGAGGGCACCGACCCCCGCATCCTGGAGGCGTCCGCACGTCTGCTGTCCGGCACCTTCCTGACCCCCATCCTCATCGGAAAGGAGGAGGAAATCCAGGCCGCCGCCGAGGAGGCCGGCTTCAACATCCGGGGCGCTGAGATTTACGACCCCGAGACCTACCCGGACATGGACGCCATGGTAGAGAAAATGGTGGAGCTGCGCAAGGGCAAGATGACCGCCGACGAGTGCCGGGTCATGCTGAAGAAGGGCAACTACTTTGGCACCATGCTGGTGGCCATGGGCGTGGCCGACTCCCTGCTGGGCGGTGCCACCTACTCCACCGCCGATACCGTCCGCCCCGCCCTCCAGCTGGTGAAGACCAAGCCGGGCAACAAGATCGTCTCCTCCTGCTTCATTCTGGTTCGCCCCTCCGCCACCGGCGGCAACATGGTGCTGGCTATGGCCGACTGCGCCATCAATATCAATCCCAGCGAGGACGAGCTGGTGGAGATCTGCTCTGAGACCGTGGAGTGCGCCAAAATCTTCGGCGTGGACCCCAAGGTGGCCTTCCTCAGCTACTCCACCTTCGGCTCCGGCAAGGGCGAGGACGTGGACAAGATGCGCAACGCCGCCGCCAAGGCCAAGGCCGCTATGCCCGAGGTGCCCATCGAGGGCGAGCTCCAGTTCGACGCCGCCGTCTCCCCCCGTGTGGCTGAGACCAAGTGCCCCAACTCCCAGGTGGCCGGCTACGCCAACACCTTTATCTTCCCCGACATCAACGCCGGCAACATCGGCTATAAGATCGCCCAGCGTCTGGGTTCCTTCGAGGCCTACGGCCCCATTCTGCTGGGCCTGAACGCCCCCATCAACGATCTGTCCCGGGGCTGCAACGCCCAGGAGGTCTACTCCATGGCCATCATCACCGCCGCCCTGGCCTAAAACCTTCTGTAATAAACCCTCCGGTTATACCGGAGGGTTTTCTTATTTCCCCACGCAGAATTTGGAAAAAATCCGGTCGGTGACGTCCTCCCGAACGGCCTGACCGGTGAGCTCTCCCAGGGCGGCCAGCGCCTCCTCCACGTCGGTGAGGAGGGCGTCGGGGGTGACGCCGGCCCGCAGGGCCCCCCGGGCCCGGCGGACCGCTTCCCTGGCCCGGCTGGCCGCCTCCTCCTGCCGGGCGTTGGTAAGGATTTCGCCGTACCCGCCCCAGAGGTCCTGGGGGAAGGCGCAAGATATCTCATTGCACAGCTCGTCCAGGTCTCTAACCTTGGCGCTCACCGTCACGGCGGGGCACCCGATCTCCTCATAGCGTTTCACTGGACAGGGCACGGCAGGCAGGTCCCCCTTGGTCCATACCAGGATGGTGGGGGCCAGGGCCACGGCCTCATGGAGCAGGGCGAAGTCCTCGTCCCCGGCGGGCCGGGAGGCGTCGATGAGCACCAAAATCAGCCCCGCCTCCTCCATGGCCTTCCGGGAGCGCTCCACCCCCAGCTTCTCCACCGGGTCGTCGGTGTCCCGCAGGCCGGCGGTGTCAATGAGCCGCAGGGGGACGCCCCCCAGCTCGCAGCGCTCCTCCACTGTATCCCGGGTGGTGCCGGGGATGTCGGTGACAATGGCCCGGTCCCAGCCCAGCATGGCGTTGAGCAGGGAGGATTTTCCCGCGTTAGGCCGGCCCACAATGGCGCAGGGCACCCCCTCCCGCAGCAGCTTCCCCCGGCCGCAGGAGGCCAGCAGAGCGTTCAGCTCCCCCTCCTGGTTGGAGAGGGCATTGTCCAGCTCCTCCAGGCGGAAGGGGTCGATGTCCTCGTCGGGGTAGTCCAGCACGGCGTGGAAGTGGGCCATCACGTCCACCAGGGCGGAGTAGATGTCCCCGATCTTTCTGGACAGCGCCCCCGCCAGCTGGCCCGCCGCGTGGCGGGCCCCCTCCCGGCTCCGGGCGGAGAGCAGGTCCCCCACCGCCTCCGCCTGGGCCAGGTCCAGCCGGCCGTTGAGGAAGGCCCGCCGGGTGAACTCCCCGGCCCCGGCCTGCCGGGCCCCGGCGGCGAAGAGGGCCTCCAGCCCCAGGGCCAGCACCATGGGGGAGCCGTGGCACTGAAGCTCCGCCGTGTCCTCCCCGGTGTAGCTGGAGGGGCCCATGCTGTAGGTACACAGCACCCGGTCGATGGGCTGTCCACCGCTGTCCAGCAGGTCACCGTAGACCAGCTCACGGGGCTTGTGTTCCCGCAAACCCTTGCGCCCCAAGGGCTTGAAGCACTTCTCCGCAATGGAGGCCGCCCCCGGCCCGGACAGCCTCAAGATCCCGATGGCCCCCGGCCCGGCCGGGGTGGAGATGGCGGCGATGGTGTCGGTGGAGAGGGACATGGGCGGCGCTCCTTTCAGGATTCGACAGAATATACACATCTCCCTGCAAAAAGCGGAGGAAAAATATTTGTGTAAAATTCAGCCTTGACAGATGTTATGGAAACCGGAGAGGTGCATATTCTCCCCAAGGGGTTGACATAACCGGTGTGGAAAAACCTGTGGACAATGTGGAAAAAGCCTCTGCCCCAGGGGAAAGGGCTGTGGAAAGTTTGGTGGGAAAAGTGGATAAAAAACTGCATAGAGGGTGACAAAATAATTTTTGGTTCAGGCGAATATACGGAATATTATGGACGGTAGGCCTGGCGTTTTGCATGAGAGCCGCCGCAAAGGTCATAGCCAAATGCCCCAGCCATCGTATTGGAAGGTCCCCGCCCCGTGGCGGAGTTTTCCCTCCCGCTTCAGCTGACGGAGGGCGTTCTGCATTCTGACCGGGGTATCGGCTGGGACCTCCAGAGAGTGGTGGGCGGGCAGGACCCGCCGGGCGGGGAGGGCGGCCACAGTCTCCAGAGAGGACAGGTATGCCTCCGGATCAGTGGAGGGGTAGTAGGCAAACAGGGTGTCCAGGTAAACCAGGTCGCCGGTGTACAGATCGCCCCGGACCTCCTCCCAGAAGCACAGGTGCCCCGGGGAGTGGCCCGGCGTGTGGAGGATGGTGACCGTCCGCCCGCCCAGGTCCAGCGCCTCTCCGCCTTTCAAAATCCGGGTGGGCGTCCCCTGGAACATCTCGTAGGCGCTGACATCGAAGTCCTCCGGCGGGTCGCACCGGTCCAGCACCATCTCCCGGACGGTCTCGATGGACAGGGGAAACTCCCCCTGGAGCCAGGGCAGCTCTGCCTCATGGGCATAGAAATCAGGGAAGTATTTGTGTCCGCCGATATGGTCCCAATGGATATGGGTGGCAATGGCAGTGACCGGCTTGTCGGTCAGCCGACGGACCTCCTCGTGGATATTGCAGATGCCAAGCCCGGTGTCAATAAGCAAGGCGCGGTCTGCACCGGTCAGGAGGTAACAGTGAGTCTCCTCCCAGTGGCGGTATTCACTGATAACCCAGGTGTCGGGGGCAAGCTGTTCGGTGGTAAACCAGGGGCGCATAAAGACTCCTTTCGAGTGTAGGGGGCGGCCTTTGGCAGCCCCAAGTTATTTTTTGGAGCTGATATAATCCAGCCAGGATTTCAAAGGCTTCCACACCTGCGTAAATGTTTCAATCTCGTCAAGGGGAATTTTTACGATGTTCAAGCTCCGGTCATAGTTCTCAATTTCCCGTCCCCTGAACAGCTCCCGCATCTCAGGTGTATTGGGGACAAACAATTCTACCTGTCCGTCTTTCATCGGATCGGCTTTAAATTCAAATCCCTTGTATGTAGCGTGTGTGTCCTTCCGGAAGG
The DNA here is from genome assembly GCA_950097245.1 of uncultured Oscillospiraceae bacterium. GTDB lineage: Bacteria > Bacillota > Clostridia > Oscillospirales > Oscillospiraceae > Lawsonibacter. Next base: position 29,248 of record CATNCS010000015.1, on the reverse strand, counting down.
CAAAAGACAGATCTTCCGGCGGGACTCTCTTTTTATAGCGTCCCGGGCGGACTTCCCCAAAACCTAGAGCGGCAGCGCCAGGATTGTCGGTGAGCAGCCAGTATTCAGTGTCGCCGGGGATCTTCCACCGGGACTCGGAGTGCTCCACCAGCTCGAATTCCTGGTTCTGGTATATGGCGTACAGTCCGAAAAGCCGCATGATCATTTTGCCTCTCCCATTGAAATATTCCTCGTCCCGCCCGCAGGCGGAAAGCCTCCCTCTTAGAGGGAGGTGGCACGGCGAAGCCGTGACGGAGGGAGTTCGTTCATGGAATACTCCCTCAGTCACCGCCTACGGCGGCGACAGCTCCCTCAGGGAGGGAGCCATTTTACAGCCTCTCACAAATCGCCCGGGCCGCCTGGACGCCGGAGGCCCCGGCCTGGGCCAGGCCCCGGGTGACCCCGGCGCCGTCGCCGGCGGCAAAGAAATTGGGCAGGGCGGTCTCCAGCTCGGGGGTGAGCTGAAGGCGGGCGGAGTAGAACTTCACCTCCGCGCCGTAGAGCAGGGTGTCGTAGTTGGCGGTGCCGGGGGCAATCTTGTCCAGCTGGTAGATCATCTCAATCAGGTCGTCCAGCTGCCGCTTGGGCAGGGTGAGTGACAGGTCCCCGGGGACAGCGGCGGTAAGGGTGGGCCGGACGGTGGACTTGCCCATGCGGTGCTCGTTGGTGCGCCGGCCGCCGACAAGGTCGCCGAAGCGCTGGACCAGCACTCCCCCCGCCAGCATGTTGGACAGGGAGGCCACGTGCTTGCCGTAGCGGTAGGGCTCGTTGAAGGGCTTGGTGAACCGGTTGGAGACCAGCAGGGCAAAGTTGGTATTCTCGCTTCTCAGGGCGGGGTCGGCGTAGGAGTGGCCGTTGACGGTGTTGATGCCCTCCACGTTCTCCGCTACCACGTGGCCGTAGGGGTTCATGCAGAAGGTGCGCACGCTGTCGCCGTAGCGCTTGGTGCGGTAGACCAGCTTAGACTCATAGACCACGTCGGTGATGTGCTCAAAGATGACGGCGGGCAGCTCCACCCGCACGCCCACGTCCACCTGGTTGTTCAGCAGCTCCAGCCCCAGGGCCTTGCACTGGTTGGCAAACCACTCCGCCCCGGACCGCCCCGGCGCGGCGATGAGGTACTTACACTGCACCTCGCCGCCCCTGGCCAGAAGCAGGCGGTAGCCGTCCTCCGCCCGCTCAATGGAGGCCACCTCGGTGTTGAAAGCAAACTCCAGCTTGTCCTCCAACCCCTCGTAGATGTTGGTGAGGATGCGCAGGTTGTTCTCGGTGCCCAGGTGCTTGCACCGGGCCTGGAGGAGGTGGAGGTCATAGGCCAGGGCCTGGCGGGCCAGCTTCCGGGCCGCCTCGCTCTCGGTGGAGTAGACCTCCGTGGTGGCCCCGTGGTGGACATTGATGGAGTCCACGTAGTCGATGAGCTCCATCACATGGGCGGGCTCCATAAAGTCGGTGAGCCAGCCGCCGAACTGGGTGGTGAAGTTGAACTTCCCGTCGGAGAAGGCCCCGGCCCCGCCGAAGCCGCACATGGTGTGGCACACGGGGCAGTGGATGCACTCCTTCACCTTGCCCGCCACAATGGGGCAGCTGCGGTGGTAGATGTCCGCCCCCTGGTCCAGGGCCAGCACCTTCAGCTCGGGATGGAGGTGGGCCAGCTCGTAGGCGGCAAAGATGCCCGCCTCCCCGCAGCCCAGAATAACAACGTCGTATCTGGCGTTCATGAGGTTACCTCCTAATTATATGAGTTTCTTTGGGTACATTGTGTGCCCCTACGGCGAGATAAAGGCGAGGTGCACATGTAGGGGCGGGTATTACCCGCCCGTAATACCTGCGGATATTGTTCGGGCGGATGATATCCGCCCCTACAGGCCGATTTGCACCGGCAGGGCGGGACGACCTCGGCCCGCCATTTTACCCAGTATATCATAGCTTCCGGCAAAACACAACGGCCCGTCAATCTCTGACGGGCCATCCTGGAACGATTCAGCTCTTCTCCTCGAAGCTTGCGCCGCAGGAGCGGCAGGTGACAGTGATCTTGCCCCGGCCCCGGGGGACCCGCAGCCGCTGGCCGCAGCTGGGGCACTTGAAGTAGACATGCTCCTTGTCCCGGTGCATATTGCGGCGCAGGCGGAGCCAGCTGATAACCGGGCCGGCGGCCCGCATAAATTTTGCGTTCTCCGTCCGCCGCCGCTCAATATTCCGGGACAGCAGGCGGAACAGGGCCCCAAGCAGCAGAACAAAGCTTACCCAATAGACCGCCTCCCACCTGGTGAACATATAGACCAGATAGAGCAGCAGATAAACGCCGATCAGGAACAGGTTGAGCTGGTCGTTCCCGTAGCGGCCATACATAAATCGCTGGATCGCGTTACGGATCATAGAGCGCCTCCTTGGCTGAACAGGGACGGCAGGCGGTAGCCGCCTGCCAGATATACCTTATTATGATAAACCCTCTCAAAAGTGCCGTCAAGGCGTTATTCGTAAACAATATGTAAATTCAAACAGTATTTTCTCTGTTTTGCCGGCCTTGCCGGTCATTTTATGGGAAAGACTTGCGGAGAGGCGGAAAATAGGCTATACTGTCGATACAACTTCACCACAGGGAGGCTGACGCCCATGAAGCGCATCGACAAGGAAAACTACTATCTGGACATCGCCGAAACCGTACTGGAGCGCTCCACCTGCCTGCGCCGGTGCTACGGGGCCATTATCGTCAAAAACGACGAGATTGTCTCCACCGGCTACAACGGCGCGCCCCGGGGGCGGAAGAACTGCATGGACCTGGGCTACTGCGCCCGGGAGGCCATGAACATCCCCTCCGGCCAGCGGTATGAGCTGTGCCGCTCGGTCCACGCGGAGATGAACGCCATCATCTCCGCCGCCCGGCGGGACGCCCTGGGCGCCACCCTCTATCTGGCCGGCCGGGAGGCCAGAGACGGCTCCCTCCTCCACGACGCCACCTCCTGCTCCATGTGCCGCCGGGTTATCATCAACGCCGGCATCCAGCGGGTGGTCATCCGCACCGGGGAGTCGGAATACTCCGTTGTCCACGTGGAGGACTGGATCCGGGAGGACGACTCCCTGCCTCAGCAGGTCTAGCAGCTTTTGCCCCTTATACCGGCGGCTCCGTGCTGAAACGGAGCCGCTTTTGCCGTTCCCTTCAGAATTTCGTCCGTTCAACCTGGGGGTGATTGCAAAATCCCTCCGGCTCGGGTATGATAAGGGCAAGGAGGCGATGGCATGGATGCAATGAAGACCGGGGCGCTGATTGCCCAGGCCCGGAAGGAGAAGGGCCTCACCCAGCGGGAGCTGGCGGAACAGGTCTACGTGTCGGTCCAGGCGGTGAGCAAGTGGGAGCTGGGAAAAAACTTCCCCGACCTGCCCCTGATGGAGCCCCTGGCGGAGGCGCTGGGCCTCACCGTCACCGAGCTGCTGGCCGGCCAGCGGGGGGAGGAGCCCGGAGAGGAGGCCGTCCGGGACACCCTGCGCTTCAGCCTGGCCCAGCTGGGGCCGAAAATCAGACGGTGGAAGTGGCTGTTCCTCCTGGCGGCCGTCCTGCTGCTGGGTCTGCTGGCGTGGCTGGGGTATGCCCGGGTCCGGGAACTGTCCCCTCAGCCGGAGACCATTCTCACCCCCATCGACCTGGAGGAGCGGCAGAACGCCCTGGTGGATCTGCTGAGCAATCAGGACGGAGACGATTTCCTGCATATGTACGACCTCACCCTGGCGGACGATATGGACGGGGCGGTAATCCGAGCGGAGCTGTGGACCCATGAGGGACTGTCCAAAAGCTGGGAGCTGCTCAATATGTCCGCCTTTCATTCCGAACACGATTTTTCCCGCAGCCAGCTCCTGGCCTTCCGGATGACGCTGCGGAAGGACGGCAGCCTGCCCTACCGGATCAGACTGGGAAATTCGGTGGTGTCCGGAATATCTACCGAGCTGCAAGAGGCGAAGGAGGCCTCCTATCTGGGAAACGGCATGGCCTGGAATTTTGCCGAGACGCCCACCGTTGTGGACCGGGAGCATGGGGCTGCTCTGCTGGAAATTTATCTCATTGAGGATCAAACCATGGGGATCCGTACCGTATATGACAACCTGCGGGAGGGCGCGGCCGCCCTGGTAGTGCGGCTGTGCTGGCAATAGACACACGCGGCCCCCGGCTTTCGCCGGGGGCCGTTCCATGTTCTGATTTATCCGGGCTGGAGGGCCAGGTACTCCTCATAGCTGATTCCCTGCTCCATGATGACCTTGGCGGTCTCCACCCCCACATAGCGGTAGTGCCAGGGCTCGAAGCGGTAGCCGGTGATGGCCTCCTTCCCCTGGTCGTACCGGAGGATGAAGCCGTACTCGGCGCAGTGGGCCTTCAGCCAGGCGAAGGCGGCGGTGTTCTCAAAGTGGGCGCGGCTGCTGGCCACGTTGATGTCCAGGGCAAGGCCGGTCTGGTGCTCCGAGTGGCCGGGCCGGGCGGAGAAGGTGTCCACCGTGGACTGCTTGTACTGCTTTAAGTACCGGTTGTAGGTGTTCTTCTGGGTCTTGTAGGACCGGTAGGCCGACACGCTGCGCAGGGTGACGCCCTCCGCTTTCGCCCCGTCCACCATGGCCCGGAAGGCCCGGGCCGCCTCGGGCCGCAGGGAGCCGGAGCCGTAGCCCTTGCCCAGGGCCTCCAGCTCCGGGACATAGGAGGCGGGCAGGGTGTAGTGCTTGTTCACCAGCACATCCAGGCTGTCCGGGTCGGCGGTCTCCCAGATCAGGCTGTAGAAGGCCTGGTCCTGATTCAGGTTCACCTGAAAGACGGCGTTCTCCCTGGTGTCCTCCGGGTGGGCCTCCATCCAGGCGTCGTAGCGGTCCAGCCGGTCGGCCCGGGCGTTGGGCAGCCCCAGCCAGGTCAGCTCAGTCCGGCTCAGCTCCCCCCGCTCCAGCCTCTGGAACAGGGCGGCGTCCGCAGCCGCCCGGGCGGACATGGTGTCCCTCTGCTCCCGGGTCAGCCCGTAGCGGCCCAGCAGGCTGGCCGCCCGCTGCCGCCGGAGCTCCGCCTCCTTCGCCGCGGCCTGATCCCCGCCCTGCTCCGCCGGGGCCTGGACGGCGGGGGCCTCCGGCGGACGGACCGGCTCCTCCCGGCCCACGGCTCCCGTCGTCGCCAGCGTTCCAAAGCAGAGCCCCACTACCAGCAGCAGCTGAACCCAGCGCCGCGTTTTCAATCTATGCATCCCTAAGATCCTTTCTTTATGTAAAACCTGTTACGCTTTATCTGAAAAAAGTCCCGGCATCTCCGAAAAAGCGGAGACGTCCCCCTGGCACACCCCCAGAAACCAGCTGAACAAAGCGGCGCCGTCCACCGTATCCAGCCGGTGGCGGCCAAAGGCCATCCGCTCCGGGTGAAACTGGACCCCCAGCAGGGGCAGGCCCGGGCAGTCGATGGCCTCCGCAAAGCCGCTCTCCGCCCAGGCAACGGCCCGCAGGCCCTTGCCCAGGGCGTCCACCGCCTGGTGGTGGGAGCTGTTGACAGAGAAGACAGGCCCGTAGAGCCTGTGGAGGACGGAGCCCTCCAGCGCCCGGAGGGGGTGGACCATATCGGCCTTTCCGCCGCAGTGGAACGCCTTTTGCTCCTGGGGCAGGTCCTGAATCAGGGTGCCCCCCAGGGCCACGTTAATCAGCTGCATCCCCCGGCAGATGCCCAGAATGGGCTTGCCCGCCCGGTGGAACACCTGAAAAAGCTCCAGCTCCGCCTTATCCCGCGCCAGGTCCGGGGGCTGAGAGCCCCGGTCGGGCTGGCCGTAGCGGACCGGCTCAATGTCGCCGCCGCCGCACAGCAGCAGGCCGCCGCAGTTGGGGTTCGGGGCGGGACAGTACCCCGCCAGGGGCTCCGCCCCAATGCTCCGGAGGGCGGCGCAGTAGTTATCCATATGTCCCGTATCGCCGGATACCTGTATTTTCAGTCTACTCATCGCTGTCACTGCCGTCCTGGGCGGCCCGGGCCTTGACCAGGGCCACAATCAGGCTCACCGCTCCTTCCACACCGATAATCCCGGAGTTCAGGGTCAGGTCATACCGGCGCATGTCGCCCCAGATGTGCCCGGTGTAGTAATTATAGTAGTTGGCCCGGCCCTTATCCATCTGAATAATCCGCCGCTCCATGTCGTCGGAGGGGATGCGGTACTCCTCCACGCACCGCTCCACCCGGCTGGCCATGTCCGCGTGGATAAAGACCTTCAGGCACTCGGGCCGCTCCCCCAGCACGTAGTCGGAGCACCGGCCCACAATGACGCAGGGCCCCTCGCCGGCCAGCTCCCGGATGACCTCCGCCTGGGCGAAGAAGGCCTGATGGCTCACCGGCACCCCCTGGTGGGCCAGAGCGGGGGTGCCGATGCCCACCGGCGCCACCGACAGGTGGAACCGGCTGCGGGCCCGCTCCTCCGCCCGGGCGATGAAGTCGGGGGAAAGCCCGCTCTTCTCCGAGGTCTTCTGAATAATCGTCCTGTCATAGCAGGGGATGCCCAGCTGGGCGGCCAGCCGCTTGCCAATCAGGCGGCCCCCGCTGCCAAACTCCCGGCTGATGGAGATTACGTAGTTGCTCATGAATCACACCTCCCTGTGAGATGGGGCGGGCGGCACATCAGCTTGGCCCGCCCGGAAACACTTTCCCTGTATATAGTATAATACTTCTTCCGGAAAAAGACAATGGTAATCTGCCCCTTACCGGGAAAAAAACAGATTGGTCCGGGAGTCCGTTGGGCATTTTCTCCAAAAATGCCCCTCTGTTTTTTTGCAACCCTCCAAAGTTGTCCTCCGCTGTCAAATTTCTCTTGCATCTGCGGGCACACCTTGGTAGTATAGTATCAAGCTTATGGAAACGTTACCGGTAACGTCACCAGTAACGTTTCCAAAAGGCGAGCCACTTGAGAGCAAAAATTTATTTAGGAGGATATTGAAATGAGCAAAACCAAAAAGATCCTGGCTCTGGCCCTCAGCGCGGCCATGTCCCTGTCCCTGCTGGCCGGCTGCGGCGGCGGCGGAGAGAAGGCCCCCAGCGGCAGCAATCCTTCCGCTCCCTCCGGCAGCGGCGCCAGCGGCGAGGCCGGCCGCGTCTACTGGCTGAACTTCAAGCCCGAGCTGGACGAGACCGCCCAGGCCCTGGCCGCCACCTACACCGAGAAGACCGGCGTCCCCGTCCAGGTCATCACCGCCGCCTCCGGCACCTACCAGCAGACCCTCACCGCCGAGATGGATAAGTCCGCGCCCCCCACGCTCTTTGTCATCGGCAACTCCGCCGGTGTGGCCGACTGGGGCGAGTACGCCATGGACCTGACCGGCACCGCCATCGCCAACGAGCTGAACACCGACGCCTACAACCTCTATGACGACGCGGGCAAGCTGGTGTCCATCGGCTACTGCTACGAGTGCTACGGCGTCATTGCCAACCCCGACCTGGTGACCAAGGCCGGCCACTCCATGGACGAGATCAAGGACTTCGCCTCCCTGAAGGCCGTGGTGGAGGACATCCACGCCAACGCCGCCACCCTGGGCTTTGACGCCTTCACCTCCTGCGACATGGACGACTCCTCCTCCTGGCGCTTCACCGGCCACATGGCCAACCTGGAGTACTACTACGAGCAGGAGGGCAATACCTGGACCAAGTGCCCCGCCACCATCTCCGGCAAGTATCTGGACAACTTCAAGAACCTCTATGACCTGTGCATCAACAACAGCCTGACCGCCCCCACCGATCTGGCCACCGGCGGCCACGATGCCGGCCAGGAGTTCAAGGACGGCAAGGCCGCCTTCACCGTGCAGGGCTCCTGGGAGTACGCCAACTATGTCCCCTCCGTGCCCAACGCCACCATGATCCCCTACTACTGCGGCGTGTCCGGCGAGGAGAAGGCCGGCCTGAACTGCGGCACCGAGAACTGCTGGGCCGTCAACGCCAACGTGTCCGAGGCCGACCAGAAGGCCACCATCGACTTTATGGTGTGGCTGGTGTCTGACCCCGACGCCGCCGGCAAGATGGTGGAGCAGCTGGGCGTCCTCCCCTATAAGAACGCCCCCGAGTCCGCCAACGGCTTCCTGGCCGACGCCGCCGCCTACACCGCCGACGGCTGCTACGTGATGAACTGGGCCACCAACTACCAGCCCAACGTGGACGAGTACCGCCGGGGCCTGGTGGCCGCGCTGAACCAGTACAACGCCGACCAGTCCGACGCCAACTGGGCACAGTTCCGCACCGCCTTTGTGGACGGCTGGGCCGCCCAGTACAACGCCGTCAACGGCTGATTTTCCCCGCAGCTTTCAACCTTACGCTTTGACATTGAGCCGGGGCGGGCAGTACGCCCGCCCCGGTTTTCCGCTTGTAGGGGCGGATATCATCCGCCCGCAATCCTCCAGTGCGCAAAAGGCGGGCGCATAATATGCGCCCCTACAAAAATTCAAGGGGAGCTGATATTTTGAAAACGAAGAAGATTTCCAACAGCAACTCCATCCGGCGGGCCACCCGGCGGTGGGGGCTGTTCTTCCTGGGGCCGGTGACGGCCGCCTTCATCATCGGCTTTGTCTGGCCCTTCCTCCAGGGCATCTGGCTGTCTCTGTGCCGGTTCAAGACCATCTCCAACGCCAAATTCATCGGCCTGGACAACTACGCCAAGGCCTTCAGCGACGTGGGCTTCCGCCACGCCTTCTGGTACACCGCCCTGTTCGCCGTGGTCTCCCTGGTGCTCATCAACGTGCTGGCCTTCGCCGTAGCCTACGCCCTCACCCAGGGCATCCGGGGCAGCAACCTGTACCGCACTGTATTCTTTATGCCTAACCTCATCGGCGGCATCGTGCTGGGCTACATCTGGTCCATGATCTTCGACGGCATACTCAGCTGGTGGTCCACCTCCATCCTGCTGGAGAGCAAATACGGCTTCTGGGGGCTGATTATCCTCATGTGCTGGCAGCAGATCGGCTACATGATGATCATCTACATCGCCGGGCTGCAGAACGTCCCCGGCGAGATGCTGGAGGCCGCCCGCATCGACGGGGCCACCCGCTGGCAGACCCTGTTCAAGGTGACCATCCCCAACGTGATGCCCTCCATCACCATCTGCATGTTCCTGTCCCTCACCAACGGCTTCAAGCTCTTCGACCAGAACCTGGCCCTCACCGGCGGCCAGCCCTTCATCATCCAGCCCGGCGGCGCCACCATCAAGACCACCGAGATGCTGGCCCTGAACATCTTCAACACCTTCAACGCCTCCGGCGGGTCCTCCCAGGGCGTCGCCCAGGCCAAGGCTGTGGTATTCTTCGTCCTGGTGGCCGGACTGGGCCTGCTCCAGCTGGGCTACACCCGTAAAAAGGAGGTACAGCAGTAATGAACACTCAGAAAACCCTCTCCGCCGAGGCCCGCCGCAAGGCCACCCTGTCCGCCGTGCTGGCCGTCATCTGCGTGATCTATGTGCTGCCCGTGGTGGCGGTTGTGATCAACTCCTTCAAGCTGAACACCTTTGTCAAAACCGATACCTTCGCCCTGCCCACCGGCAATATGTGGGCCGGGTTTGAGAACTTCATCAAGGGCATGACCTTCGGCAACTACCCCTTCGCCAAGTCGGTGCTCTACAGCGTGGTGATTACCCTCCTGTCCACCGCCCTCATCCTGCTGTGCACCTCCATGGCCGCCTGGTACATCGCCCGGGTGAACTCCCTGTTCTGCAAGGCCCTGTACTTCCTGTGCGTGTTCTCCATGGTGGTCCCCTTCCAGATGGTCATGTTCACCCTGTCCAAGACGGCCAACAGCGTGCGCCTGCTCGGCTTCTGGGGCCCTCACCTGAACACCCCCTGGACGATTCCCGTCATCTACCTGGGCTTTGGCGCGGGGCTGGCTATCTTCATGTTCGTGGGCTTTGTCAAGTCCATCCCCCTGGAGATTGAGGAGGCCGCCGCCATCGACGGCTGCGGGCCCCTGCGCACCTACTTCTCCGTGGTGGTGCCCATGCTCAAGCCCACCATGGTGTCTGTGGGCATCCTGGAGATCATGTGGGTGTGGAACGACTTCCTCCTGCCCTACCTGGTGCTGGACAAGAACCTGTACCGCCCCATCCACATCCAGTACCTGAAGGGCAGCTACGGCACCGTGGACCTGGGGGCCACCATGGCCCTGATCCTGCTGTCCATCATTCCGGTGATCGTGTTCTACCTCACCTGCCAGAAGCACATCATCAAGGGTGTCGCCGCCGGCGCGGTAAAGGGTTAAATGTTTTGATTCCCCCGCCCGCAGGGCGGGGGCCGGAGGCACATGTCATCTGGTGTGGCCGCCGGCGCGGTGAAAGGTTAAGTCTTGCCATCTTGCCCGAAATATGCTACAATCGTTACTCCAAACAGAAAGAAGGGACACCTATGACCATCAAGGATATTGCCCGGCTGTCCGGGTACGGCGTGGCCACCGTGTCCCGTGTGCTCAATGACCACCCGGACGTCAGCGCCGAGACCCGGCGGAAGGTGCTGGCCGTGGTGGAGGAGCAGGGCTTTCAGCCTAACAACAATGCCAAGCATTTAAAGCAGCAGGCCAGCACCAGCATCGCCATTATCGTCAAGGGCACGATGAACCTCCTCTTTGCCGACCTGGTGGAGAAGCTCCAGGCCCTCCTTCGGGATGCGGAGCGGGACGCCAACCTCTACTACCTGGACGAGGACGCCAACGAGGTGGCCTACGCCCTTCAGCTCTGCCGGGAGCGCAAGCCCATGGGGATTATCTTTCTGGGCGGGGATTTGGAGCTGTTTGAGGCCGGCTTCGCCCCCATCACCGTCCCCTGCGTGCTGCTGACCAACACCGCCCAGGCGCTGAAGTTTGACAATCTGTCCTCCTTTACCACCGACGACCGGGAGGCGGCCCGGCAGGTGGTGGAGCTGCTGGCCGGCCGGGGTCACAGGCACATCGGGCTGCTGGGGGGCAACTGGTCCTGCAGTCAGATCAGCCACCGCCGCCTGACGGGCTGCCGGGAGGCCTGCGTCCGTTTGGGCATCCCCTTCGACGTGGACCGCCAGTGTGAGCCCTGCCGCTACTCCATGCCCGAGGCCTACGCCGCCACCAGAGTGCCGCTGGAGCGGTGCCCCGACCTCACCGCCATCTTCGCCGTCAGCGACGTGATGGCCCTGGGGGCCATCCGGGCCCTCAGCGACATGGGCAGGCGGGTGCCGGAGGATATCTCGGTGGTGGGCTACGACGGCCTCATCTCCGGACAGTACTCCCTGCCCCGGCTGACCACGGTCCGCCAGGACACCCAGCAGCTGGCTGAGCGGGGGGTGGACGCCCTCCTCCGGGGCATCACCCGCAACAGCCCCCCTGTCCACGAGCTGGTCCCCTTCCAGATCATCGAGGGGGAGAGCGTGGCACAGATCGGATAAAAACCACCCTAAATTGCGATGCAGGGGGCGGCCTCTGTGCCGCCCCCTGCGACAACTCGACAGAAACAGGTGATTCCATGAGAAAAGCAGGAATTTTAATGCCCATCCTCTCCCTGCCCTCCCCCTACGGCATCGGGACGCTGGGAGAGGAGGCCCGGAAATTTGCGGACTTTCTGGCCGCCGGCGGCCAGAGCTGCTGGCAGCTGCTCCCGGCGGGCCCCACCAGCTACGGCGACTCCCCCTATCAGTCCTTCTCCTCCTTCGCTGGCAACCCCTACTTCATCGACCTGGACACCCTGGCGGAGGAGGGCCTGCTGGAGCCGTCGGAGTTTCAGTCCCTCAACTGGGGGGAGAATCCCGGGTATGTGGACTACGGGCTGATGTATGAGACCCGCTACCCGGTGCTCCACAGGGCCTGCGACCGCCTTCTGGCCCAGGACCGGCCCGAGTTTGCCGCCTTCTGCGCCGAACAGGCGGACTGGCTGGAGGACTACGCCCTGTTCATGGCCCTGAAGGACAGACACGGCGGGGCCTCCTGGTTTACCTGGCAGTCGGACATCCGCCTGCGCAGGCCCGCCGCCCTGGAGCGGGCGCGGCAGGAGCTGGCCGGGGAGGTGGACTTCTGGCGGGCGGTGCAGTTTCTGTTTTTCCAGCAGTGGACCGCCTGGAAAAAGTACGTCAACCGGCTGGGCATCACCATCATCGGGGACCTGCCCATCTATGTCTCCGGGGACAGCGCCGACGTGTGGGCCAACCCGGACCAGTTCCAGCTGGATGAGAACGGCCTGCCCACCGAGGTGGCCGGCTGCCCCCCCGACGGCTTTACCGCCGACGGCCAGCTGTGGGGCAACCCCCTGTTCAACTGGGAGCGGATGAAGGAGGACGGCTACGCCTGGTGGCTGCGGCGCATCGCCTTCCAGTTCCAGCTGTACGACACCCTGCGCATCGACCACTTCCGGGGCTTTGACGAGTACTACGCCATCCCCTACGGGGACAAGACCGCCCGCAACGGCAGGTGGAAGCCCGGCCCGGGCATCGCCTTCTTCAAGGCGGTGAACAGGGCCCTGGGCAAAAAGGACATCATCGCCGAGGACCTGGGCTTTATGACCCCCTCGGTAAAAAAGCTGCTCCGCGACTCGGGCTACCCCGGCATGAAGATTCTTGAATTCGCCTTCGACAGCCGGGACGCGGAGAGCGACTACCTGCCCCACCGCTACCCCACCCACTGCGTGGTCTACGCCGGCACCCACGACAACGACACCATCCAGGGCTGGATGGCCTCCGCCCCCAAAAAGGACGTGTCCTTCGCCAAGGCCTACCTGCGCCTCAGCAAACGGGAGGGCTACCACTGGGGCATGATGCGCGCCGCCTGGGCCTCCCCCGCCGACCTGGCGGTGATGCAGTTTCAGGATCTGCTGGGCCTGGGCAGCGAGGCCCGGATGAATATCCCCTCCACCCTTGGGAACAATTGGAAGTGGAGAACCCTGCCGGGCACCTTCGACGAGAAGCTGGCCAGGCGCCTGTACCGGGAGACCCGGGTGTATCAGCGGCTGCCCAAGGCAAAAAAAGACAGACGCAACAAGTAGGGGCGGATATCATCCGCCCGCAGGACCGGACGTGATTTTTAGTGGGCGGATAATATCCGCCCCTACAGACGGCTCCGGAGGCGATGATCCATTTGTAGGGCGCGACGACCCAGCAAATAAGACGGCGTGCCCGGTGGTCACGCCCTACAGGCCTCCATATCATTTCAGCGGGCGGACAATGTCCGCCCCTACACACGGGATTTCCAAAAAATCTCACAACAAGGAGATGTATCTCATGCAGTTAAAAGAACAGCTCTTCCAGACCACCCAGGCCCGCTTTGGCTGCTCCCCCGACCAGTGCGACGACCACCAGCTCTACGAGGCCCTGCTCATCCTCACCCGGACCATGGCCCAGAACCGCCCCGCCCCCAAGGGGGACCGGAAGCTCTACTACTTCTCCGCCGAGTTCCTCATGGGCAAGCTGCTGTCCAACAACCTGCTGGCCCTGGGCCTCTACGGCGAGGTGAAGGACCTGCTGGCCGACCTGGGCCGGGACCTGGGGGTCATCGAGTCCATGGAGCCCGAGCCCTCCCTGGGCAACGGCGGCCTGGGCCGCCTGGCCGCCTGCTTCCTGGACTCCATCGCCGCCCTGGGCCTGCCCGGCGACGGCGTGGGGCTGAACTACCACTACGGCCTGTTCCGGCAGAAGTTCGACCAGGGCCGTCAGACCGAGGTCCCCGACCCCTGGATTGAGCCCGACAGCTGGCTCATCCCCACCGGGATGTCCTTCGACGTCCCCTTCGGCGGCTTTGACCTGAAGGCGGTACTCTACGACATCGCCATCCCCGGGGCCAACAACCAGTGCGCCAACCGGCTCCACCTCTTCGACGTGGCCGAGCCTGCCGCCGCCCCCTGGGTGGGCATCGACTTTGACAAGGGGGACATCGCCCACCGGCTCACCTCCTTCCTCTACCCCGACGACAGCGACGACGCCGGCCGGCTGCTGAGGGTCTATCAGCAGTACTTCATGGTGTCCGCCGGGGCCCAGCTCATCCTGTCCGGGCTGGAGAGCCGGGGCTATCCCCTGAACACCCTGGCCGACCACGTGGTGGTCCAGATCAACGACACCCACCCCTCCATGGTCATCCCGGAGCTCATCCGTCTGCTGACGGCAAAGGGGCTGTCCTTCGACGAGGCCTTCGACCAGGTCCGCCGCACCTGCGCCTACACCAACCACACCATCCTGGCCGAGGCCCTGGAGAAATGGCCCCTGGCCTTCATCGAGAGGGTGGCCCCCCAGCTGGTGCCCGTCATCCAGGAGCTGGACAGGCGGATGAAGGAGGCCCACCCCGACCCCAAAGTGGCCATCATCGACGATCAGAACCGGGTCCACATGGCCCACATGGACATCCACTGCGGCTTCTCCGTCAACGGCGTGGCCGCGCTGCACACCGAGATTTTGAAGAACTCCGAGTTAAAGCCCTTCTACGACCTGTACCCGGAGAAGTTCAACAACAAGACCAACGGGGTCACCCTCCGCCGGTGGCTGGAGGCCTGCGACCCGGAGCTGGCCGCCCTCATCGACAGCTGCATCGGCCCTGGCTGGCGGCAGGACGCCAAAGAGCTGGAGAAGCTGCTGCCCTTCCAGGAGGACGAGGCCGTCCTGGACCGGCTGCTGGAGGTGAAGCAGCACAACAAGAATCAGCTGTGCCGGGTGCTCTGGGCCACCCAGGGCATTGAGATCGACCCCCAGTCGGTCTTCGACATCCAGGTCAAGCGGCTCCACGAGTACAAGCGGCAGCAGATGAACGCTTTGTATATCATCCACAAGTACCTGGAGATCAAGGCCGGCAGGCTGCCTGAGCGGCCGGTGACCGTCCTCTTCGGGGCCAAGGCCGCCCCCGCCTATATCATGGCCAAGCGGATCATCCACCTCATCCTCTGCCTGCAAAAGCTCATCGACCAGGACCCCCAGGTCCGGCCCTGGCTGCGGGTGGCTATGGTGGAGAACTACAATGTCACCTGGGCCGAGCGGCTCATCCCCGCCTGCGACATCTCCGAACAGATCTCCCTGGCCTCCAAGGAGGCCAGCGGCACCGGCAACATGAAATTCATGGCCAACGGGGCCATTACCCTGGGCACCCTGGACGGGGCCAACGTGGAGATCGCCCAGCTGGTGGGGGAGGACAACATCTACACCTTCGGCCAGCACAGCGACACGGTCATCGGCCTGTACAAGGGCAGCGAGCCCGACGGCCGGGGCTACCGCCCCCTGGACTTCTACCACCGCCCGGCGGTGGAGAAGCTGGTGGACTTTTTGGTCTCCCCCGAGCTGCTGGCCATCGGCGACCCGGCCAGCCTGTCCGCCCTGTGGCGGGACATGAAAAACAAGGACTGGTTCATGGCCCTGCTGGACGTGGAGGACTATATCGCCGCCAAGGACCGCTGCATCAAGGACTACGGCGACCGCCGGGCCTGGGCGAAAAAGATGCTGGTCAACATCGCCAAGTCGGGCTACTTCTCCTCCGACCGGACCATCGAACAGTACAACGAGGATATTTGGAGGCTGAAATAACAATCCGTATAAAAAGCGCGTCCTGAATCACCGGGACGCGCTTTGTTGCCTCATCCGTCAGCGGCTGCGCCGCTGCCACCTTCCCCTAAAGGGGAAGGCTTTCGGGCAACGGCTCCAGACAGCTCAGAATGGCCCGGGCCGCGCCCTCCTCCCCGTTGGAGGGGACAATCCGGGCGGCGGCGGCCTTTACGTTTTCGGGGGCGCTGCCCATAACGATGGGCATGCCCACCACCCGGAGGACAGACAGATCGTTTTCGCTGTCCCCCACGGCGGCGCACTGGTCCAGGGGGATGCCGTACCGCTCCGCGATGACCGCCAGGGCCGCCCCCTTGTCCCCGCCCCGGGCGGTGAGCTCAAAGTCGTGGTCGGTGGAGGTGGTGATGGTCACGTGGGGCAGGGCGGCCAGCTGCTCCACCGGGGGGCGGACCGGGCCGATCTCCCCGTGAATTTTCACCAGGGGCAGGCCGTGCGCCTCCATACAGCCCCAAAAATCCTCCGTCACGGTGACCGCCTCATGAAAGGCGGGGAAGGGATACCACTCCTCCATCTCCTTCTTGTAGGCGGCGGTCACCAGAATCTCGCTTCCGGCGTAGATAATCAGGTCAACATCCCAGCTCAGGCACAGCTCCAGCGCCCGGCGGGCGGAGGGCTCGGGCACGTCCCATTGACGCAGGACCTGCCCGGTCCCGCCGTCCACCACCAGCCCGCCGCCGGCCCCGGACACCAGCAGGTCACACCCCGCCTCCCGGGCGAAATATACCGCCTCCTGGACCGGACGGCCCGTGTTGATGACCACCCGCAGCCCCGCCGCCTTGGCCTTGGCGATAGCCGCTTTGGAGGCGGCGGTGATTTGGCCTTTCGGGTCCAGCAGGGTGCCGTCCAGGTCCAGAGAAATGAGTTTTATCATTTTATATCACGTCTCCATGAGTTGCTTTGTAGGGGCGGACATTGTCCGCCCGCCGTAGTTCTGGACCGGTCCATACGGGCGCGCACTGCGCGCCCCTACAGTCTGTTTCCGTTCTTATCGAAGGTTTTTCTCAATGCCCGCTCCACGACCAGGATAGAGCCCAGCATGACCACAAGCTGCGCCCCGCAGGCGATCATGCCCACCTTGCCCACGGTGCCCACGTCCCGCCCCAGCACGAGAAGCAGGGGCAGGGCGGAGGGAATCAGCAGAATTTTGCCCCATTTATACCAGACCTCGCCCATTTTCCTCTGGGCAAAGTCCCAGGTATCCTGGTTTTTTGAGGACATGGCCGTGCGGTAGCCGTAACCTGGGTTGATTTCCTTGGGCGGATTTTTCATAAACTCCCGGCCGAAGCCAATCATCACGCCGGGGAGCAGCAGGTCCATGGCCAGCACGAAAATCCAAAACACAATATTTACCATCATAAGAGCAAGCTCCCAATCTGATACACCAGCAAAGCCATCACATAGGCGCAGCCGATCTGCCAGGCGATGGAGAACCAGGCCCATTTGCGGCTCTGCATCTCCTTGAACAGAGTAGACACCGCCGCCACGCAGGGGACGTAGAGCAGGATGAACACCAGCATGGAGAAGGCGGACAGGGGGGTGAAGCCCGCCATGGCGGCGGCCACCTCGCCGCTGGCGGCGGTGAGGGAGAAGCCGTAGAACATGGACAGTGAGGACACCACCATCTCCTTGGCGATGAGTCCGGTGAGCAGGGCCACCGCCGCCTGCCAGAAGCCGAAGCCGCAGGGGGCGAACACAGGGGCGATGGCATCGCCCAGGGCGCCCAGCATACTGCGGGTGGGGTCGTCCACCATGCGGAGGGTGAAGTCAAAGGATTGCAGCAGCCAGAGAACCATGGACATCAAAAGAATCAAAGTACCGGCCTTCACCAGGAAGCCCTTCACCTTCTGCCACACGTGGGTGAGCATGTTGCCCAGGGAGGGCAGGCGGTAGGGGGGCAGCTCCAGCACAAAGGGGGCGGGCTCGCCGGCAAAGAGGGTCTTCTTGAAAAACAGGCCCGAGGCGATGCCCACCGCCATCCCGATGATGTACAGCCCGAAGACCACCAGCCCCGCCCAGGGGCCGAAGAAGGCGGCGGAGATGAGGCCGTAGACGGGCAGCTTGGCGGAGCAGGACATGAAGGGGATCAGGAGGATGGTCATGCGCCGGTCCTTCTCGTTCTCCATGGTCCGGGCCCCCATGATGGCGGGCACCGAGCAGCCGAAGCCCATAAGCATGGGGATGAAGGCCTTGCCGGACAGCCCGAACCGCCGCAGAGCCCGGTCCATGATGAAGGCCGCCCGGGACATATAGCCCGAGTCCTCCAGCAGGGACAGGAACAAAAACAGCAGGGCGATCTGAGGCAGGAAGGTGAGCACGCCCCCCACTCCGGCGATGATGCCGTCGCACACCAGGGAGATGAGGACGTGGGACACGCCCGCCCTTTCCAGCGTCGGGGCCAGCCACCGGGACAGGGCGTCCATCCCCGCCCCCACCCCGTCGGACAGCCAGGAGCCGAAGGGGCCGAAGGTAATCACGAACATGATGAGCATGGTGCACAGAAACAGTGGGATGGCCCAGATCCGATGGGTGACCACCCTGTCGATTCTCTCGCTGAGGGTGAGCTCCCCGGGGACGCCCCCCTTCTCCACCGCGGCGGACACCACCTTCTGGATATACTGGTAGCGGCTGTCGGCGATGAGGGTCTCCCGGTCCCCCAGGTCGCTGGAGTTCTCATACTCCGCCACCAGGGCGTCCAGCCTGGTCTTTACCGCTTCCGGAAGCTTCAGGGCCCGCTCCACGATGGAATCCCCCTCCAGCAGCTTGATGGCGGCCCAGTGGGCGGGGAGGTCGGCCCCGTAGGCGTAGTCGTGGAGCAGCTCCCCCATGCGGTGGTGGATGTCGTGGGTGTAGTCGTCGTAGAGGTCGTCGGGCTCGATGGTCACCCCCAGGTGCATCTGCCGGTGGGCGGTATGCATCAGCTCCTCGATGCCCTCGCCGGTGCGGGCGGTGATGGGGATCACCGGCACCCCCAGCTCCTTTGACAGCCGGTCCACGTCGATCCTGTCCCCCCGCTTGACCACCTCGTCCATAAAGTTCAGGGCCACCACCGTGGGCCGCTCCAGCTCCAGCAGCTGGACGGTGAGGTACAGGTTCCGCTCCAGGTTGGTGGCGTCCACAATGTCGATGACGCAGTCGGGTCCCTCGCCGATGATGAAGTCCCGGGCCACAATCTCCTCCATGGAGTAGGGGGACAGGGAGTAGATGCCCGGCAGGTCCACCACGGTAACCGCCCGGTCGCCGATGTGGGCGGTGCCCTCCTTCTTCTCCACGGTGACGCCGGGCCAGTTGCCCACGTACTGGTTGGAGCCGGTGAGGGCGTTGAAGAGGGTGGTCTTGCCGCAGTTGGGGTTGCCGGCCAGGGCGATGCGCATGGTGCGCCTGTCGTGCTCACTGGGGTCGTACCGGCCGCCGTGCTCGGCCAGCTCGTGCTCGTGGGCCTTCAGCTGGCGGCGGGCGGTCTCCGGGTCCCGGCGGGTCATGGCCGCCCGGGCCGCGCCGGTACTCCGGGGCCGGGGCTGGCCCATGACGATCTGGGCCGCGTCCGCCTTCCGCAGGGACAGCTCATACCCCCGGAGGGTGACCTCGATGGGGTCCCCCAGGGGGGCGATCTTGGTCACCTTCACCTCGGTGCCCGGGGTGAGGCCCATGTCCACCAGACGGCGCTTCACCGTCCCCGATTTGTTGGCAATGGACAGGATGGTCCCGCTCTGGCCGGGGGCCAGGTCCTCCAGTGTCTTTTTGCGCTCCTCCATATGGCAGTCCCTTCTCCTCAGAAAGTTAGGTGCGGCTTACTTCTCCCGATATTGTAGCGCATAGCACCCGAATTTTCAAGGGGTTTCTCCCGCCGGTCATAGAAAAATTCCCCGGCGGGCGCCGGGGAATTGTCTATTATTCGCAGTACATCCGCAGCAGCAGGTGGGCCGTCCGCTCATCCTCGGGCAGGTGGTCCACCCGGCCCGACTCGTTCCTGGCTATGTCCCTGGTCCGGAGCTCGCCGTCCTTGTTCAGGGTGAGGGCCAGCAGGACGACGCCCTCCTCCCGGTCCACCGCCGCCTTCTCTTCCAGGGAGGATATCCCGTAGCCGTCGCCCATATAGGGGACCTCCAGCGTGCCCTCCAGGCCGTGTACATAGGTGCCCCTGGGCGACTCCAGGGAGATCCCGTACTGGAACTCAGCGCTTCGCCAGGCGGAGGAGAAGGTGACGCCCACCAGCTTGCGCCGCTCCCTGTCCTGCCGCAGCTGTTCCCCCGCGTCCCAGCTGTTCTCCAGGCCCTGCCGGGTCCACAGCTCCCACCGGAAGGAGCATTGCTCCACATCGTCGGCCAGCTCCGCCTGAAAGAGGCAGGCCATCCCCTTCCCGGCGGCGTGGACCAGGGTGGTCTCCCGGTTGGTCACGTCCACGGGGCGGACCACCGTCTCCCGCCGGGGAATCAGCCGGGTGTTGTCCCGGACCCAGACATAGCCAAAGCCCGCCAGGACGGCCAGCAGGAGTACGGCGGCCAGGAGAAACAGCCACCTCCACCGCCGGACTTTCGGCCCCAGCTGGGCCAGCCCGAGGCGCAGGGAGTCCCGCACCGCCTCCTCTCCGGGCTCCTCCCCCCGCTGGCCGGCCAGCAGCTCGGTGACAGTGAGGTCCAGGGCCTCGGCCAGCGGCTCCAGCAGGCCGATGTCGGGGCAGCTCAGCCCCCGCTCCCACTTGCTGACAGCCTGGACCGACACATGCAGCCTCTCCGCCAGGTCCCGCTGGGTCAGCTCCTTCTCCTTCCGCCGCCGGGCAATGAGCCCTCCTGTTTTCATCGCGTCCATTTCTCCGCCCCCTTTGCCCACAGTATACCCGATTCCCCTTTTTTCCGCAATCAACCGGTGGTTTAGTCTGATAATTGTGCCAAAAAATACCCGGAACGGCTGAATTTACACCGTTCCTGGCAATTGATTTTCGTCATATCTCATCCACCGTGCGGGCCAGGATATAGTCGGCCATCACCCGGTACTGGGGGGCCTTGAGGTGGACTCCGTCGCCGGAAATCTCAGCGGGGAGGTAGCCGTCCTGGCCGGCAAAGCAGGACCAGAGGTCCACCAGGTAGCACTTCTCCTCCTCACACACCTCCGCCAGAGCCCCGTTCATCTTCTCCACATTCTCCCTGGTGAAGGGGGAGCCATCCGCCCGCTCCCTTGTGGTGGGGGTGAGCTCCAGAATGTAGATGGGGATGCCCTCGGGCTGGTTGTCCCGAATCAGCCTGATGAGAGATATCATATTTTCCTTGAATCTCTCCCTGGAGCCTCCAACCTCGTTGACCCCCAGCATAATATAAATCTTGCTGAACTCCCTCTGGCTCAGGCCCTCCTCCAGGGTGCCGGCGCCGCCGTCGGGCAGGGCAAACCCGCTGTAGCTGGCGGCGCCCTTGGCGGACAGACCTGTGTCGCAGAAGTAGTGGATGTTGGCGTCCACCTTGGAAAACCCCTCAAATCCCTCGATCAGGGAGTGGCCGATGAAGGCGCTGTCGTCAAACCAGCCGTCCCCCTGCTGCTCGCCGGCGGGGACGGGCCGGGTGTAGTCATAGGCGGGAGGGACGGGGGGCAGGGCCCGGTACGCGTTCAGAAACAGGGAGACCATAATGGCGGCCAGAGCCCCGGCAATACTCTTTACGATGGTGAAGCACCTCCCGAATATCCCTAGCTGTCCAGCCGGCCGGCCAGCTCCGCCATATAGCCGGTGGGGAAGTCCTCAATTTTTCCGGCGTCGAAGGCGGCGGCCCAGGCGGGGTCCATGGGCAGGCGCGCCAGCACGGGGACCTCCAGCTCCGCGGCCACCTTCTCAATGTGGCTCTCGCCGAAGATGGCATGCTTCTTGCCGCAGTCGGGGCACTGGAACCAGCTGTAGTTCTCCACCAGGCCCAGGACGGGGATGTCCATCATCTTGGCCATGTTGACGGCCTTGGCCACAATCATGGACACCAGGTCCTGGGGGGAGGTGACCACGATCACCCCGTCCACCGGGAGGGACTGGAAGACGGTGAGGGGCACGTCGCCGGTGCCGGGGGGCATATCCACGAACATGTAGTCAATGTCGCCCCAGACCACCTCCTGCCAGAACTGGGTGACCACCCCGGCGATCACCGGGCCCCGCCAGATCACCGGGTCGGTCTCGTTGGCGGAGAGGAGGTTCAGGGACATGAGCTTAATGCCTCCCTTGGTGACGGCGGGGTCGATGCCCGCGTCGGAGCCGGTGGCCCGCTGGTGGATGCCGAAGGCGGTGGGGATGGAGGGGCCGGTGATGTCCGCGTCCAGGACGGCCACCTTTTTGCCCTTTTGGGCCATGGCCGCCGCCAGAGAGGCGGTGACGGTGCTCTTGCCGACCCCGCCCTTGCCGCTGACCACCGCGATGACCTGCTTGACGCTGGACATGGCGTTGGC
This sequence comes from uncultured Oscillospiraceae bacterium, assembly GCA_950097245.1. Taxonomy (GTDB): domain Bacteria; phylum Bacillota; class Clostridia; order Oscillospirales; family Oscillospiraceae; genus Lawsonibacter. The sequence continues at coordinate 7,285 of CATNCS010000015.1, read as the reverse complement.
GGGGACCCGCAGGTCACGGGAGGAGCAGTCGGCGGAGCAGCTGGAACAGTCGTGGGTGCATTCTGACATAATTGATACATCTCCTTGCTGATTTTGCTTTTTGGTTTTTCTGTAGGGGCGGATATGATCCGCCCGCCTTAGCTGCTGAGCGGTATTTTCGGGCGGATGATATCCGCCCCTACAGGGCTGGTTTACCGAATCAGGGTATTCTCCGTGGGTATCTCCTCCCAGGTCTCCTTGGAGGAGAAGTAGTAGCTCAGCACGTCGGCGGCCATGGAGGCCAGCTCGCCGCCGCTGCCGCCGTGCTCCACCGCCATGGCCACCACAATCTCCGGGTCGTCGTAGGGGGCGAAGCAGACAAACACGGCGTTGGACTCCGTCTGGGCGCTGACCTGGGCGGAGCCCGTCTTGGCCCCCGCCTGGAAGGGCAGAGCCTGGAAGGCCCGGTTACTCTGGGCCATCTTCAGCATGCCCGCCTTCACCGCCTCCAGGTTCTCGTCCTTGATGTCCAGCTCATCCAGCACCTGGGGCTCATACTGGCTGGTCACCCGGGAAAAGTCGCTGGATTTGGTCTCCTTCAGGAAGTGGGCCGCGTGGCGGGTGCCGCCGTTGACCAGGGTGGCGATATAGTTGGCCAGCTGGAGGGGGGTGACCTGGGTGCTCTCCTGGCCGATGGCCACCGAGGTGATGCTGCCCTCATACCAGGTTCCGCCCTGGCTCTCGGTGAACGCCCGGCCGGCCACCACGCCGGTCTCCTCCCCCAGCTCGATCCCTGTGCTCTCCCCCAGGCCAAAGCGATTGGCGTACTCGTCCAGCTTGTCGATGCCCACCTGCCGGCCCACGTCGAACATAAAGTAGTTGCAGGAGACCTCAATGGCCTTCGCTACGTCCACCATGCCGTGGTTGCCCCTGTACTGCCGGTAAATCCAGCACTGGGGGGCGTTGGTCTCGCTCCAGTAGGTGTACCGGCCCTCGTCCTTGATCTTGGTCTTGGGGGTGATGATCCCCTCCTCCAGGCCGGCAATGGCGGTAATCATCTTGAAGGTGGAGCCCGGGGGGTACAGGCCGCTCAACGCCCGGTTCAGGAAGGGGTGGAGGGGGTCGTCCTCCTTCTCCTTCAGCTCGTCGGCATAGTTGGCCAGGTCGAAGGTGGGGTAGTTGGCGGCCACCAGCACCTCGGCGGTCTTCACATCCAGCACCACGCAGGCGGCCCCCTCGGTCTCCTCGCTCTCCAGCTTGGGGACGGCGTCAGCCAGCAGGTTCTCCACATAGGCCTGGAGGCCAATGTCCAGGGTGAGGATGACATTTTCTCCCGGCGCGGGCTCGGTGCTCCACTCCGCCCCCACGATCTTTCCCCTGGTGTTCCGCTCCACCGTCCGGGTACCCGATTTGCCCCGGAGGAGGCTCTCGAAGGCCAGCTCGGCCCCCTCCTTGCCCACCACGTTGTTCATCTGATAGTCTGGCACGCCGTCGCCGTCTTCATCCACGGTCTTGTAGTACTGCCACTCGTCCCTGTCCATCTGGCCCGTCCGGCCCAGCAGGTGGGCGGCGTACCGGGTGTGGTACTGCCGCACGGTGGTGGCCTCAATCTCCACCCCGGGCAGATTCAGCTCCTTCACCCGGGAAATAAAGTCGATGTCCACGTCGGTGGCGAAGATATATTCCGTGGCGATATAGACCTCCCGGGAGCGGAGGTACAGCTCGTAGAGCACCCCGGCCAGGGCCCGGGCGTCGGTTTTGGACAGGTCGCCGATGTTCAGGTCGGGGACGGCCTGGCCGGTCTTTTTGGCCTCCTTCTTATCCACCGCCCCCTCGCCCTTGACGGAAAAGCTGTCGCACATCTTGCCCAGCAGCTGCTCCGCCCCGGGCAGCGGCTGGGGGCCCTTGTCCTCCTTGGGGGCCTCCTCCTGCCCGCCCATGCCGAAGAAGGCCTTGATCTTCTCCTTCAGGCCGGGCTCCCTGGGTGTTTCCGGCTCCTGTTCCGGCTCGGGGTCCTTGGTCGGGTCGTCAATCCACTTCATATTCACCGCCAGCTTGCCCAGCCGGGTGAGGGTACGGGTTACATTGCCGTCCTCGTCCCGGCCCAGGGAGTAGTAGGGCATGTCGGTGGTGAAGGTGAAGGGGGCCGTCTTGGAGATGGGCAGATTGTCCACCCACTCCACGCTCTCCGCCCGGGCCGCCTGGATGAGGGCCATGAGAACTTCATTGCGTTCCTCCTGGGTCTTCCCCATCAGCCTGGTGTCCAGGGTGACCTGGTAGATGATTTTGTTGGACACCAGAACCTGGCCGTTGCGGTCATAGAGGTTCCCCCGGACGGCGGGAACCGTCTGGGTTTCGGCCACCTTCTTCTGGGTCTTCTCCCAGTAGCTCTCGCCGTTGTTGATCTGCAGGTCGTACAGGGCGGCGCCCATGCCGGTAATCATCAGGGCCAGCAGCAGCACCATGGCCCATACCCGGCGGTGAAATTGCTTGGTGTTCATCGTCGTCGCAAAGTTCACTCCATTCCAAACGCCCTTTCGGGCATTTTCCATTCCGTTTCCTTGCTCCTCTCCGAACGCGACCCGCTTCGCTGGGCTCGCGTTCGGGGCGGGCTGCGCCCGCTTTTTTCACTCACGCCAGCTTCGTCCCGCCCACCCGGTTGTAGATGGCCCGGAAGAGCAGCCATACCAGGGGCGTCCAGGCCAGGGACCACAAAAATTCGGGCACCGCCACCTGGAGCAGGTCGGACAGGCCGGCGGCGTTGATAAACAGCATCCGCGCCACCCGCAGGCAGTCCAGCAGGCCCAGCACCCCGGCGGAACAGATCAGGCAGCCGGGGAAGGACTGGCTCAGGGCGTATTGGGACACCGCCCCCATGGCCATCCCCGCCAGGGCCAGGAAAAACACCTGGCCGCCGAAGCCCCCGGGGTAGGCCAGCTCCCACAGCAGGCCCACCGCCATGCCAAAGCCGGTGCCGGCGTAGGCCCCCTCCAGCACGGCCACCGCCGCCGCCGCCAGGGGCAGCAGCATGGGCACCACCGCCCCGAACAGGGGATAGCGGGGGAGGATATAGGCGTCCAGCACCCAGACGGGCAGCAGCCCCAGGGCGTAGACAAACCACTTGTGGATGAAATCTCGGCGGGTCATGGTGAAATGCTCCTTATTCTGGTGTAGGGGCCGCCGCCCACGGCGGCCCGCCTATAAATGCGCGGCATTCCGGAAAGACGGGCCGGCGAGGGCGCCGGCCCCTACTTGTTCGGTGTGTAGGGGGCGGCCTCTGTGCCGCCCCGCTGGGATAAGCTGTCTTTATACGGGGCGGCGCAGAGGCCGCCCCCTACAGATCATTCCACAATTTCAAAATCCTTGATAACGAACACCTCGATGAGGGAATCCAGCTTGACGGCGGGGACAATCACCGCGTAGCGGGTCTGGCCGGAGGGGTCGGTAAAGACGCCCTCCACCTGGCCCACCGGCAGCCCGGAGGGGAACATGTCCCCCCGGCCGGAGGTGAGCACCTCGTCCCCGCTCACCAGCTGGGCCCCCTCGGGCAGATAGTTCAGCTTCAGCTTCCCCTGGTTCATCAGGGCAAAGTCCCCCTCCAGCACCCCGGCGGAGAAGGTGCGGTTGACGATGCCCCCCATCTCGGTGTCGGTGTTGATGACGGTGGACACGGTGGACCAGTTCAGCCCCGTCTCGGCCACCACCCCCACCAGCACGCCGGTCTCGGTGATGACGCAGTCCCCGGCCTCGATGCCGTCGCCGGAGCCCTTGCTCAGGGTGAGGGTGGACTCCCAGTTGGAGGTGGACCGGGCGGTGACCTTGGCGGTCTCGAAGGTGAGGTCCCGCCGCCGGGCCTGAAGGTCCAGCAGCTGGCGCAGCTGCTCGTTCTCCCGGATGGCCTCCTCCCACTGGCGCTCCTTCTCCTCCAGCTCCCGCACCTGGGCCCGCAGGTCCTTCAGCTCCCGGTCCATCTCCCCGTAGTGGAACACGTAGCCGTACACCCCCTCCACCCAGTCGGCGGCGGCGGCGATGCCGCCGCGCACCGGGGCGGTGACGGTGTTGACAATGTTGGACAGGGGGTCGGCCTGGCCGCCCATCACAAGGGAGAGCGCCCCGATGAGGACGGACAGGAGAAACGCGATGACAAGCAGCAGTATTCCGTTTTGCCGGAGGAAATCCTTCACGTTGTCCGCTCCTTCTCCGCGGCCAGGGCCAGGGGGTCCACCCCGAACCGGACCAGCATCCTGGCCAACCGGCACACCGGCAGGCCCATCACATTGTAGTAATCCCCTGAGATGCCCTCCACCAGCACCGACCCGTAACCCTGTATGCCGTAGGCTCCCGCCTTGTCCATGGGCTCGCCGGTGGCGATGTAACGGATGATGTCCGCCTGGGTCAGGGTGCGGAAGCGGACGGAGGTCATCTCATGCTGGGTCAGCATTCGCTCCCCCCGGGCGACCGTCACGCCGGTGTATACAAAGTGCAGCCGGCCGGACAGAGTGGCCAGCATCCGGGCCGCGTCATCCTCGGTGCGGGGCTTGCCCAGCACCCGGTTGTTGACGGCCACCATGGTGTCGGCGGCAATGACCAGGTCCTCCGGGCGGCCGGCCGCCACCTCGGCGCACTTGCGCCGGGACAGCTCCTCCACCAGCTGGTCGGGACCGAAGGCCCGGATGGCTATCTCCTCACCCCGGGCGGGGATGACCTCAAAGTCCGTGATCCCCATCCGCTCCAGCAGCTCCCGCCGCCGGGGAGATTGAGAGGCAAGTATGATTTTCACAGGCAACACCTCGTTTGAACACCTAAAGGCCCCTTTTGAAAGGGGCTCCGCCCGCAGGGCGGTGGGGATTGCATTTTGCGAAGCAAAATATACGAAGTAAACAAAGTCTTGTTAAATTTTGCTTGCTTCGCACATTTCGCCTGCGGCGAAATACAATCCTCCGCCCCAGTGTGCGCACTGGGGCACCTCCTTTCAAAAGGAGGCTCTTTCCTTAACCTTCCGTCTCCGCTGTATACTTCGGCTCCGGGTCGTCGGTGAGACCCAGCAGATAGTCGGCGGAGACATGGTAATGTTCGCAAATCAACGCGATGCGCTCGGCAGTTGTTGTGGCATTTCCTTTTTCGATTCCGCTGATTTGTCCTTTTTTTACCCCTATCAGCTCACCAAGAAATGTCTGCGTCTCTCCGGAATTTTTTCGCAATTCTAAAATTCGCTGGCCGAACAGTTTTTTTGAAAACATAGCAAATACCTCTTGACAAGTCTAATTAAAATAGACTATACTAAATCCATAAGGTCTAATTAAATTAGACTTACGAGGAGGTTATTAAAAATGGAAAGTATCATCGAGACATTATACATCAATTTGGACAGACCGCAAGTTCCGGACGACCTGGAGCGGGAAAAAGCGAAGGAAGAATACCTCAAAATGAGCGATATAATCAAAGCGCAGTACGGGCTGGATTTTCTGGACCGAATGTCCGCCCTGCGGCATCAGATTGACGGATTCTGCGGTGAAGCGGAATTTTCCCTGGGCTTCCGCGCCTGCGCCCGGCTGATGCTGGAGGCGCTCAAGCCTTGCTGATGCTCCAGTCAATCCTGTCCTCATTGGCGCACACCCGGCGCAGCTCGTCCCGGACCTCCATCAGCGCGAAGCCCAGCATATTCCGCCCCCGCCAGGCGGCGGGGTTTTGGGCGTTCTCGTTGGCCTTGCCCATGCCGATGCCCCAGATGCGGTCCCGGGGGCTGGCCTCCACCAGGATTTTATCCCCGGTGCGGAGCAAAAAGTCCTTCAATTCGGGATTTTGCAGGAATTTTTGAAAATTCCCCGTTAAAACGATGGTGTGCCTGCACTTGTCCCACTCGGCCTGGTCGAAGTTTCTGACCTCCCGGCCCAGGGCCTTGATCTTCCCCTGGACGGTGGCCGCCATGATCTTCTCCAGCGTCTCCTTGTCCCCGAAGAGCCGGGCCTTCTCCGCCATCATGAACTGCTCCATGCAGCAGTAGCGCTGAGCCTCCACCCAGAAATCCGCCATCCACCACTGGCTGAGGCAGGTTTCGGTGATGTGGCCGTCCTTCTCCGGGGCGTGGCCCCAGAAGTGGACCCACTTCACCCGCTTCCCGGCGGCCAGCTCCTCCGTCAGCCGCTCCCGGCTGTAGGCGGGCGCACCGCCCGGCCGCCAGTGGCGCAGGAAGTAGTCCTCCCCGTCGTACAAAAGAGCGGGGTCCATGTCCTCGTCGTCCTCCATCACGGAGAGGTCGTCCCAGAAAACCGGGTGGGGGAAGAGACGGTCATACTCCGCCCGCTCCTTATCGCTGAGCTTGTCCAGCCAGGCCCCCAGCTTGCAGACGTAGTCCTCGCCATAGCCCATCCGCCAGCCGATGGAGTACTGGGGAATCCCCGGGCAGGCCAGCCATTCCGGAGCCATCCACTTGTCACGCATAGCTTACCCCTCCATATTGGCCTCGTCCGGGCCGTGCTCCATGTCCCCGGACACGTGGATGGAGTGGCCGTAAAACATGTCGCCGTCAGCGAACCAGAACTCGAAGGAGCCGTCCGCCCGGACCTCGATGGACTCCAGCTCCATCCGCTCCATGAACTGCTCCCGGGTGATCTCCTCATCCTCCGCCCAGTCATTGGCGGAGGCCAGCAGGTCATCGGCGGCGTACTCCCGCACCCGCCGGTCCCAGTCCTCCGCCCCGGCCAGCAGGGTTTTGGCGTTTTGGAGGGCCGCCTCCCGGTCCTCCTCCTTGTCAATGGTGAGGGATATCTCCGTCCCCAGCCAGTCCAGCTCCGTCTCAAACCAGTCCACCGTCCGGTTCAGCGTGAAGGTGCCCAGCCCCTCCTCCCGGAAGGTGACGGGCTTTTTTTGTTCCCTCAGTATAGCGCCCAGCTCAGCGCTGAAGCCGGGTTCCGGCAGATTTGTCAGGAGAAATCGCTTTTCATCCAGAGACGGCCGGACCTTGCACCAGATGATGGAATCCCGAGGTGTGCGGGATCGGAGAAATTTCATCAGATTGTCGTCCGCCAGGGTGGTAAGGGAAAACTCTCCCTGATGAACCTCATCGCCGTCCTGTTCCATCCAGGCGGTCAGGCCGATGGAGGCCGTCCACAGCTCCTCCTTTCCCGTTTTGCCCCCGCCGAAGCCGTTGGCCCCGGTGACAGCCAGGATGGTCAGCTCCTCCGGCAGAAACCGGGAGGCAAATTCCTTAAACTGGCGGCTTTCGGTATTCTGCACCCGCTGCTCCTCCTCCGGCCGCTCTCCCTTTTTCTTGAATAATCCGAACATGACGGCGTTCCTCCTGTGT
>CATNCS010000014.1 GCA_950097245.1 uncultured Oscillospiraceae bacterium | reverse complement strand
CGCGCATACCGCCCGGCCCGCCGGGATGATGTGTTAGGAAGGGCTTCAGCCATCATTCTATTCTGTTTTCACAGCTCTATACTTGACTTTGTCGAATATCGCTTACACAAGATTTTACGGAAGGCCGGGCTGTCCAGCACTACCGTCCACAGCATCCACACTACGCTCCACCACGCACTCAAAGCAGCAAAAGATCAGGGACTCATTCCTGTCAATCCCGCTGATGAGGTGGAGCCGCCCAAGGTAATTCACCAGCCTATGAAGATTCTAACCGAGGAGCAACTGGATATTTTCCTGACAGCGATCAAAGCCGATGAAATCTGGCATGACTTCTTCTACACTGAGTTGACCACCGGTCTTCGCAGAGGTGAGATCTGCGGACTCATGTGGACCGACTTTGATGAGCGTGGCGGCACACTGAAAGTCTGCCGCACCCTCCATCGGGAAAAGGGCGGCAGGCTGGTGGCGGGAGATACCAAAACCTACGCTGGCACCCGGAAGATCGTCCTGCCGCCCAGCACAGCGGAGCTGTTGAAAGATCGAAAGCGGAAATCTTTCTCTCCCTGGATCTTTCACGATCCACTTCGGCCTGAGGCCCCTATGAATCCCGACAGTGCCTACCGACAGCTGAAGAAATTTCTGGCGGAGGCTGGACTGCCAAATATCCGCTTCCACGACCTCAGACACACATTCTCAACTCATGCGCTGTCCAGCGGTGTGGATGCCAAAACCCTGGCTGGAATCCTTGGCCACACCAAAGCGTCCTTCACTCTGGATACCTATACCCACACCACCGGCGATATGCAGAAGCGTGCCGCTGACATTGTCGGCGGCTTTCTGACTGATTACCTTGGAGAGGAGATGAAACCGTGGCAAAACGCAGAAAGCGCGGGGACGGCGGCGTCAGCCTGAGAAAAGACGGCCGCTGGGAGGGGAGGGTAGTCGTCGGCTACGACGATAAAGGCCTCCCCGTCACCAAAAATCTTCTGGCAAAGACCAAGTCGGACTGTATCGCAAAACTCAAGGCACTGAGGGACAGCATCCAGGCTCCTGCTCCTGAACAGCCTAAACCTGGAATCCTATTGGGGGACTGGCTGGATATCTGGTATCAGACCTATAAGAAATCCAATCTCCGCCCCAATACTCAGATGTCCTACGAGCGGCGCATCTACCAGCACATCACCCCAGCCTTGGGCAATATCCAGATGGACAAACTGACCACCAACGACATCCAGCAGTTCTACGCTAAACTCAAGCAGGGCGGCAGACTGCTCCGGTCTGAATTATATGGTGAAGGACTGTCCGACCAGACTGTTCGGGGCATCCACACCACCCTCCATGCCGCACTGGACAAGGCCGTTGCGGAAAAGCTCCTCTTCCGCAATCCCGCCGATGGCTGCCGTCTCCCCTCCGCCAAAGCCAGAGAAATGCAGGTGCTTTCTCCGGAGGAAATCCAACGTCTGCTGATCCAAGCCAAAGAGGACAGTTGCTTCGAGCTTCTCCTGTTGGAGCTCTCCACTGGACTGCGGCGGGGCGAGATATGCGCCCTCCAATGGGATGACCTCAACCTCCGCACTGGGGAACTCCGGGTAGAACGGCAGGTTCACCGGGTCAAAGGCAAACTGGTAACCTCCCCACCCAAGACCAAGGCAGGTAACCGCAGCGTGATCCTCCCTGTGCCTGTTCTGGATGTCCTCGGGGCCTACAAAGAAACCATGAACTCCCGGTGGATGTTCCCTTCCCCGGTCAGCGAGGACTCGCCCAGAGACCCAGCCGCAGTTCGCAAAAGATTACAGACCGTTCTGGAACGGGCAGAATGTAAGAAAATCAGATTTCATGACCTCAGACACACATTTTCTACCACTGCCTTGGAACATGGGATGGATATCAAGACCCTGTCCACCATCATCGGCCACGTCTCCAGCAGCACCACGCTGAACATCTACGCTCACGTTACCGATGAAATGCGTCGTACAGCGGCAGTGAAGATCGACCAGGGCATCGGAAAAACTGAGCTACAAGCAGAGACTCAGTTAGCACCTCGAAAGCCTGTTCCCAGTACATTCCAGGCCCACAAAGGACAGCGGCGTAAAGCGGGGACCGGGTGCGTCACCCAGATCAACGAAAAACTCTGGGAAGGCCGCTATTCCCCAATCTGGCCGGATGGCAAAAAACACCCCAGAAATATCTATGCCCACAACAAGGAAGAGTGTGAAAAACTGCTGGCAGAGATGATAGTAGAAATGAAAACGGAAATTGCCGCCGAAAGAAAACGTCTGAAAGTAGGGTGACGAAAATCTATGGCTCACCGAGTGAGATATCCCCCTCGGCGAGCCGTTTTTTCTCTGACTGTGGCTGTTTGTGTGGTCAAACCAAAATCCGAAAATTCAAACCAGCAGAAAAAGTTCTGAAACATAAGAAAAATCCAGTCTTTCCAAAAGAAAAGGCTGGATTTTATGGAGCTGCTACCCAGATTTGAACTGGGGACCTCATCCTTACCAACTCATAACCGCTTGATTTTCCTTGCCATTGTTTATCCTGCCTTATCCTCCTTTAGCCCTTGTCGGCCAAGGCATCCCGCCATTTTCTTGCCCCTGCTTGCCATACCTTGTCAGCAGTTAGCCATACTTTCCAACCCATGCCCGTGTCAGTTTTGTGTCAGTTTCTCCAGGGGAAAGTACCGCCTGACCTCATCCCTACAGATCACCATTCCAGCAGGGATGCGGGCAGACTGGCGACCTACACAAAGCCACGTCAGACCCCCTCCGCCTCCGTATGGCCGCCATCAGCATCTTGGGAAGGGTCCAGCCCCTCCCGCTCCATACGGGCCGCCTGGATGGCCTCAGAAAGGGGGCTTTCATCCCTTCCCCCAGCGGCAACATCGCAAGGGGTGATAAGCGCATTTCTCTCTGTTCGTTCTCTGTTCGTTGAGGTTTTGCAGGGCTTCTTTTCAGGGGAACAGCCCCCACTTTTTCACGCTTCGTTCTCGCTTCGATAGGCATGACAGCCTTCACATTTCTCGGCGTTCGCTCGGAGTTCGAGCATCATTCCAGGAAGGGGCAACACCCCCCATTTCTCGGGCTTCGTTGGGGCTTCAGCTCCAGGGCAGGCACCACCCTTTTCGCCGCTTCCTCGCCGCTTCGATAGCTCCAGAGGTGCCCGCCTTTTCTGCCATTCTTCACGGCTTCCTCACGGCTTCAATAGATCCAGCGGCAACGGCCCTTTTACCCTATTTCCTTTTGTTCGTCCTTTGTTCGATGGTTCAGTCCCTTCCTTCTCCAATCCCATTAAATCACAAAAGACCGCCCCCCATTGGAAGCGGTCCTGGTAGTCTCTACTGGCCGGCAGGGGCGGAGGGGACAAACTCCAGCTTCAGCGTCATCCCCATCCCGGCTGCCAGCCGCTTCAAGGTACGGAGCGAAGGGTTCCCGGTCCCATTCTCCAGCCTGCTGATGTCGGCCTGTGTGATCCCCGTGGCCGCCGCAAGCTGCTCCTGGGTCAGGTGATTAGACGTCCTTCCCTCGATAATCGCCATGGTTATCTGGCGCTCCGGCTCCAGGGCCTCCCACTCAGCCCGGAACGCAGGGTCCTTTAACTGCTCATTGAGTGTATCACGGAAATTCTTCCCCATAGCTTACCCCTCCTTCGCCGCCACCTTGCTATGGTAATCAGCACGATAATGCTTTGCCCGGTCAATCTCTCCCCGGGGCGTCTTCTGCGTCTTCTTCACGAAGCCGTTCGTCAGGATGATCTTCTGCCCGACTACGAAGAAATACAGAACACGGGTAATATCCGACCCTTGTTTTGCCCTGACCTCAAAGATTCCATCCCCCAATGATTTGGAATACGGCTCTCGAAGCTCAGGCCCCTTGGCCTCCAGATACGTCAGGACAGAGAATATTTTGGCCTTCATTTTGTCATCCTGTGATAATATGAACTGCTCCGCTGGTCTACTCCCGTCCCCCAGTTCGTAGTATTCCACCGCGTAGCCCATACATTCACCCGCCTTCTGCTACCATTATTATATGTCATATATCACATAATGTCAACACCTTTTGCCCTCGACGTGAGGCCTATCCTGCCAGCTCTCAAAACGGGCATTTCTTGGGCCTTCAGCCTTCCGGCGCTCAGAGCTTCGCCAGCTCCCGGGCGGCAGCAGGAAACTGGATGACCTTGCCGGACCCTTCCGCCCGTACCTGCTCCGCCGCATACTGGAGGCGGCCAATAAATATGACCTGCTCCTTCCAGGGTAAACTTTTATACAGGGCAAGCATTTCTCTCTCGTTTCTCGCATATTCAGCCTGGGTGTGCATATGTAATATTCTCTCCTCCATCTTGATATTTCCGGGCGGGCCTGCTATACTGAGGGAGCAGACCCGCCCCGGTGGGTCCGTGGGGGCCTCTTGCATACAGCTTTGACGGGCATTGATGCAAGGGGCTTTTCTCATGCCACGCAGAAGCGGCGGGAGGTGGTGGTCTTGGTAAACCGCTCGGCCACATCCGGCAGGGCCTTCTTCAGGGCGGCGGTGTCCAGGCGGGAGGCGGTGACGGCCTTCCAGGTGACCTTGTACTCCCCGGCCCTCAGCTCCTCGGCATCCCCCATCTGGGCCTTGATGCTGTCCTTGATGGCCTCAGCCTCGGCCTGGGCTTCCTCGATCAGGTTCTGGAGCTGGCGCAGCTCCCGGATTTTGCTCTCCATCTCGTTCATGCTCATGGTGTGATCTCCTTTCAGATTTTGGTGGGGGACTTCGGCGGCGGGGGTCGTTAGGGCTGTGGCCTCATCTGCTTCCCATTCCCTATACCGTTCCGCTCTTATACGCAATCTCGGTGTTAGGCTTATAAACGATTGCCGTTGTCCCCTTGACCGGGTGGCGGGGGGCTTCTGTCCTATTCAGGCCCGTCCCTTTCGGAAATCCCGTCCCGCCCTTGTCCCTGGTGCTTTACCCCCTTCCGTGGGCCTTCTCCAGTTGACCAGGCCCGCTTGGGGTCTTCCCCCTTGCTGTGATTATAGTATAGCCTAATTCTTGCCTATTGTCTATTGACATTATAGCCAAACTCTAGGCTTTTTCTTTGTCTATTTTTGGCCTAGATATTGCCTATCTTTTGCGCTATAATATAGCTATACTAGGAGAGCGGGCTTTTATAAAAAGCCGCCGCCCCCAGAGAGGAAGTGACAGCATGGCGATGGATTATAGCCGCCTTCAGGACATCTTGAAGGCCAACGGGACCACCATTTATAAGCTGAATGCAGAAAAGGTCATCGGAAGCGCAACAAGGCAAAAGCTACTCGGACAGGTCAGTGGGGGGATTGATTCTCGCACCATAGAGGCCCTGTGCAAGAGGCTCAACTGCCAGCCGGGGGACTTTATGACCTATGTCCCTGATGACCCGTAGGCCCCCCATTTCTCGTGGTTCGCTCGTGGTTCGTTGCATAGTCAAGGGGTCCCGCTCCACCAGGAGAGGGACCCCTTTCTTCGTCAACATGGCCTATGCTGATAGTGACCCGCTACACGGTGGAGAAGGTGCCGGGGGCCTACCGCATCCGGGCCAGGGACCCGCCCATTTGCCCCGCCTGCGGTGTGCTGCTCTCAGGCTATGACACCAGGCCCCGCCGGGTAGTGGACGGATCAGGGGCCGTCCTCCTGTTCCAGCTCCGACGCCTACGGTGCCCGGTCTGTCACCGGCTCCACCTGGAGCTTCCAGACTTCATGCGCCCCTATAAGCACTACGCCCGCCCCGTCATAGAGGCCGTGGAGGCCGGGGCCACAGCTTCCTGCCCCGCCGATAACTCCACCATGCGGAGGTGGAAAAAATCACCCACCCACTTTGCCTGTCCATCCAGCCCGGGAGCTGATACCATAGGGGCGGCAGACAAAGAAGGGGGGTGAACTTCATGCGTGACAAATTGGTGCTTACCCTGGGCATCCTCTGTGCGGTCGCCTTCATCCTCCTGGCCGGCATGGTGGGGTATCACATGGGGGAAGGGGCCACCACCCCGGCGCCAGTGGCAACCGTGGACTTGCCGCCAGCAGCTGCCGCTTCAGCGACCCCAACGGCCCAGGCCACGGCCCCGGAGGGGTCTATCACCATCCCCGGCTTCGACAAGCTCCAGATCACGGCCAGCACCGGCCAGCAGGCGGCCCCCTTCTACAACCCGGCGGGAAACGCCTGCTACTTCGTCATCTCCCTGTTTCTCCCGAGCGGAGAGGAGATTTTCAGATCAGGCCTTGTCTCTCCCGGGGAAAGCCTATCGACCATGGCCCTCGCCTCAGTCCCGCCGGCGGGGACCTATGAAAGCTCGATCCTCCGCTATAGCTGTTACTCCCTGGATGGGATGCAGCCCATGAATGGGGCTGACGTCAAACTCACGATAGAAATAATTTGAGAGGTGGTCCACCCATGAAAAAGAAAGCCCTCGCCGCACTTCTTTCCCTGGCGCTTCTCCTGGCGCTTCCCCTCCCGGCCTCAGCAGCAGAAGCCAATACCCAAATTTACTGCACCTTCTCAGGCATCAGGACGGAAGCCCCTCCCATCGTCCAAGCGCCAGCCCAGCCCTCATACGTCGTAAACATCCCCGCCACCTACGACACCAACACCACCCCCTGCCTTGCCATCACCGCCAGCAAGGTGGACATCGGAGCGGGAAAGCTCCTGACCATATCTGTCGATTGGGAGAAGACCTTTGATGAAAACGGCTTTTTCTTCCTGACCAACACCGAAAAGCCCAAATACAAGGCGCTGTGCAACCTTCACCGCTCCAGCACCTACGGCGTCACGGGGGAATGGATTGGCTCCCCAGATCGTACCCTGGCCGCCGCCTTTGAGGACGGCAACACCACCCCTGTGTCTTTCGGCTACATCGTCGCCAGCGCCACGGCGGATGACACCACCATCGACGGCACATATACCGGGACCCTCTACTTCAAGATTGAGGTCCAGGACGCCCCGTAAACGCTCGCACAGCCTCCAGAGGGTAATTCCCTACCCCTGGAGGCCACCCCTGCTTGTGCGGCCCGCTACGGGGCAAACAGGCTATTTCGTGGCGTCCACCCCATACAGGCGGACAGCCACACGCTGGACAAGGCGCTTGCGGTTCCTCCAGACAGTAGACGGATCACAATGGATTTGCTCGGCAATCTCCTCGTCGGTCATCCGCCGGACATACTTCCCGTCAACGACCAGGTAATAGGGGTCGTCCCGTATGGAGGCCAGGGCCTTATCCAGAACATCCAGCTCATAGCTGGTTGAAGCGACAGCGGCCTCCAGGTCAATTATGACGGCCTTCATAATCTCCTCGGGGGTCAGCCTCACCCCAGACTTGAAGAAGCGGGTAAGGCGCTGGCTCCGTTCTTTCAGGCCATCCCTCCGGGTCTTCTCCAGTTCTTCCTCGTCGTCCTTCAGCTTCTCCCGCAGATCAGGGATAGCGCACAGGCGGCGCTCGGTGGCCTTGAAGGCGTCCTTTGCCATCCGGGTCGCTGCCATCCTTCCAGCTTCCACCGCCATCGTGATGGCTCTCTCCAGTTCATCCCTCGTCATTGACGTGGCCGCCTCCCTTATGGTAGAATAGTCCTGTCAGGGGCTGTCTCTCCTTCGGGGGAGGCGGTGGGCCATCCTTCAGGGGATGGCCCTTTCTTTGTCCTCGAAGGCCTGGTACAGCTCCAGCCAATCGGCCAGCCGCATGGTCACCAGCCACGGGGAGCGGGACCGCCGATGGAACAAGGCAGGGAAGCCTCCGAAGCGGTCAGCATCCCGGACGGCCTGATCCATCGCCTCGGGCACGTTCAGCCGCTCCACCCGCTTGACCTCGATATGTACCCCAGGCAGCCCCACCAGGTCAGGCGCTTCCCCATAGGACAGGGACCCGCCCCGCTCGATGTCATATCCACGCCCCCGGAGGATGCCGGCCAGCTCCCGCTCGCCGTCGGCGCCCTTGCGCTGTGATGCTTTTCCCATGACGCCACACCTCAGCCAAGAAGAATTTGCTGTGCGATCTTCTTCCGCTTCTCGGCATTTCCCCGCCTTCGGCTATCGCCGGTCAGCTTAATGCGAATAGGACACATCTCCAGCACCCGATCATATATCCGGGCATACTGCATGGACGTGGGGTGTTCCAGCTCCTCCAGCGTCAGATTAGTTGTCACGATCACCGGCAACCCTGAACTGCCCCGAGCATCAATGATATTGAATATCTGCTCGGCGGCATAGGCGCTATCCCGCTCCACGCCCAGATCATCCAGGATCAGCAGCTTATAGACTGAGAGGCGGTCGAGAAGTTTTTGCTTCTCTCGTGTTTCCTGAAGCAAGTTCAGTAGCCTCGGAAAGTTGGTGGACACGACAGGCACCCGCTTTTCCAGCAGGCCATTCCCGATGCAAGAAGCGAGGAAGGTCTTTCCTGTTCCAACACTCCCATACAGCAGCATGCCGATATTCTCCGCTTTCAGTTCTTCCCAGTAATCCACATACCGTTGACAAGCGGCGACCTCTTGCGGCTTCACATGGTCATCCTCGGAAAAAGTATGGCGCAATCCACCCGGGCGGGAAATCCCGTCCTCCCATCGTGTCCTCATAGCCTGGTTAAACCGCTCCTGTTTTTCCCGCTCCTCAGCCTCTTTATCTGCTTCCTGCTGGCACTGGCAAGCAGTAGGAACAATAGCCGGGTCGCTACTGCCAGTAAACGGGTTGACCGGCAAACGCATCTGCTTACGGGTATGGCATTTCCCACAGTACAGCAGGCCATCATCGCCGGTGTAGTCGCCGTCTTCTTCATGGGCCTTCATCAGGCCGGATATGTCTATGTTCATGCGCTTCCAATCCTCCTATCGACCGAAAAAATCTTCCCCGCCTTCATAGTCTGAGGCGGTCTTGACATCATTCCTGGTACTCGGCCTTTTCCATCGCTCCCACTTCTCAGCGTTCCGGCAGGCCGCCCTCCAGTCCTTCATTTTGTTCTGGCCCACCATCCAGCCTTTGGCGGCGTAGAAGTCGATAAACCCCTGTGGGTCCACCATGCTGCCACGCTCCTGGACGTAGGCGGTCACCTCCTCCAAGGTGGGAGGAACAAAACGCTTCGAGCGGGTGAGCGCCTGCGGCGCTTCCCTCTCCTGTTGCAGTTCCAGCTCCAGTTGCGGTTGCGGTTCCAGTTGCTGGTTGCCGTTGCTGGTTGCTGTTGCAGTTGGATAAGCCTCCATCATGGGGGATGAAGGGGGCATCATGGGGGATGAAGGATGGTCCATCAGCATACACCACTCATCAAAGCCCAGAGGGGTATCTTTCCGCCTGCCGCATTCCCTCTTGTAGACGCCATATTTGCTTTTGAGGACGGACCTATCATAGTTGTCACTGTCCCGGTCTATTTTGACTTTGATGAAGCTCCACGCAATAGCCAGCCCAGCCGAGTTTTTGAAGTCAGGCTCTGTCCTATCTCGACCGTACTGTAGCATGGCAATGAAAAGCCGACCGGCATCCTCCAGGCTCAGGCATTGCAGAGAGGGCAGGATGTCATCAAAATATACCATAATTCCTGGGCGTTCCTGTGCCATATCTCCACCACCTTACCCCAGGTCCCCGCCCTGGAGCGGGACCCCCAACTGCTTCAGCCACGCCGGCATATTTATCATGTATGTGCCATGCCCCTTTCCGCTCACCTCGGAGCCGGACACAATATGGGGGATGGTTCCATCCTTCAGGCCTCTGCGGATGTACTTCTGCGACAGGCCAGACACCCGGCAGGCGTCTTTCACGCCGAGGAATGGCTTTATCTCCAGCCCATTGATCCGCCACACCTCCGGGGGTGGCCTCATTTCTGCCCTACTCATGTCAGGTCGCCTCCCGTTTCTCCTCCCTGTTCAGCTCCAGCGTCCAGCCACTCGACCAGCTTCTCCTTGCGGACTACCCTTCTTCGGCCAATGCGAGCACCTGGAAAACCGGGGGTCTGGAACATCCGATAGACTACTGCCTTTGAAAATCCCAATTTTTCTATGTCTTTGGGAGAAACAATAGCGGGCAGATCATCAACACTACCGAGCAGGCTTTTGGTTCTTTCCACTCATGTCACCTCCAATCGAGTTTAATTTCATATTACATCCAATCAAGGTATATGTCAACCCTCATTTGGATTTGTTTTCATATCTATTGCATTTGGGTGCTTCCTGTGCTATAATGAATTATCTACTTTTTGAGAGGTATGTGTTATGAATACAGCACTCGGCTACACCATCAAGGAGTTGCGGAAAGAAAAAGGCATTTCACAGCGAGAGCTTGCTGAAGCAATCGGGATGCGAGCAAATGCCATAAATAATTACGAAAATGGTTACCGCACTCCAGATGCCAACACAGTATTGCAGCTTGCCAGGTATTTTAGCGTTTCCGCTGATTATCTACTCGGGATCACTCCCTTTCGTACATCTTCCGCCTGGACAGATGCGGCAGAAAAATCCGACAGAATATCCGAGCTGCTAAAAGCAGTCCGGCCAGATATTCGGGCAAAATTTCTTCCAGTCCTTGAAGGTTTCTTAGAAGACGGGGCAGACACAAAATCCTATGCCGCCGTTTTGAACTGCCTGTCCTCTGTCATGGTGGATTTCCAGAAAATCAAATCCATCTACAGTGGTGCCGTTGTTGACTACGCAACATCCAGCAGCCCAGATAAGGACGAGATATTTTCAAGTCGGCTCAGCGCAGATCTGGCCGATGCCTATTTTGGCATAGTTTCAGAGATTTCCCGTCTGCGAAAAGAATTATGCAGGCTCTTTGCCCAGGATATGAAAGCTGTCCAAGCCCAGAAAAAGCTCACGGCCTATGGAGATACCATCCCCCGGCAGGCTGCCCAGGAGGATGACGAAACAGAGTAATAACCGGGCCACAGGCCCAGAGAGGATGATACCACATGGCATCGACCAGGAAGATGCTCACCAAAGACGGGCGGGTCTATTATGAAATCAACGTCAGCCGTGGCCGGGACAAGTCCCGCCTCACCCGGCGCTGGTACGTCCCGGACGGCTGGAGCAGGAAGGCCATTGAGCGGGAGCTGGCGGCGGTGGCGGCTGAGTTCGAGCGCCAATGCGATGCCGGGGAGGTAGTCAGCAGGGCAGAGCAAAGGGAACGGGCCGCCCAGGAGGCGGCGGAGGCTGCAAAGATACTCACCTTCAGGCAGTACGGCGAGCGGGTCTTCATGCCCTCAAAAACCGTCACCATGAGTGAGAACAGCCGAGCCAACTACCAAAGCTACATGGACAAGAAAATTTACCCCGCCCTGGGCGACTTCAAGCTCCCGGAGATCACCCCGGCCCAGATCAGCGCCCTGCTCCTGGACATCCAGGCCGATGGCAAGGCCCACTCCACTGTCATCAAGGTTTACACCATTCTGCACAGCTTCTTTAAGATGGCCTACCTGGGGGACATGATAGACCGCAACCCGATGGACAAGGTGGAGCGGCCAAAGCCCAGGAAGGATGAAGTCCAGGACGATGGACCGCTGGCCTACACCCCGGCGGAGGTCCAGAAGATCATCACCGCCCTTGAGCGGGAGCCGCTGAAATGGCAGGCCCTTGTCCACCTCCTGATTGACACGGGCATCCGGCGGGGGGAGTGCTGTGCCCTACGGTGGCAGGACATCAACTTCGCCACCGGCGCCATCACCATCGCCAGAAATCTATGCTACACCAGCAGCAGGGGCGTATACCTGGACACCCCGAAGAACGGCCACACCAGGACTGTATACGCCGGGGATCACACCCTGGCCCTTCTCCGCCAGCTCCGCACAGAGCAGGCCGGGAGGGCCATCAGCGCCTATGTCTTCACTCAGGAGGGCAGCCCGGAGCCGATGCACCCCCAAAGCCCCACCCGCTACCTGAAGAAGTTCTCCGAGCGGTACGGGGTCCCAGGCCTGCACCCCCACAAGCTCCGCCACACCTTCGCCAGCATCGCCATCACCAACGGGGCGGACGTGGCCTCAGTCAGCGAGGCCCTGGGCCATAGCGACAAGGCCGTGACCCTGCGGATGTATACCCATGCGGACCAGGAGAGTATCAGTCAGGCCGCCCAGATCGTGCGGGAGGCCATAAAGAAAGCTGGGCAGGGATAGCACTCTGTCCAGCTTGTTTTTTCTTGTCGGTGTCAGTTTTTGTGTCAGTTTCTCCGAAAAGGCCACATTCGGCAAAATGTCAGTTTTCACGGAATAGTTACATAAACAAAGCAAAACCGCCCAAATCCTCCGATTTGAGCGGTTAAACATTGGAGCTGCTACCCAGATTTGAACTGGGGACCTCATCCTTACCAAGGATGCGCTCTACCGACTGAGCTATAGCAGCGTAAATGGCGACGCGGAAGGGACTTGAACCCTCGACCTCCGGCGTGACAGGCCGGCGTTCTAACCAACTGAACTACCGCGCCATTTTTATTAAAACAGATCACTCTGCAACTCACATGGCAGGGGCAGAAGGAATCGAACCCTCGGCACGCGGTTTTGGAGACCGCTGCTCTACCTGCTGAGCTATACCCCTAAATAGATGGTGGGCCTTCACGGGCTCGAACCGTGGACCGGCCGGTTATGAGCCGGCTGCTCTAACCAACTGAGCTAAAGGCCCATGGCCGCGGCCTTATTTGGAAAGAACGGCTTGCCGTCGAAGCTGGCGGCAAGCCGCTTTTGGCGCCACCTGTTGGACTCGAACCAACGACCCTGCGGTTAACAGCCGCATGCTCTACCGACTGAGCTAAGGAGGCATAAGAAAAGGGTCCGGCCCAGCGGGCTGGACCCTTTATGTTGGCATTACCTATCTTCCCGGTCCGTCTCCAGACAAGTATTTTCGGCAGAAGCGAGCTTAACTTCCGTGTTCGGAATGGGAACGGGTGGACCCTCGCCCTAATCAACACCAACTGTACTTTCCTTTTGAAAAGAAAGTAAGCAAAGAAAACATCACATTTTTCTCTCCTTACCGCCTTTTCAACAGTAAGTATTATAACCGATTTTCTCGGAATGTCAAGGGGAAATTTTTTGGTGACCCGTACGGGAATCGAACCCATGTTTGCGGCGTGAGAGGCCGCCGTCTTAACCGCTTGACCAACGGGCCGTGTCACGCCTTGCCTATTCGCGACGCCCGGCTTCCCTTCGACTCGGACTCAGAACAGAACGCTCCGCGTTCTTCGGTTCTTCGCCCTCGCTCCGGTCCATCCGTGCTACTCACGACGGCTCGGCGCTTCGTGTTTGGTGCGCCTTCAGGGATTCGAACCCGGGACCCACTGATTAAGAGTCAGTTGCTCTACCAACTGAGCTAAAGGCGCGTAGAGCGCTGATCTGCACCCTGAAAACCGAACAGTGAAGCTGCTTGTCATTGCTTGCAAGCGCCTGCATAAATCATCTCTGAACCTGTAATCGACTACAAATCCCATTTGTGTCGACGAAGGTCAAGCCCTCGGCTTATTAGTATCGGTCAGCTACACGCCTTACAGCGCTTCCACCTCCGACCTATCAACGACATAGTCTACGTCGAGCCTTACTCCTTAAAAGGATGAGAGATCTTATCTTAGGGGGAGTTTCACGCTTAGATGCTTTCAGCGTTTATCTCGTCCAGACGTAGCTACCCAGCTGTGCCCTTGGCAGGACAACTGATGCACCAGAGGTCTGTCCATCCCGGTCCTCTCGTACTAAGGACAGCTCCCTTCAAATCTCTTACGCCCGCAACAGATAGGGACCGAACTGTCTCACGACGTTCTGAACCCAGCTCGCGTGCCACTTTAATAGGCGAACAGCCTAACCCTTGGGACCTTCTCCAGCCCCGGGATGTGACGAGCCGACATCGAGGTGCCAAACCTCCCCGTCGCTGTGGACGCTTGGGGGAGATCAGCCTGTTATCCCCAGGGTAGCTTTTATCCGTTGAGCGACGGCACTTCCACTTGCATACCGCCGGATCACTAACTCCAACTTTCGTTACTGCTCCACCCGTCGGTGTCGCAGTTAGGCTCGTTTCTGCGTTTACACTCACTGCACGATTTCCGTCCGTGCTGAACGAACCTTTGAGCGCCTCCGTTACCTTTTAGGAGGCGACCGCCCCAGTCAAACTGCCCACCTAACAGTGTCCCCCGACCGGATTCACGGCCGCAGGTTAGAAAACCAGTAAATCAAGGGTGGTATCCCAAGGGTGACTCCACACGACCTGACGGCCATGCTTCCAAGTCTCCCACCTATCCTGTACATGATTTACCAATCCTCAGTATTAAGCTGCAGTAAAGCTCCATGGGGTCTTTCCGTCTAGTTGCGGGTAACCGGCATCTTCACCGGTACTACAATTTCGCCGGGCGGGCTGTTGAGACAGCGCCCAAATCGTTACGCCATTCGTGCGGGTCAGAACTTACCTGACAAGGAATTTCGCTACCTTAGGACCGTTATAGTTACGGCCGCCGTTTACTGGGGCTTCAATTCAGACCTTCGCTTGCGCTAAGCCCTCCTCTTAACCTTCCAGCACCGGGCAGGCGTCAGCCCATATACGTCATCTTTCGATTTAGCATAGACCTGTGTTTTTGGTAAACAGTCGCTTGGGCCTATTCTCTGCGGCCCCCTCACGGGGGCTCCCCTTTTCCCGAAGTTACGGGGTAATTTTGCCGAGTTCCTTAACAACCCTTCTCCCGTTGGCCTTAGGATCCTCTCCTCATCTACCTGTGTCGGTTTGCGGTACGGGCGCCTTAGCATTCTCCAGAACTTTTCTCGCCTCGTTATTCGCTGACTTCCCTACTTAATTTCGGTCCCTTTCGCCCGGGTCAACCAACGCCCGGGTTCAGCTAGCTCCAAGTGTCCTTCTGGTTTAAGTTTCGGCGGCTACGGAATTTCAACCGTATGTGCATCGACTACGCCTTTCGGCCTCGCCTTAGCTCCCGGCTTACCTTGGGCGGACGAACCTTCCCCAAGAAACCTTAGATTTTCGGCCATTATGATTCCCACATAATTCTCGCTACTCATTCCGGCATTCTCACTCGAATACAGTCCACACGTGCTTCCGCTCGTACTTCACCCCGTATTCGACGCTCCCCTACCACGCATTGCTGCATCCCAAGCTTCGGTTACATGCTTAGCCCCGTTACATTTTCCGCGCAGAGTCACTCGACCAGTGAGCTATTACGCACTCTTTTAATGAGTGGCTGCTTCTAAGCCAACATCCTGGTTGTTTTCGCAACTCCACATCGTTTTCCACTTAGCATGTATTAGGGACCTTAGCTGTGGGTCTGGGCTGTTTCCCTTTTGACCACGAGACTTATCTCACGTAGTCTGACTGCTGATCATCAATTAGCCGGCATTCAGAGTTTGATAGGGTTCAGTAACTTTATCAGCCCCTAGCCCATTCAGTGCTTTACCTCCGGTAATCTAAATCAACGCTAGCCCTAAAGCTATTTCGGGGAGAACCAGCTATCTCCAAGTTCGATTAGAATTTCTCCGCTATCCACAAGTCATCCGCCACCATTGCAACGGGGGTCGGTTCGGTCCTCCATGAGATTTTACTCTCACTTCAACCTGCTCATGGATAGGTCACCTGGTTTCGGGTCTATTGCACACGACTAAATCGCCCTGTTCAGACTCGGTCTCCCTTCGCCTCCGGTGCTTAACACCTTAAGCTTGCCACGTACAATAACTCGCCGGACCGTTCTACAAAAAGTACCTCATCACGCCTTAACGCGCTCTGAGTGCTTGTAAGCACAAGGTTTCAGGTTCTCTTTCACTCCCCTCCCGGGGTCCTTTTCACCTTTCCCTCACGGTACTGCTCCTCTATCGGTCATCAAGTAGTATTTAGGGTTGGAGGGTGGTCCCCCCAGTTTCCCACAGGGTTTCACGTGTCCTGCGGTACTCTGGATCCTGACTGGAACAAATCAGCTTTCGCTTACGGGGCTCTCACCCGCTATGGCCGGCCTTCCCATACCGTTCAGCTAACCTATTGCTCCGTTGTGTCAGTCCACAACCCCGGAGGATAAATTCTCCGGTTTGCCCTCTTCCGCGTTCGCTCGCCACTACTGGCGGAATCTCTGTTGATTTCTCTTCCTCGCCCTACTTAGATGTTTCAGTTCAGGCGGTTCCCCACCTACGCCTATTTGATTCAACGCAGGCTGACAGAGTATTGCTCTGCCGGGTTTCCCCATTCGGAAATCCGTGGATATAACGCTTATGTGCAGCTCCCCACGGCTTATCGCAGCTTGTCACGTCCTTCTTCGGCTCTTGATGCCAAGGCATTCCCCTTGCGCTCTTTATAGCTTGACCTGGCGGCGCGCTTAGCGCGCCATCTGGTTCTCACAAGAATTATGCAGGCCTCAGATTCGGTTCATTGTAGTTTGTGTTACCCATTTAAAAAGTTCCACAATAAAACTTTGTTACCTCTCTGTTGCTTGCTCGCAATTTCTTGCTTGCTTCACTGTTCAGTTTTCAAGGTGCAGTCTCCAACCTTTTTCAAGGTCAGATTGAAATGCTCAGACTATTGTCCAAACACTTCAATCCACCCTTAAAAAGAAGTGGTGGGCCCAAGTGGACTCGAACCACCGACCTCACGATTATCAGTCGTGCGCTCTAGCCAGCTGAGCTATGGGCCCGTGTGGTGGAGGTTACCGGACTCGAACCGGTGACCCCCTGCTTGCAAAGCAGGTGCTCTACCAGCTGAGCTAAACCCCCTCGAGCGTCCACTCTCTCGCCGCTTGCCTTTGCAGCGTGCGCCCTCTAAATTAAACAACGAGACTTCCACTCCACATCCGAAGTCTGACCTAGGAACATTACGAGAAGCTATTCACTCCTCGAGTTCTCCTTAGAAAGGAGGTGATCCAGCCGCACCTTCCGATACGGCTACCTTGTTACGACTTCACCCCAATTATCGAACCCACCTTCGGCCGCGCCCCCCTTGCGGTTAGGCTACGGACTTCGGGTGTTCCCGACTCTCATGGTGTGACGGGCGGTGTGTACAAGGCCCGGGAACGTATTCACCGCGGCATGCTGATCCGCGATTACTAGCGATTCCAACTTCACGCAGGCGGGTTGCAGCCTGCGATCCGAACTGGGATGGCTTTTAGGGATTTGCTCCACCTCGCGGTATTGCCTCTCTTTGTTGACCGCCATTGTAGTACGTGTGTGGCCCAGGACATAAGGGGCATGATGATTTGACGTCGTCCCCACCTTCCTCCGTTTTGTCAACGGCAGTCTCGTTAGAGTGCTCTTGCGTAGCAACTAACAATAAGGGTTGCGCTCGTTGCGGGACTTAACCCAACATCTCACGACACGAGCTGACGACAACCATGCACCACCTGTCACCGGTGTCTCCGAAGAGAAAGGCATATCTCTATGCCGGTCACCGGGATGTCAAGCCCTGGTAAGGTTCTTCGCGTTGCTTCGAATTAAACCACATACTCCACCGCTTGTGCGGGCCCCCGTCAATTCCTTTGAGTTTCAACCTTGCGATCGTACTCCCCAGGTGGGATACTTATTGTGTTAACTGCGGCACGGAGGGGGTCAGTCCCCCCACACCTAGTATCCATCGTTTACAGCGTGGACTACCAGGGTATCTAATCCTGTTTGCTCCCCACGCTTTCGCGCCTCAGCGTCAGTTGCTGTCCAGCAGACCGCCTTCGCCACTGGTGTTCCTCCTAATATCTACGCATTTCACCGCTACACTAGGAATTCCGTCTGCCTCTCCAGTACTCAAGAAAAACAGTTTCAAATGCAGGCCACAGGTTGAGCCCATGGTTTTCACATCTGACTTGCTTTCCCGCCTACACGCCCTTTACACCCAGTAAATCCGGATAACGCTTGCCACCTACGTATTACCGCGGCTGCTGGCACGTAGTTAGCCGTGGCTTATTCCTAAGGTACCGTCACTTGCTTCGTCCCTCAGAAAAGAAGTTTACAACCCGAAAGCCTTCTTCCTTCACGCGGCGTTGCTGGGTCAGGCTTCCGCCCATTGCCCAATATTCCCCACTGCTGCCTCCCGTAGGAGTCTGGGCCGTGTCTCAGTCCCAATGTGGCCGGCCAACCTCTCAGTCCGGCTACTGATCGTCGCCTTGGTGGGCCGTTGCCCCACCAACTAGCTAATCAGACGCGAGTCCATCTCAGAGCGATAAATCTTTGATATCCAGAGCCATGCGACCCAGATATATTATGCGGTATTAGCAGCTGTTTCCAGCTGTTATTCCCCACTCCAAGGCAGGTTACTCACGCGTTACTCACCCGTCCGCCACTAAGGATTCCTATCAGTTGTCCGAAAACTCCTTCAAGGGTCCTCCGTTCGACTTGCATGTGTTAAGCACGCCGCCAGCGTTCATCCTGAGCCAGGATCAAACTCTCAATAAAATGGTATTTATACAGGCGGATCATATCCGCCCCTACAAATCAATCTTATTGAAACTAAAACCTTAGCTTCAAAGAATTAATTGACGTTGTCCAAACAAGCTTCTTTCAAAGCTCTTTGAAACAACCATTCCTTCTGGTGCTTCGTGTTTGTCTCGTTGTTTAATTTACAAGGTGCACGCCACTCGTCTTCAGCGGCGGGGATTATCATACCACATCGTGTTTGCTTTGTCAAGCACTTTTTTAAGATTTTTTCAATCTTTTTTTGCGCCTCATCCTCAGCTCCGCTGTGGTGTGCCGCTCTTGCCGGGCGACTTGCATAGGTTACCACTCCGTTTCCCTTTTGTCAAGGGTTTTTTTCGATTTTTTCAAGGTTTTTTTCGTGGCTTTTCTCGCCCGCAATATCTTTGATTCAGGCCGGCTTTTCTCTACAAGATGTGGCATTTTTCCCCTTTCTCCGAAAGAGCCTTTCTCCCGCCCGGAGCAGGGCGGGCAGCAGAAATCCCAGGGCCAGGTTGACCGCCGGGACAATCCGGCGGTTCCATTCCTCCGCCGTCCCTAGGGCGGGGAAGAGGGCCAGCGCCCCCGCCGCCGCCAGCAGCACCGTCCCCCAGGGCACCCAGGGCAGAGCTTTTTTCGGGAGGAGCTCCGCCGCCATGGCCCGGACAGCAAAGACCAGCACCCCGCCCATGGTCAGGTCGGCGAAGGTCCACAGGGCGCTGACCACCCCCTCCACCCGCTGGAAGGCCCCCTCCACCCCCACGCTCTTGGCCAGGGCAAAGAAGGGGTTGTCCAGCCGGGCGGCCAGCGCCTCTCCCAGGTTGCCCACGACAACCGCCTGGGCCGCCGCCAGCAGCAGCGCGCCCCCCAGCCCCCAGAACAGCCAGTGCCAGTTTTTGTTCTCCCTCTGGTCCCGGACGCTGCCCATCAAAAAGGGGAGGAACAGCCCCCAGCCCATCACCCCGGCGGCGGACAGGGTGGCCCGGAGGGCCGGCCCGGCCTCGTCCCACCACAGGGGGAGCAGCCGCTCCGGTTTTGCCTGGAACAGGGACAGGCCCAGCACAACCCCGGCGGTGATGAGGAGGGCCGTCAGGAAGAGCTGCCCCGCCCGGGCAAAGGCGGCCAGCTTTCCCCGGCCTATCCACAGCAGAAGTACGGCCACCGCCAGCAGGAAGAACCACAGAGCCCCGTCCCGCTCTCCGGAGGCCAGCAGCCGCTGGGCGCACAACCGCAAGCGGAGGGACAGGAGCAGCAGCCCCCACACTATATATAATAGTAGGACCGCCCCGCCCGGCCACCGGCCCAGCAGACCGGTGACGGCTTCGGCCAGGCCGTCCCGGCCCGCCAGGGAGCCCAGCAGCCACCCCGCCGCCAGCACCAGGGGAGCGGCCAGAATGACCGCCAGCCAGGCCCCCCGGCCCGTGCCGGGGAGGAGGACCGCCGGCAGCAGCTCCGCCGCCGGGGCCATCACCCCCGCCCACAGCAGGGCCATAAGCTGGGTGCGGGAAATTTTGTCGTCGCGCATTAGGATTCCTCCTTGAATTGCTGGTCCCTTGTAGGGGCGGATATCATCCGCCCGCTTCTGAAGCGCCGCTGTCTACTACGCACGGGCGGGTAATACCCGCCCCTACAGGATTTTCGCCTCAACCCGTATCTCCACCGGCACCCGGCTGAACCACTCGGGCCAGTCCGCCCGGACCGCCTGCCATTGGGCGGGGTGGGCCATGGCCGCCCGGGCCCCCAGGCCGGTACAGTCCGCGCCCCAGGCCCGGAGCTGTTCCAGGGCGGCTTCAATCCGCTCCCGCTCCCGGCCCTCCAGCTCCGCCCGGAGGCGCTCCAGCGCCTCACTCTCAGGGCGGCTTCGGTACTCGGACAGCCGGGCCTCCACCTTACAGGTCAGCTCCAGGGCGGCGGGGACATCCCCCTGGAACCGCAGGCGGCTTTTGGTACAGGCGGCAGTTATTTTTACCGACACCGGACCCGTTGGCAGCTCCACATCCAAAATATCCGCCGCCGGCCCCCCGGCCAGCAGCTCCAGCCCCTTGGCGGCTTCTCCCTCCAGAAATCCCGCCAGGACCTCTCCCTTTAAAACCCCGTAGCCCCGCTCCATCAACGCAATTTCTCCCTCCCCGGCAGGGGAGAGGGCCGGGACATACGCCGAGCCCAGCTCCAGCAGGTCGGTGTACACCTCCCCGGCGGTGCGGGTGAGGTTGGCGATGCCCATCTCACTGTCGTTCTGGAGGGTCTCCAGGCGGCTGTCCAGCCCCTTGTCCCCTCCGGCAGACAGGGCATCCCGGGCGGAGGCCCCCCGGACCAGCCACAGCTGGGCCCCCAGGCCCAGCTCAGCGTCCCGGGCGAAGTAGTCCAGCACCGGCCGGACCCCCTCCTCCGCCAGCGCCTGACCAATGAGGAGCTGGTCCACATAGCCGAAGAAGACGAAGCTGTCGCTCTGGCCCTGCATGGCCAGGCAGGCCCCGCTGAGGGAGGGCCGGTCGGCGGACAGAGTCAGCGCCGACTCCCCCTCCCCCTGGAGGCCCCTGGCCCGGGGCCCGGTGGAGCCGGTGACCGCCACCCCAACGGGGGAGGGGTCCACCCCCAGGGTGCGCAGCAGGGCCATATCCCCCATCTCCCGGGCGGCGGGGAGGCCCGAGCAGCCGGACAGGAGGAGGCACAGCGCCGTTATCACCGTCAGAAGCGGGGCGGCGCAGAGGCCGCCCCCTACGCGGGTCTGTCTCATTTCTGGTTCCTCCTGTTCCTGGTTTGGATGGGGCCGTCCCGCCACTTCATCATGGGCAGGGGCAGGCGGAAGAGGCTGGGGTGACCTCTGGGCACTCGGGTCCCGGTGGTAAAGGGGGCCAGGTAGGGCACGCCGAAGGACTCCAGTCCCGCCAGGTGGTAGATGAGAGCCCCGCAGCCCAGGGCCAGGCCGGTGAGCCCCCCCAGGCTGGCCAGAATGGCCAGCAGAAACCGCCACAGCCGCAGGGCGTTACCGAAGTCCTGGCTTGGCATGGTGTACCCCGCCACCCCGGCGATGGCTACGGCGATGAGGACGGCGGGGGAGACGATGTGGGCGTCCACCGCCGCGTTGCCCACCACCAGCCCCCCCAGGATGGAGACGGTGGCTCCAATGGGACCGGGGAGGCGCAGGCCCGCCTCCTGGATGACCTCGAAGGCCAGCAGCATGATGAGCACCTCGAAGACGGTGGAGAAGGGCACCTCCTGCTTGGCGGCCACAATGGACAGGGCCAGCTTGGGGGGGATGGCCTCGGGGTGAAAGGTGACCAGGGCGATATACAGCCCGGGCACCAGCAGGGTGATGAGGGCGCACAGCCAGCGGATGACGCTGAGGGCGGAGGCTACCAGCCAGTGGTAGGCCCGGTCCTGGCCCGTCTTGAAGAACTGGTCGATGGTGCCGGGCAGCAGCCAGCCCAGGGGGATACCGTCGGCCAGCAGGCCCACCCGGCCCTCCAGGAGGCCCTGACAGAACCGGTCGGGCCGCTGGGTGAAGGGCATCAGCGGGAAGGGGGATTTTGCGCTGTCCACCAGGTACTCCTCCAGACTTCCGGCGGCTTCCACGCCGTCGATGTCGATGGCGTCCAGCCGCTGCTCCAAAAGCTCCACCGTGTCCGGGTCGGCGATGCCGTCGATCCACAGCACGTCCACCGGAGTGAGGGACTGCCGGCCCACGGTGTGCTCCCGGAGCTTCAGCTCCGGGGCCCGCATCCGCCGCCGGACCAGGGAGGTGTTGGTGCGCAGGCTCTCCACAAAGGAGTCCCGGGCCCCCTTCAGGGCGGGCTCGTTCTCCGGTTCCCCCACCGACCGCTTCTCCTCGGTGGCCACGGGGAAGACCAGGCAATCCTCCCGGCCCTCCAGAAAGAGGGCGCAGCTGCCGTCGATGAGGGCGAAGACCACCGGGTCCGGTTCCGTCTCCCGCTTGGCCCCGTGGGCGTAGAGGGCCCCCCGCTCCATCAGGTCGAAGAGCTGGCCCTCGGGGGCGGAGGACAGCATAGGGTCCTGGGCCAGGGGGCGCAGCACGTAGTCGTTGAGCCGCTCCGACCGGGCCTGCCCGTCGATGTAGCACACCGTCGCCTTCCGCCCGCTGTCCCCGTGGAGGTAGACCTCCCGCTTGGAGAAGTCCGCGCAGTCGGAGAAGACCTCCTCCAGCCGGGCCAAAGACAGCGGGCCGGGGATTCTCGGCTCCTGCCGAGGGTAGGGCGCGTTGGCCTCCTGTCTGGACATAAAAATCCCCTCCTTTCGCCTTAGTTTGGCGGTCAGGGGGGAATTTATACATGATAAAGCCGGCCGCAACCGTCCGTTGACAAAAAGAACCCGGCGGCTGGTTGCCAAAACCGGGTTTTGAGAGTATGCTGGGGGCAGGAAAAACAGGGAGGTGCCCGCTATGACATTGGGCCAGCGCATTCAGGAACTTCGGAAGGGATTGAGCCTCTCCCAGGAGGAGCTGGGGGAAAAGATGGGGGTGTCCCGCCAGGCCATCAGCAAGTGGGAGGGGGACCAGACCATCCCGGAGCTGGACAAACTCATCGCGTTGTCGAAGCTCTTCGGCCTGACGGTGGGCCAGCTGCTGGGAGTGGAAAATTTGCCGGAGTCTCCAGAGGATGTGTCAGAGGCAAAGCTATCCACCCCGCCTAGAAGACAGCAATGGCCGCTTCTCGTCCTGTGTGTTCTGCTAATATGTTCTTTGTGCCTTAATTTTTATTACCACCACCGGGTACTGGAAATTTTGGACCCGCCCCAGCCGCCCACTGCGCCCATAAATGCCATAGAATACGCCTGCCTCCCCCATCATGAGGACCGGACCGTAGACCTGGCCTTTGCCATAGAGGGCGGCGGCGAACTGAGCGGCTGGGACATCACCCTCGATATATACGCTTCAGAACTGGGCTTTCGAGGTATGCTCTATGAGGAACACCGGCCCCTGACCCTCAAGCGGGGTACCGCCGCCTTTACTCTGGAGGACATCCCCTTTGACTACGGCGGCTTTGTCATCGTTGGAATTACCTATACCAAGGACGAACTGACCGCCGGTCAAAATTTCTTCTCCGCAAAGGCCACCGGCCCCGGCCTGCCCTGGGAGAACATGGCCCCCACCGATGTAGGTCAGGTCACACTTTTGGAAAATCCCGCTCTTCTCTCCTGAGCACGAAACGGACTGCACCAACATTGTGCAGTCCGTCTATTTTTTCAATTTATCCAACCGCCGGATCAGCGCCTGGGCGGCAATTCCGGTAAACAGCCCGGCGATGACGGCGGCGATGATGAGGTAGGGGAGGTAGGCCATCACCGCCCAGGAGCGCAGGACGGCGGCGGCGGCCAGCAGCTGGCCCAGGTTGTGAAAGACAGCCGCCACCGGGCTGGCCAGCCAGATCTGGTCCCGGGTCAGCAGCTTCCGCAGCAAAATCAGGGTGCACCAGCTCAAAAATCCCCCGGCGGCGCTGTAGATCAGGGTCATCGGCTGGCCGGAGAACACCGCCCCCAGAAACACCCGGCCGGACAGCACCAGCAGGGCGTCCCCCGGTCCCATGGAAAACACAATGTAGACGGTGACGATATTGGCCAGCCCCAGCTTGACCCCGGGGACGGTGGTCAGCGCGGGAATCTGGGCCTCCGCCATAAAGATGGTCAGGGCGATGGCGGTGAGCAGGGCCAGCCGGGCGATCCGCCCCGCCCCCTTAACCGGCCGCTCCATCCAGGCCGCCTCCTCCATTGACAATTTCGATCATCAGCTTGTGGGGCAGGCAGACAATGGGCACAGCCTCGCTGGAGATCCACCCCTGGTTGACGCAGACCTGGTCGGGGCAGTCGGCCTCCGACACGCGGATGCGCCCTTTTTCCACGGCAACGGTGTTGCTCCCGCTCTCATCCTCCAGCACAAAGGACCGGGGCGCGTCCACCTGATTCAGGTTGATCTCCTCCAGCAGGACGCCGTCCCGGGTAATCCGGGCGGTGGGGGAGGGGGTGCTCCCGTCCCGGAACAGAAGCCAGGCCGCCGAGGCGGCCACCGCCCCAAGGAGCAGAAGCAGAATCACCTTCACCTTCATTCCAGCACAGTCACCTCCCGGTCCTCATAGCCCTCCGCCAGGGAGAAGCTTCCCTCCAGCCCGGCAGTGCGGTAGATTTTCCCGTCCTCCGTCACAAAAATTGCCTCGAACTTCAGCTCGGGGTGGTCCCGCCAGAATTGGGCCCCCTCCTCCAGGCCCATGACAAACAGGGCGGTGGACAGCCCGTCGCAGTCCATGGCAGAGGGTGCCACCACCGTCACCGAGGCCAGCCCCGACCGGGCGGGGGCGGCGGTGTCCGGGTCCAGGATGTGCCAGTAGGTGACGCCGTCCTGTTCAAAATACCGCTGGTAGCCCCCGGAGGTGCCCATGGCCATGTCGGCCAGCTCCACCACGGCGAAGTAGCCCGCCTCCGCCGCCGGGTCCCGGATTCCGATGCGCCAGGGGGATCCGCCGGGCTTAGTGCCCACCGCCACGATGGTGCTCTGGCCCAGGTCCAGCAGGGCGGAGGCCACCCCAGCCCCCCGCGCCTGTTCGGCCAGCCAATCCCCGGCAAAGCCCTTGGCCACCGCGCCCAAGTCGATCTCCATCCCGGCGGGAAGGGTGACCACATCCCCCTCCAGACTGACGGCGGTATAGTCGATTTGCTTCGCCAGCTCCGCCAGCTCGTCCGTTTCAGGCACCCGGTGTTCTCCGGTGGTAAACCCCCAGGCCTTCACGGCGGGGTAGGCGGTGATGTCCAGCGCTCCCCCGGTGACCTCGCACAGATGCAGCGCCAGATACAGCGGCGTCACAAGACCGGGATACTCCTCCAGCTTCACCGGCCGGCCGTTCGACTGATTGACCCGGGAAAGGCCGCTGTCCTCCCGGGTGACGGACAGCAGCTTGTCCAACGCGTTCAGGTCATCCGTCAACCTGTCCAGCAGGTGCCGGGTCTCTCTCTCATCCCAGCTGTAGGCAGTAAAGCTCATTATCGTGTCCATGGCGAAGGTGGTGGACTCTACCTTTACCGGCTCCAGCTTCTTTTGGCACCCGGTCACAGTGGATAAACACACAATCAGCGCCAGCAGGGCGGCAAATATTCTTTTTTTCACCGGACATCCCTCCTGTCGTAGGGGCGGATATTATCCGCCCGCAGAAAGATTGCACGAACCGCGGGGGCTGACGGCCGCCCCTACAAAATCTCCTTATACATAGCGGCGGCGTCCGCCTTGCCCACGTTGTCGGCCACCACCAGCACCTCCACCTTCACGGTGTTCTGCCCGAATTTCAACTCCAGCCGGTCGCCCACCTTCACGTCGTAGCTGGCCCGGACGGGCCGGCCGTTGACGGACACACGCTCATTGTCGCAGGCCTCGTTGGCCACGGTGCGCCGCTTGATAAGCCGGGACACCTTGAGCCATTTATCCAGTCGCATGCTATTCCTCCTAATAACAGGGAGGAGCGCTGCCCTGCAGCGCCCCTTCCAGATCAATCAATTCAATTAGCGGGCCACCGCGTCCTTCAGGGCCTTGCCGGCCTTGAACACCGGGGCCTTGGAGGCGGGAATGGGGATGGGCTCCTTGGTCTGGGGATTGCGGCCCATGCGCTCGGCCCGGGTCTTCACCTCAAAGGAGCCAAAGCCCACCAGCTGGACCTTCTCCCCCTTGCGCAGGGCCTCAGCGATGACGTCGATGGTGGCGGTCACCGCCGCCTCGGCGTCCTTCTTGGATATCTCGGCCTGTTCGGCCACTGCCGCGATCAGTTCGGTCTTGTTCATAGTTTCTCCTCCTGTGCATAGATTGACAGCCCGCAGGCTGCCTGCATATATACTTAAAGCCCTCCGTTGATCTATATTCACAGCCGTGAACCACCGGCCCGGACGCAGTCTCTCCGGCGCGTAATTTCCTGGCTGTGAATACAGACCCTTCCGGGCGTTAAGCCTCCTCCTTGGCCCTGCGCCACAGGGCTTCCAGCGCCGGGACGTCCAGGCCGTCCAGCGGCCCCTCCGCCAGCCGCTCCACGGCGCGGAACCGGCGGATAAACTTCTCGCAGGCCTTCTGCAGGGCGGTCTCGCCGTCCACCCCGGCAAACCGCCCCACCTTAACAGCGGCAAAGAGCAGGTCACCCAGCTCCTCCTCCACGTTGGAGTCCTCCCGGACGGCGGCCTGAAACTCCTCCAGCTCCTCGGACAGCTTGTCCATGGCGGGGGAGATATCCCTCCAGTCGAAGCCCGCCTTTGCCGCCTTGCCCTGGAGCTTGGCCGCCCTGGTGAGGGCGGGCAGGGCCCGGGCCACGCTGTCCATGGCGTCGGCCGTGGTCCTCTGGCCCTTCTCCGCCCGCTTTTGGGCGTCCCAGGCGGACAGGGCCCCCTCCGGATCGCCGGCGGACGCCGTTCCGAACACATGGGGGTGGCGGTAGACCAGCTTTTTACAGATGCCGTCCACCACGTCGTCAAAGGTGAAGGCGCCCGCCTCCTGGGCCATGCGGGCGTGGAACACCACCTGGAGCAGCACGTCCCCCAGCTCCTCCTTCAGGTTGTCCATGTCCATGGAGTCGATGGCGTCGGCGGCCTCGTAGGCCTCCTCCAGCATATTGGCCCGGATGGACTGGTGGGTCTGTGCCCTGTCCCAGGGGCAGCCCCCTGGGGCGCGGAGCAGCTCCATAATCTGAATTAAATCATCAATATGATAATCTTTCGCCATTTGAAAATCTACCACAATTCTTCTCCCTTAGCAAGTCTTTTTTATCAATTTTTCAGGAATGGGGGAAATTTTTCATTTTATGTCTTAAAATACCCCAAGGCCTGGAATTTTACAACTTTACAGATGCAGCAGCCTGGCAATCTTATCCCCCTTGGGCATGAGGGACAGGTCGTCCCGGGAGATGGCCCGCAGGGCCACCACCAGCACGCCGTAGACAACCACCGCCACCCCGATGGCCCCCAGGGCCATGATGGCGTTGCCGGTCCGGCTCAGCCCCAGCACCTGCTGCAAGCTGACCGAGATATCGCACAGCTTCGCGCCCAGCCCGCCGGGGTCCTTGCCGGCGGCGAGGGCCGCCTCCAGGCTCTTTTTACCCAGCGTCACGGCCACCTTGGACCCCAGGCCGTACACCGCCCAGGCCGCGCCCCCCATGAGGGCGGAGGCCAAAAAGGGCTTGAGGAAGACCTCCAGATACCGGGGCCGCCGGGGGATCACCCGGGCGATGAGGAACAGGTCCAGCCCCAGGCACAGGCCGAAGCACAGGATATTCCCCACGGGAGCGCCGTAGATGCCCACCTTGGGCAGGGCCACCACGTTGTAGTTGGTAAAAATTTTCAGGCCTCCGCCCAGCACCATCACCAGGATGGGCAGGTTGACAAAGCCGTGGGCCTGGAGCACCGAGTTGCACACCAGCATCATGCACACGAAGACGGTGGCCAGCCCCAGGGTGGACAGCAGGGGCCCGGCCAGGTCCTTCTCCAGGGCGGGGTAGAGCAGCTGCATAATGGGCTCGCCCATGACGAACAGCCCCACCCCCATGGGGAAGGCCAGCAGAGCGGTGATGCGCAGGGCGGAGCCGGAGACCCGGGCGGCCCCCCGGCGGTCCCGGCGGGCCAGCGCCCCGGAGACGGCGGGAATCACCGACGCGGTAATGGCCGCCATCAGGGAGGTGGGCAGGTTGTAGATATTCAGGGCCGCGCCGTAGTTGCCGTAGAGGGAGCGGCTTATGGACTCCAGCAGGGTGTGGAGCTCCCAGGCGGCCCCCTCCAGTCCGGTGAGGGCGGCGCCCGCCGCCCGGGCGGCCTGGGCCCCGTCCACCTGTCCGGACAGGGTGGCGATGGTGGCCGCCGTCCCGGTGGGCAGCAGGGCCTTCCAATTGGAGATGGCCTCCTCCAGGGGGGCGAAATCAACAAACTGAAACCTGGAATACAGCGCCCAGCAGTCCCGGTTTTCCAGCAGCACCCGCTGGAGCTGGCCCTGGACCAGGGAGGAGTCGATCACCGTGACGATGCCCACCATGGAGGAGCTGAGGGTGATGGGGATGGCGATGCGCAGGATATTCCGGATGATGTCCACCGGGGCGTCCGGCTCGTCCCGGAGCAGGCCGCTGTCGTGGCCGCCCTTAAAGGTGTAGTCCAGCACCATGTACACCAGCGCCACCATGGTGCCCACCGTCACGCCGGTGATGGCGCCGGCGGCGGCGGTCTCCGGGGGCTGGCCGTTCTTCACCAGCCACCAGGCCAGAGACAGGCCGATGAGCAGCTTGCACAGGGCCTCGATAATCTGGGAGACGGAGGTGGGGGTCATGTTCAGGTGGCCCTGGGTGTAGCCCCGGAGGGCGGCCAGGCAGCCCACGCACACCACCGCCGGGGACAGGGCCCGGATTCCGGGGGCGGCCTTGGTGTCGTGCATCATCTCGGCCAGCATATCGGCCTTGAAGTACATCACAAAGAAGGAGACAACCCCCAGAATCAGGAACATCCCCAGCGCCAGCTGAAAGGTGCGGCGCACCTGGCCCCGGCGGCCCTGGGCGTTGGCCTCGCTCACCAGCTTGGACACCGCCACCGGCAGCCCGGCGGTGGAGATGGTGAGCAGCACGGCGTAGATGTTGTAGGCGTTGGTGAAGTCGGTGTTTCCCTGGGCTCCGATGATGTTGACCAGGGGGATCTTGTAGAACATGCCGATGAGCTTCACCACCAGGATGCCCACCGCCAGGATGGCCGCCCCGCCGAAGAAGGTATTCTGTTTTTGCGCATCTTTTCGGGCCATAGGCAGCCTCCTTGGGATTTTCGGGGCACGCTCCGTAGGGGCGGATATCATCTGCCCGACGTCAATATGCCCAAGTCATCGCGGGCGGATCATATCCGCCCCTACACGTGGTCAGCCAAAAATATGGGGCAGGGCGTAGTTTTGCACCTCGGCCCGGATACGGTCCATGTCCAGGGTGAGGAATGTCCCGTTTTCATATATGATTTTCCCCCGGGCCATATTCATCACCACGTTGGAGGGGGCGGCGGAGTAGACCAGGTTCTCCGCGATGTCGTGGCAGGGGAAGAGGTTGGGGGCGGTAAAGTCCACCAGGATCAGGTCGGCGATTTTGCCCGGGGCGATCACTCCGGTGTCCCGGCCCAGGGCCCTGGCCCCGTTGACGGTGGCCATGACCAGAATGTCCGCCGCAGACAGCTGCCCGTGGTCCTCTCCAAAGCTGTAATTCTGCACCAGCGCGGCAGTCTTCATCTCCTCGAACATGTTGTGGCTGTTGTTGGAGGCCACCCCGTCGGTGCCCAGGGCCACGTTCATGCCGCAGTCCCGCAGGAAGAACAGGGGAGCCACCCCGGACATCAGCTTTAAGTTGGACACCGGGTTGTGGACGGCGGTGACGCCCCGCTGGGCAAACAGCTCCGCGTCCCCGCCGGAGAGATAGACGCAGTGGGCGGCGATGCCGCCGTTGGCCCACACCCCGTACTGGTCCAGGAGCTGGGCGGGGGTCTTGCCGTATTTTTCGATGCACTTCTCATGCTCCGAATGGGTCTCGGACACATGGACGTGCATCCGCAGCCCATGTTGCTGGGCAAAATTGGCCACCCACTCCCAGGCGGGGGCGGAGGAGGTGTACTCGGCGTGGATGGAGGCGTCCACCAGCAGCTGGCCGTCTCCGGCGCCGTGCCAGTTCTCGTAGACGCGGACGTGGTTTCCGCAGTCATTGCAGGTCTCGGGGGAGAAGTCCGCCGGGTCGCCGAAGTACACCGCCCCGCAGGCCAGGTTGGCGGAGATGCCCGCCTCCAGCACGGTCTTGGCGATGGTCTCGGTGTTCATGTACATGTCGGCGATACAGGTGGTGCCCGAGGCGATCATCTCCGCCAGGCCCAGGGCGGCTCCCGCCGCCACGCACCGGTCGTCCAGCCTGTCCTCGGCGGGGAAGATGTACTTGTTCAGCCAGGTCTGCAGGTCGCAGCCCCCGCCGTAGCCCCGCATCAGGGCCATGGGCACGTGGGTGTGGGCGTTGACAAAGCCGGGCATCAGTACCTTTCCGGCGCAGTCAATCTCCCGATCAAACTCCCCCTGGGGGCGCTCCGTCCCCACCGAGGCGATTTTGGTCCCCTCCACCGCCACAAAGGCGTCCTTCAAAGCCGGCCGGGCCGGGTCCATGGTCACAGCGGTGACGTTGGTAAACAAAACAGACATTCAGGTTTCCTCCTCGCGTGTAGGGGGCGGTCTCCGTGCCGCCCCGCCAATTCGCAAACGCAGGACCACGGGGCGGCGCAGAGGCCGCCCCCTACAAATTACATCTTCCTCAAGCACGCCCTTACCAACCCGGAAAACTTCTCCCGGGCGGCGGCGGCGGCATCGAGGACCTCCTGCTCGGAGAGGGGCTGGTCCAGAATGCCCGCGGCCATGTTGGACAGCAGGGTGAGCCCCAGCACCTCCATGCCGCAGTGGCCGGCCACAATCACCTCGGGGGCGGTGGACATGCCCACGGCGTCCCCCCCCAGCAGACGGACAGCCCGGACCTCCGCCGGAGTCTCGTACTGGGGGCCGTAGCAGTAGAAGTAGACCCCCTCCCGCAGGGGGATGCCCCGCTCCTGGGCCGTCTCCCGGGCCAGCGCCTGGAGCCGGGAGGTGTACAGGTGGGATGCGTCAGGGAAGCGGACCCCGAAGTCGGGCAGGTTCTCCCCCCGGAGGGGGGATTCGGAGAACATCTTGATCTGGTCGGTGATGAGCATCAGGTCGCCGGCCTTCCACTCCGTGTTGACGCAGCCGGCGGCGTTGGTGACGATGAGGGTGTCGCACCCCAGCAGCCGCAGCACCCGGACTGCGTAGGACACCGCCTCATAGGAGTAGCCCTCGTAGTGGTGCATCCGGCCCTGCATGACGGCTACCCTCTGGCCCTCCAGGGTGCCAAAGACCAGCCGGCCCTTGTGGCCGGGGGCGGTGGAGGCCTTAAAGTGGGGGATATCCCGGTAGTCGATGGCGATGGGGTTTTCCACCTCGTCCCCCAGATAGCCCAGGCCGGAGCCCAGCACCATGGCCACCTTGGGGACAAAGTCCCCCAGCCGGTCTTGAATCGCCCGGGCGCTGGCCCGGTACTGCTCCATTGTGTAGTCCATAAGCTCCTCCTTTACTCCTGGTCCTTGGCCGCGGCGATGGTATCCAGCAAATCAAGAAGTTCCTCTTTTGTGTACTGGCTTCTTTCGCTGCTCTTAATAATCAGGCGCAAATCATAAAGCATGGCTTTCTGCGTGTCTTTGCGTTCCTTATCTGTCATGATTTTACCTCCTCTGCCGTCTCGCCCACAGTCTCAGCTCAGCGGCTTTCCGCAGGCCCGGCAGAACTTGTCGCCCCGGCCGCAGGGCTCGCCGCAGGCCGGGCAGGAGGCGGCCTGCTTCAAATCCGCGATGCGGTTTTTCAGCTCGGCAATCCGCGCCGCCTTCTCGTCCGCCTGGGCCAGCAGCTGGCTGACCTTGTCGTTCTCGGGGGCCTCGCCTCTGTGGGTGTCCACCATCACCTGGCCCAGCTGGCGCAGGATATCGTTGTACTCCCCGTTCAGATCGAAGAGCTGCACGTTCAGCTTGGCCACGTCCACCATCTGGCCCGCCTTTTTGCCCGCGGCCCGGGCCCCGTCCGCCGCGGCGTCAGCGGCATAGTTCGCCGTCCCCTTCACTCTGTCCAGCAGGGCTTTTACCTTGTCGTCCATAATCATACTCCTCCAATCTAAAATATCGTGCTTGTATTTTACACCAAATATTCCCGGATTGCAACCAAAGCGCCAAAGACACAGAAATTTAATAATCTTCCGCCCCTCTCCTCCGGGAAAGGTTTATTGCTATTTTCCACCAGAGGTGGTAAAATAATAAGAATCAGGTATTCCCAGAGAGACAGAAGGGGGCTATCCTTATGCGCAAGCTGGTCATCGAAAAGGCCGCGGTGAAGCACAACCTGTCCGTTATCAAGGAGAAGGCAGCCGGCGCGGCCATCTACGGGGTGCTGGCCGGAGACGGCGGAGGGGCGGGCATCGTCCCCATGGCCAGGCTGCTCCGGGCGGAGGGCATCGGCCGCTTTGCCGTCTACGAGGTGGGGGAGGCCAAAAAGCTGCGGGATGCCGGCTTTGTGGACGAGGAGATCCTCATGCTCCGCTCCACCACCGACCGGGAGGAGCTGGAGCAGCTGGTGGACCTGAGCGTGGTGTGCACCATCTCCTCGGTAGACACCGGCCTGGCCCTCAACGCCCTGGCGGAGAACCGGGCCACCGTGGCCTGCGCCCACATCCAGGTGGACACGGGGATGGGCTTCGGCGGCTTTCTGGTCAGCGAGCCGGAAAAAATTCTCTTAGCCTACCGCTCCCTGCCCAACGTGGCCCTGGAGGGCATCTACACCCAGCTCCACGCCATGAAGGTGGGCGACCCGGAGTGCGCCCACCAGCTGGATCAGTTCCACCAGGTGCTGGACACCATCCATGCCGCCGGCTTTGAGACGGGCACCGTCCACGCCGCCGGCTCCTTCGCCCTGCTCCACAACGACAGCGCCCGGCTGGACGGCGTCCGGGCCGGCTCGGCCATTTTGGGCCGCTGCCGCCGCACCAGGGACGACCGGCTGAAGACGGTGGGCTACGGCGAGGCCCCCCTGGCCGAGGTCCGCTGGCTGCCCAAGGGCCACTCCCTGGGCACCGACAGGCCCATTGTTCTGAAAAAGCCCACCCGGGTGGCGGTGCTCCCTGTGGGCTATCAGAACGGCTTCGGGGTGGTCCGCCCCCGGGAGACCGGCCTCCGGGCTCTGTGGCTTCAGTGGCGGCGGTCCAAAAAGCGAACCGTCCGCATCGGGGACCAGCGGGTTAAGGTCCTGGGTCCTGTCGGCGCCACTGAGATTCTGCTCAACGTCACCAATGTGAAGTGCTCCGCCGGCGACCTGGCCGCCTTCGACATCGACCCCATCTTTGCCAAGGGGTTTACAAGAGAATTTCGGTAGGGGGCGGCCTCTGTGCCGCCCCGTGTCAGGATTTTGCTGCAGGCGGGGCGGCACAGCGGCCGCCCCCTTCAAACACAATAAAAGAGGTTTTCCTATGTCCAATACCCTTCCTTTCCAGCCGCTGCTCTTCGGCGGCGACATCAACGTCTACAGCGTGGCCCGGGCCTTTCACGAGGCCTACGGGGTACGCTCCGTCGCTTTTGGCAAATACCCCTCCTTCCCCTGCCACGGCAGCGCCATCATCGACTACCGGGTGTGCCCGGACAACGAGTCCGAGGCCGCCTTCCGCCGCAACGTCCAAACGGTGGCGGAGGAGTTTTCCGACAAAACCGTCCTCCTGCTGGGCTGCGGGGACAGCTACGTCCAGCTGGCCGCCCACTGCAAGGACACCCTGCCCAAAAACGTAATCGCCCCCTACATCGACGGAGAGCTGCTGGACACCCTCATCAACAAAGAAAAATTTTACCGGCTGTGCGACGAGCATGGCATCGACCACCCGGCTACCTTCATCTACCACAAGTCCCT
This sequence comes from uncultured Oscillospiraceae bacterium, assembly GCA_950097245.1. Classification (GTDB taxonomy): domain Bacteria; phylum Bacillota; class Clostridia; order Oscillospirales; family Oscillospiraceae; genus Lawsonibacter. The sequence goes on along the minus strand of CATNCS010000014.1, from coordinate 11,143 downwards.
GGGCCACGACTTCACCCTCCCCTGGGGCCCGCCCTACATCGCCAAGCCCGCCGACAGCGTGGCCTACTGGGCCTGCGGGGACCACTCCCTGGCCAAAGTCTATATCTGCCAGAGCTGGGAAGAATTGCTGGAGAGCCTGGACCACGTCTACGCCGCCGGGTATCCCGACCACATGGTCCTCCAGGAGTTCATCCCCGGGGACGACAGCTACATGCGGGTGCTCCCCAGCTACTCCGACCGCAACGCCCGGGTGACCACCATGTGCCTGGGCCACGTCCTGCTGGAGGAGCACTCCCCCCACGGCATCGGCAACCACGCCGTTATCCTCACCGAATGCGACGAGGAGCTGGAGGAGAAAATCAAGGGGCTCCTCGAAGCGCTCCACTTCGTGGGCTTCTCCAACTTCGACATCAAGTACGACCGCCGGGACGGCAGGTACAAGGCCTTTGAGATCAACTGCCGCCAGGGGCGGAGCAACTACTACGTCACCGGCGCGGGCCACAACATCGCCAGGCTGGTGGTGGAGGACCGGGTGGAGGGGCGCGACCTGCCCTTCACCATGACCAAAAACCGCTCCCTGTGGCGGATGGTGCCCAAAAAGGTGGCCTTCAAGTTCACCCCGAAAAAATACCACCAGGAGATGCGCGCCCTCATCCAGGCCGGGGCGGACTCCCACTCCCTGGTCTACTCCGGCGACGCCTCGCTGAAGCGCCGCCTGCGAATCGTCAAGAACCACATCGGCAACATCAAGCGGTTTGACCGGTACAACAAGGTGCCGGAGGGATAAGACCTCATCCGTCACAGCCCGACGGCCGCGCCGCCTTCCCCTGAAGGGGAAGGCATAGGGGTGCGTCAAAAAGCCTTCCCCTTTAGGGGAAGGTGCCCCCGAAGGGGGCGGATGAGGCGTCCCCCAGCCCAGCCAAACTTTTTCTGGAAGGAACTCCACTATGAACTACCGTCTCGGCGTTCTGGGGGGCATGGGCCCCCAGGCCACCAACACCTTCTATCAATTCGTCATCGACCGCACCGACGCCCGGACGGACCAGGAGCACGTCAACGCACTGATCCTGTCGGACAGCGGAATGCCCGACCGCACCTCCGCCATTCTCAGCGGGGGCAAAGCCCGGGAGGCGGTGTACCTGCGGCTGCTGGAGGACGCCAGGCTGCTGGAGCGGGCGGGGTGCACCTGCATCGCCGTCCCCTGCAACACCTCCCACTTCTTTCTGGACCGGGTGCAGCAGTATATCGGCATCCCCATCCTCCATATGATCCGGGAGACCGCCCGGCTGCTGGCCTCTCAGGGCCTGAAGCGCCCCGGCATCCTGGCCACCGACGGCACGATTCAGACCGAATTATACCAAAAGGAATTTTCTTCCGTTGGAATACAGGCCGTTATCCCCTCCCCGGAGGCCCAGGAGCTGGTGATGTCCCTCATCTACGACGACGTGAAGTCCGGCCGGGACGGCGACCCCCAGAAGTTCGCCGCCATCCATGAGGACCTCCTCTCCCAGGGCTGCGACTGCGGGGTGCTGGCCTGCACCGAGCTGTCGGTCTTCGCCGACAAGCACCACCTGCCTCCCTTCTACACCGACGCCATGGCGGTGCTGGCCCAGCGGGCGGTGGAGGCCTGCCATAAGCCTTTACGGCATATTTTTATCAAATAATACCGAGAGGAGTTGCTTCTATGGCAAAAACCACCCTCAGCGACTATATCGCCCTGCTGGAGGGGCGCAGCCTGCTGGCCGCCCCCGTCCCGAACACGCTGGACCGGACCGCCCCGGTGGAGCTGGTGTCCTACGACTCCCGGGAGGTGGTCCCCGGCACGCTGTTTCTCTGCAAGGGGGCCCACTTCAAGGCGGAGTTTTTAAAAATGGCCCGGGACAGGGGGGCCGTCGCCTATGTGAGCGAGACCCCCTACCCGGAAATTGATCTGCCCTGCCTTCTGGTGTCCGACATGCGCCTCACCATCGCCCCTCTGGCCGACCTGTTCTACGGCCACCCCTCAGGCAAGCTGAAGGTCATCGGCCTGACGGGGACCAAGGGCAAGTCCTCCACCGCCTACTATCTGAAGTACATTCTGGACGAGTACATGGCGGAGCAGGGCAAGCCGGAGACCGGCCTGATCTCCTCCATCGACACCTACGACGGGGTGGACCGCTTTGAGTCCCACATCACCACGCCGGACGCCCTGGACCTCCAGCGCCACTTCGCCCACGCGGTGGAGGCCGGACTGGAGTACCTGACCATGGAGGTGTCCAGCCAGGCCCTGAAGTACCACCGCTCCCTGTGCACCGATTTCGCCGCCGCCGCCTTTCTCAACATCGGCTACGACCACATCTCCCCCATCGAGCACTCCGACTTTGAGGACTACTTCTCCTCCAAGCTTCGGATCTTCGGCCAGGGGGCCGTCAACTGCGTCAATCTGGACTGCGACCACCCGGACCGGATCCTGGCCGCCGCCCGGGCGGCGGGGGCGCCGGTGTACACCTTCTCCCAGCGGAACCAGGAGGCGGACGTCTGCGCCTCCCAGGTGCGCAAGCGGGGGAGCGACATCCTCTTCCGGGTGCGCACCCGGCGGTTTTTGCGGGAGTTCCGCCTCACCATGCCCGGGCTGTTCAACGTGGAGAACGCCCTGGCCGCCATCGCCGTGTGCGAGGGGCTGAACATCCCGGAGCGGTGCATCTACGTGGGCCTGATGAAGGCCCGGGTGCCGGGGCGGATGGAGGTGTACACCAACGCCGACGACAGCGTCACCGCCATTGTGGACTACGCCCACAACCGCATGTCCTTCGAGACCCTCTTCCGCTCCGTCCAGGCGGAGTACCCCGGGCGGCGGATTGTCTCCCTCTTCGGCTGCCCCGGCGGGAAGGCCCTGGACCGGCGGAAGGACCTGGGGGAAATTTCCGGAAAATACTCCAACCTGGTGGTCCTCACCGAGGAGGACAGCGGGGAGGAGGACACCGAGGCCATCTGCCGGGAGATCGCCGGCCATGTGGCGGAGCAGGGCTGCGAGTACTCCATCCAGCCCAACCGGGGGGAGGCCATCCGTCAGGCGGTTTTAGGCTGCCGGGAGCCTTCCGTCCTCCTCATCACCGGCAAGGGGGCGGAGACCCGCCAGAAGCGGGGAAAGGAGTATGTGGACACCCCCTCCGACGTGGACTACGTCCACGCCTTCCTCCGGGAGTACGACGTGGCCCACGGCCTGGACGGCATGGAGAAGGTGCGCAGCCTGCTGTCCATCCTGCCCATTCTGAAGCGCCACGAGGGCAAGACGGTGGTGGTGAAATACGGCGGCTCGGCCATCGGGGCGGAGTCGGACCAGGACACCACCCTTCAGGACGTGGCCGCCCTGCGGATGGTGGGCATGCGGGTGGTGCTGGTCCACGGGGGCGGCAAGCACATCACCGCCCTGCTGGAGAAGCTCCAGGTGCCCACCCGGTTTGAGAACGGCTACCGGGTCACCGACGAGGCCGCCCTGTCCGCCGCCGAGCTGGCCCTGTCCGCCCAGGTGAACAAGGCCATTGTGGCCGACCTGGCCCGGCTGGAGGTGTCCGCCGTGGGCATCTCCGGCAAGGACGGCGGGCTCATCACCGCCGCGGTGAAGGACCCGTCTCTGGGCCGGGTGGGGGCCATCTCCAGGGTGAACCCCAGGGTGCTGAACACCCTCCTGGACGCCGACTTCGTCCCCGTGGTGTCCCCCATCGCCCTGGGGGAGGACGGAGACGGCCTGAACTGCAACGCCGACGACGCCGCCCGGGCGGTGGCCGAGGCCCTGGGGGCGGAGAGCCTGGTGTTCCTCACCGACATCGGAGGCATTCTGATCGACAGCCACAACAGCAAAACCGCCGTGGACCGCATGGACGTGAAGCGGGCGGAGGAGCTCATCGAAGCCGGCCTCATCGCCGGTGGGATGGTGCCCAAGGTCCGGGGCTGCGTCCACGCCATCCGCGCCGGGGTGGGGGAGGTCTCCATCCTGGACGGCCGGGTGGAGCACGCCCTGCTCCTCCACATGCTGGGCCAGCGGGCCTCGGGAACCACAATCACAGGATAAGCAAAACGGATGGCCTACTCAGCCATCCGTTTTTCATACTTCTTCAGCAGGTCCTCTACCGCTTCGTCAATCAAACGGGACTTTGGAACCCGCGTCTTTTTAGAAAGCTCGTCCAAGGGCCTTACCAATTCGTTAGCAAGAGATGTAACCAGCCTTTTACGATGAACAAAAACGGAATCTGCCATAGACACACCACCTCGTTACCACATATGCACCATTTGGTATAGCATATCAGAAGACAGTGCAGAAAACAAGAACGTACCATGTATTGACTTAATACTCAATACATGATATCATTAAATCGAGGTGAGTAACGTGGAAGAAAAAAAGATTTGTCAAACCTGCAAGCACTTTCGCCAGCACTATGTCAGAACTGCGCGGGGAATATACAGTATGTGCGGCTCCGGGCACTGTGTCTATCCCCGGCGCAAGCCCAGGTATAACGACACAAAAGCGTGTAAGAACTACGCGCCAGCGGAAACGGCGGGGGATACCCCGCCGTCTGATCCTATCCGTTAAACTTCCCCATTCCCCGGTCGATGCCCTCGGCCAGGATGCACTCCACCGCGTCGGCGGCCCGTTTGACGGCCCCGTCGATGGTTTTTTTGTCCTCGCCGGTAAACCTGCCCAGCACCCAGTCGGCCATATCGTAGTCCGGGTGGGGCTTTTCCCCCACCCCCACCCGCAGCCGGGGGAACTGGTCGGTACCCAGGTGCTGGATAATATTTTTCAGTCCGTTGTGTCCCCCGGCGGAGCCCTTGGTCCGGATGCGCAGCCGTCCCAGGGCCAGGGCGGTGTCGTCAGACACCACCAGCACCCGCTCCGGGGGAATTTTGTAAAAGTCCACCCCCTGGCGCACCGCCTCCCCGGACAGGTTCATATAGGTGATGGGCTTCATCACCAGCACCTTCTCTCCGGATATGGTGAGGACATTGGTCAACGCCTTGAATTTCAGCCGCTGGATGGGCTTGCTCTGGCGCTCGGCCAGCTCATCGGCCACCATATAGCCCACGTTGTGCCGGGTGTTCTCATATTTGTCCCCGGGATTGCCCAGGCAGACCAGCAGCCAGCTCACGCCGCCCGCGTCCTTTTTAAAAAACATGGTTGGTTCCTCGCTTTGATTCTTTTAAATCGGTACTGTAGGGGCGGATATTATCCGCCCGCGATACCCCGCCGCGGGAACGGCGGGCGCATAATATGCGCCCCTACACTGGTTCCGCCTCTCTGCGGCATAAATAAGGGCGGGCACCTGCCCGCCCCCGGAAAAATATTTACACAAACAGGGGAGACACGGAAGTCTCCATGTAGATGTGGCTGATGGCCTCGGCAAAAAGGTGGGCCACCGAGATATACCGGATCTTGCCGCACTGGACGCCCTCTCTGGGGGGGATGGTGTTCAGGAAGACCACCTCATCCAGGGCGCTCTCCTCGATGCGCCGGATGGCGGGGCCGGAGAGCACGCCGTGGGAGGCGCAGGCGGTGACGTCCTTGGCGCCGCCGATCTCCACCAGGGCCTTGGCCGCGTGGCACAGGGAGCCGCCGGTGTCCACCATGTCGTCCAGCAGGATGACCCGCTTGTCCCTCACGTCGCCGATGATGTTCATCACCTCGGAGGAGTTGGCCTTCTGCCGCCGCTTGTCCACAATGGCCAGGGGCATATTCAGCTTCTGGGCAAAGGCCCGGGCCCGGGCCACAGAGCCCACATCGGGGGAGACCACCATCGTCTCATCGTGGCTGTCCTTATACTTCCGGTTGAAGTAGTCCACAAAGATGGGAGAGCCCAGCATGTTGTCCACCGGGATATCGAAGAAGCCCTGGATCTGGTTGGCGTGGAGGTCCATGGTGAGCACCCGGTCGGCGCCGGCGGTGGTGATGAGGTTGGCCACCAGCTTGGCGGAGATGGGGTCTCTGGGCTTGGTCTTCCGGTCCTGGCGGGCGTAGCCGAAGTAGGGGATCACGGCGGTGATCCGGCCGGCGGAGGCCCGCTTCAGGGCGTCGATGATGATGAGCAGCTCCATCAGCGCATCGTTGACCGTGCTGGCCTTTCCGTCCTTGACAAAGGCGCAGGTGGACTGGACCACGAAGACGTCGGAGCCCCGGACCGTCTCATAGATGGACACGAAGTTCTCCCCGTCGGAGAAGGCGCCCACCTCTGAGTTCCCCAGGGGGATCCCCAGCTCCTTGCAGATGTCTCTGGCCAGCCCGGGGTTGGAATTGCCCGTGATGACTTTGATATCCTTGCCGTGTGCTATCATAATAACTTACATCCTCCCATTTTTGTCGGCCCTGGGGCCGTTTCTTCTGTATTTTTGTGCGAGGCCGCTCCCTCACTTTTTCCCTTTTTTCAGCCGGTTCTCCCTGGCCCAGCCCTCCTTGACCTCCTGGCGGGCCCGGCCGATGGCCATGGCGTCCTCCGGGACCGGGCCGGTCACCGTGGTGCCGGCGGCGATAAAGGCCCCGTCCTCCACCGTCACCGGGGCGACGAAGTTGGTGTTGCACCCCACAAAGACGTGGCTGCCGATGGTGGTGCGGTACTTGTGGAAGCCGTCGTAGTTGCAGGTGACGGTGCCGCAGCCGAAGTTGCAGTCCTCGCCCACGTCGCTGTCCCCCACGTAGGTGAGGTGGGCCATCTTGGTCCCCCGGCCCAGATTGCAGTTTTTCAGCTGGACAAAGGCCCCGATTTTGGAGCCCTCCCCCACCACGCAGTGGGGCCGGATGTGGGTGTACGGGCCGATCTGGCAGTCCCGCTCAATGGTGCTCTCCTCACACTGGGAGGCGTTGACGGTGCAGCCGTCCCCCACGGCGGAGTCGGTAATCATCACCTGAGGGCCGATACAGCAGTCTCTCCCGATTACTGTCCTTCCCCGGAGGATGGTCCCCGGCAGGAGCAGCGTTCCTGCCCCCACCTCCACCTGGTCCTCCACGTAGACGGCGGCGGGGTCCATCATGATAACCCCCGCTGCCAGCAGCTGTTCCCGCTTGGCCTGCAGCGGGGCGGAATAGTCGTTCATAGCCTTCCTCCTATTCGGCATGTCTCTCTACCCGGCATTATAACATACATTTTTTCTTTTTTCCAGCATTCGGGAATATTTTTCAAAAAAACGCGAAAAACAGTCTCTCCGGCAGGATTCCATTCTGACCGACAAAAACCGCCCGCCAAATCTATGGCAGGCGGTCATGTGTCTTTTATTGGTAGACAGGGATCAGCGGACGCACCCCAAGGCGCTCCCGCAGGCGGGAGGGCCGGCAGATGCGGGACACCTCCAGCCCGGCGCAGACGGTGTCCACCAGGTCCACCATCCAGGCCTCCAGCGACCGGGGCAGGGCACCCCCCAGAGGCCACATGTGGGACAGAATAATGTTCCGCTCCTTGGGGGTGAGGGGGGTGAGGGCGGCGGCGTTCCGGGCGGCGAACCGGGGGTGGTCGAAGCACTGGTTGCCCGGGTGGGCGGACTTGTCCTTGGAATCGTAGAGGTACAGGTCGTGGAGCAGGGCCCCCCGGACGGCGGCTTGCACGTCCATATGGAGCAGCCGGGCCACCCGATAGGTGGAGAAGGCCACAAACAGGGAGTGGTCCAGGGTGGTCACCGGGCCGTGGTGCTTCCACCGGCCCATCATCCGCACCTGGTCGGAGTCCAGCAGCTCCCGGGTCAGGTCAACAAATTCTTTCTCTCGCAGCTTCCGCTTCAAACGGCCCATTGGAATCAGTCCTTTCTTTTATTCTGCCGCCGCGAAATTTCTCCCGCAGCGTCTCATTCTGCCCACATCATACACTATTTTCGGAGAAATGTCATCTGAGAAATTTTTACAATTTTACCGGGTCTGCCCTGTGCCTTTTATCACAAATTTGAAGGAACACAGCTCCGCCAGCCCCAAAGGCCCCCTTGCGTGCAATTTTTGGGTGGAAATTCCCATCTCGCACCCCAGGCCGAACTCCCCCCCGTCGGTGAAGCGGGTGGAGGCGTTCCAGTAGACGGCGGCGCTGTCCACCCGGGCCAGGAAGGACCGGGCCGCGCCCTCGTCGGCGGTGACAATGGCCTCGGAGTGGCCGGTGGAGTGGGCCCCGATGTGGGCGACGGCCTCCTCCAGGGAGTCCACCACCTTCACCGCCATAACGTAGTCCAGAAACTCGGTGTCGAAGTCGGCCGGTCCGGCGGGGGCGCCGTCGATGATTTTGGCCGCGACCGGGTCCAGCCTCAGCTGGACCGGGTGGCCGTACTTGTTGCGCTCCAGCCGGCCCTTCAATCTGGGCAGAAATTCCCTGGCAATATCCCGGTGAACCAGGCACACCTCGGCGGCGTTGCACACACTGGGCCGGGAGCATTTGGCGTTCTCGATAATGTCCAGCGCCATGTTCAGGTCGGCGCAGGCGTCCACATAGATGTGGCAGATGCCGGTGCCCGTCTCCAGTACGGGGACGGCGGCGTTGTCCACACAGGCCCGGATGAGGCCCGCGCCCCCCCGGGGGATGAGCAGGTCGATCAATCCCCGGGCGGACATCAGCTCATTGGCGGAGGCGCGGGTGGTGTCCTCCACCAGCTGGAGGGCGTCCGGGTCCAGCCCGGCCCCGGCCAGCCCCTCCTTCAGGGCGGCCACAATGGCGGCGGCGGACCGGTGGGCCTCCTTGCCGCAGCGCAGGACGCAGGCGGAGCCCGCCTTCAGGGCCAGGGCGGCGGCGTCACTGGTGACGTTGGGCCGGCTCTCGTAGATGATAGCAATCACTCCCATGGGGACCGCCGTCTTTTCGATGACCAGCCCGTTGGGCCGCTCCACCCGGCTGAGGACCACCCCCACCGGGTCGGGCAGCTGGGCCACCTCCCGGATGCCCTGAGCCATCCCGGCCACCCGCTCGGGGCTGAGGGCCAGCCGGTCCAGCATCACCTCGGAGATTGTTCCTTTCGCTCCCTCCAGATCCAGGGCGTTGGCCGCCAGAATTTCGTCGCAATGCTCCCCCAGCGCGTCCGCCATAGCCAGCAGGGCCCGGTTTTTGGTGCCGGTGTCCGCCAGGGCCATGGCCCCCTTGGCGGCGGCGGCTCTTTGGAGCAGTTCCTGTGTTGTCATCTTACTTTCCTCCCCAAAAACCGGGTGCCCACGGCCTTGCCCTCGGCGATGTCATACAGCCGCTCCGGGTGCTCTCCGTTGGTAATCACCATGTCGCACCCCTTGGCGGTGACCATCCTGGCCGCCCGGAGCTTGGTCTCCATGCCTCCGGTGGCCAGCTCGCTGCCCTTGCCCCCGGCCAAAGCCTCGATCTCGGGGGTGACCTCCTCCACCACCGGAATCAGCCTGGCGTCCGGGTCCTTTCTCGGGTCGGCGGTGTACAGCCCCTCGATGTCGCTGAGGAGGACCAGCAGGTCCGCCCCCACCGAGCAGGCCACAATGGCACCCAGGGTGTCGTTGTCCCCCACCTTGATTTCGGCGGTGGCCACCGTGTCGTTCTCGTTGATGACGGGCAGGGCCCCCAGCTCCAGCAGCCGGGCCATGGTGTTCTCAAAGTTCTGCCGCCGGTCGTCGTGGTCCACATCCTCGCCGGTGAGCAGGATCTGTGCCACCGTGTGGTTGTACTGGGAGAAGAGCTTGTCATAGGTGTACATCAGCTCGCACTGGCCCACGGCGGCGGCGGCCTGCTTGGTGGGCATGTCGGCGGGCTTGCCGGGCAGGTTCAGCTTGCCCACCCCCATGCCGATGGCCCCGGAGGACACCAGAATCATCTCGTGCCCCGCGTTTTTCAGGTCGGACAGCACCTTCACCAGCTCCTCCACGTGGCGGATGTTCAGCCGTCCGGTGGCGTGGGCCAGGGTGGAGGTGCCCACTTTGACTACAATACGCATGGTTGTATTCTCCTAACTATATTGCGATTCGTATATTCTGTAGGGGCCGCCGCCCTCGGCGGCCCGGATTTCCAGCGGGCGGGGCGGCGAGGGCGCCGCCCCCTACATTCATTTTTTGGCCAGCTTCACCGTTTTCTCATAGGCGGCAATCACCGCGTCCATAGCCGCGGCCCGGAAGCCGCCCTCCTCCAGCGCCCGCACCCCTTGGATGGTGGTGCCCCCGGGGGAGCAGACCGCGTCCTTCAGGGCGCCGGGGTGCTTCCCGCTCTCCAGCACCATTTTGGCGGACCCGGCCAGCATCTGGGCGGCGTAGGCGACGGCCTTGTCCCGGGGCAGGCCGCAGGCCACTCCGCCGTCGGCCAGGGCCTCGATGAACAGGTAGGCAAAGGCGGGCCCGCAGCCGGACACGGCGCTGGCCGCGTCGATGAGCCCCTCGGGCACCGGGTCCACCAGGCCGGCGGGGGACATCAGAGCCGCGAAGTCGTCCAGCTCCTCCATGGTCACCATCTGTCCGCAGTACTGCACCACCCCGGCCCCGATGGCGGCGGGGGTGTTGGGCATCAGGCGGATCACCGGGCAGTCCATGTCCAGCATGTCCTGGATGCGGCCGCAGGTCAGGCCGGCGGCCATGGTGGCCAGCACAAACCGGTCCTCCCGCTTTTTCAGGATACGCTCCAGGGGGTCCAGCACCAGCTCCATCATCTGGGGCTTCACCCCCAGGAAGATGAGCTGGGCGGTGCGGGCGATCTCCTCGTTGGTGGACAGGGCCGCCCCGGGCAGCTCCTCCGCCAGGGCCTCCGCCTTGGCGGGGGTGCGGTTGGCCAGTAGGATGGTCTCCGCCAGCCCGCTTTTGGCCGCCGCCCGGGCCACCGCGGACCCCATATTGCCGGTGCCGATAAAGCCGATGGTCTGATACATCATAATCACCATGCCGACCGCTTTGCGGTCTGCACAAATAGGGATGAAAGAGTGCAGACAAACGGTCGCCTTTCTAATAAAATTGAGTTGAGAGGAAGTACACTACAACGCACGGTAGGAGGAGTCGTAGATTACTTCCAGAGTTCAAGCCAGAATCTTAATCAGTGCTGGAATCACCTTTTCAAGCACAAATAAGTGGCGCTTTGAGCCCGGACACTAAGAATCTGTATTCACAAGAGGAAAGGGCTGTGATAGAATAGAGATATGGAAGAAAAGGTAAGAGAGTCGTACCCCAGCGACTTGACCGATGAGCAGTGGGAAGAAATCGCACCATTGTATACGG